>JAXHVQ010000026.1:0-52753 GCA_034189065.1 Cyanobacteriota bacterium
GCCCAAATTGGCAAGCAGGTTTTCAAATTGCTGCCAACTGATATCGTATAAGACGACGCGATCGGCACGAGGTTGAGTGAGGGCTACCATTAAGAACGAAAGGGTTGAACTTAAAGTTAATTATATCAAGGGACTCCTACATTCTGGTTTCGCCTCAGCGCAACTAAATGGCGTGGGTTTCGCGAGGTGGGGGATGCCTTCGATCCGTTGTTGGCGCGCGCGCGATCGCCCTTGGCGACCCGGGTTGGTTGCGCTTCACCCCCAAGCAAGCTCAACGGTATTGGGACAGTCATTAGGCGATCGGGAGTTTAAAAGTTTGACGGCAAGCGCGCAATTTTATTTTTTGAAAGTATTTTCACAACTTTTTCCCAAGTTTGTCCGAAATTTACGTTGTCTTCACATAACCCTTCTGAATTTGTAGTTTCCAACAAGTTTGCTGTATCAATATTTACATTTAGATAGAGTTTCCTTAAGATAAAGACAATTAAAATAGATAACTGTAAGCAAGAATTAAGGAACTCATGAAAACTCTCCTCGCTCAAGTCGCTGTTGCCACCACCGCCGGTACTATCCTGAGCTTAGGCGTGATGAATGCGGCACAAGCGGCTAGCTTCAACTTCTCCTACACCCTCAACAATGGCGATATCCTTAGCGGGATGCTAGAAGGGGAAGTTCAATCCGATGGCGATACAGTCTTCGTTTCCGACATTACCATGCCCATGTTTAACGGCGCGCCCGCTCCGGAGTTACCTTTTGTTACTTCTGCCGAGTTTTTCCTGGGACTTCCTACCACAACTCCAACTGTCAGTCTTAGCGGTTCGATAATGAATCTTCTGGCTTGTACCCCGAACTGTTTCGACGGCTTTTTGTTGGATGCTAGCGGAATTTTCGTGGGAGTCCCCTCATACATCAGCGGCGGCTCCTACGGCAATAGCTTTGAACCCTACAACCCCGCTCAATGGGAACTGACGGCTAAGACTCCCGAACCCGCTTCCATGCTCGCTTTGCTGGCAGTCGGTGCCTTGGGTGCTGCTTCCAAGACGAAAAGTGCTAAGAAGCAAAAGGCTCAATAGTTAAGTAAGCTGTTCGGCTTGAAGAATTGCGATATTAAATTTTCCGAAAGGCAGCTTCGCTGTAGTGAGTTCCGCTCTTTAAATGCACGTCAGCTTACCAAAAATCCTGGGTTTAAAGCCCCGTCCTTTAGTGAAGCGGAGGACGGCTTTTATTTATCGTGTTATGATTATGAAATATCGACTTGCTTGCGATCGATGCTTATCCTTTCCTATCAGTACAAGTTGCGACCGACACCAGAGCAAGCCACCGTCCTTGATGAGTGGCTTGATGTTTGCCGTTCGGTTTATAACTATGGGCTGAGGGAACGAAAAGACTGGGTAAATTCTAGAAAATGTTTAGTTGACCGATGCTCGATTCGCTCAGAATACATCATTTCTCCTGAAACAAAACGCCCAACTTATGCTAGTCAATGTAAATCATTGACTGGGGCAAAACGAACCAACCCGAATCTAAAAATCCCTCAATCTCAAGTTTTGCAGCAAACTCTAAAACAATTAGAAGCTGCATTTGTGAATATGTGGGAGAGAGGATTCGGGTTTCCGCGTTTTAAGAAATGGATGCGGTCATTCGTATTTCCCCAGGTGAAACCAAATGCGGTTGGGGAAGATACCATTGACCTTCCTAAAATCGGGAAAGTCGAGTTTCACAACTCCAGGGATATTCCCGATGGGTTTATCTGCAAACAAATTCGAGTCATCAAGAAAGCCAGTGGTTATTATGTCTCGGTTTCAATTCAGTGTGACGTAAATGTTCCCGATGCTATACCCCACGGTTACGCCATCGGTATAGACTTGGGACTGAATGATTTTATTGCCACCAGCGAAAACGAACTGATTAAAGGACATAAGTTTTTCAAAGAATCTGAAGGCCAGCTTGGATTGCTGCAACGAAGATTGAAAAACAAGAAGAAAGGTTCGCGACGCTGGTTGAGAGTTAAACGTCAAATTGGGCTACTTCACGAAAAAACACACAATTGCCGCAAGGATTTCTTCTTCAAACTAGCTCATCGTCTCTGCGATGGGATTGGCATGATATTTGCTGAGGATTTGAATCTCAAAGCACTATCAAGGGCAGCGTTAAGAAAGGCTTGTCTTGATGCAGCTTGGGGTTCATTCTTAACAATCCTCAGTCATGTTTGTTGGAAGTGCGGCGTGTATTTTGCGAGGGTAGATGCCAATGGCACAAGTCAGATTTGCCCCCATTGTGGGACGAATTGCGGCAAGAAAACTTTAGCTCAACGAGTTCATTCTTGCGATAATTGCGGCTACACCACTAATCGCGATGTAGCCGCAGCGCAAGTTGTAAAAGAACGAGGCTTAAGTGCGGTCGGGCAGGTCGTACCAACGCTCGTCGAGGGTAAAGATGAGGGGCTGTGTCCGCCACCTGTGGGCGGACACAGCCCCGTATCGGGGTTGGAGTCCATACTCCTGCTAGACTCTCCCTGTGACGCGAGAATCCCCGCTCCTTTAGGACGGGGAGTTGTCAACAGTAGAGTAATTTTCATTGGGCGTGCAGTCAAGAAAGCTCCCCCTAACTTCTTCTGGGAGAAGAGCGTCAATTGAAGGCTGAGACGCAGATATAAGTCTCATATCGCTCTCATCCAACCGGGTTCTTCAAACTTGTTCTGATACTTGTCGGTTCTGAAATTCTGGTTAATTTTCGCGACTTTGTCTCGACCTTAACCAGAATTCATGGTGTCTTTACATAAATCCTTGAAATTTATTGTTTTCAAGAAGCTTGTCGCGTCAATATTTACATTTAGATAGAGCTTCCTTAAAATCGGGGCAGTTAAAGCAAACAACTGTAAGCAAGAAATAAGGAACTCATGAAAACTCTCCTCGCCCAAATCGCTGTTACGACTACCGCCGGTACTATCCTGAGCTTAGGCGCGATGAATGCGGCACAAGCGGCTAGCTTCAACTTCTCCTACACCCTCGAAAATGGCGATATCCTCAGCGGGATGCTAGAAGGGGAAGTTCAATCCGATGGCGATACAGTCTTTGTCTCAGAAATTCTCATGCCCCTGTTTAACGGCGTACCCAGCCCCGAATTGCCCTTTGTTGAGTCTTTCATTGAGGTAATTACTGGAATTCCTGGCACCCCAACCGTCAGCTTCAGCGGTTCGGTGATGGATATTATTGCTTGCGACTCTCCAGCTTGTTTTGACGGCTTTGTGCTCGATAGTAACGGGGTGTTTACTGGAGTGCCTATATATAGCGGCGGTGTATCCTACGGCAATCGCGCCGAACCCTACAACCCCGCTCAATGGAAACTGGCGGCTAAGACTCCCGAACCCGCTTCCCTGCTCGGTTTGCTAGCAGTCGGTGCTTTGGGTGCCGCTGCCAAGGTGAAAAGTGCTAAGAAGCAAGAAGCTGAGTAGTCGAGTCGGACGGATAAGTAGGTGGGCATAAATAAGCGTAAAATCCGAAAAGCCAGATTGCTTACTACACAAGAGTTCCAGGGTTTGTTATTGTTAGTTTAATTACGCCCACCTACTTAGTTCCTCTCAAAGAGGTCTCAAACGCTTGCGTTAGGCAACGGCGGGCAAGGGAATTCTCTCAGATGAAAGCTTAAGATCGGCCGATCTCTTGCCAAGCCACTAAGCACCTGTTGACAATTAATTGCCCATTTTGATATTCTCAATGCCTTGATATACCGTGTTTTCGAGAGTGAAAGGCGTGTAAAAGATTTTGTTGAGAGACTTACAAACCCCTTAAACATTTCCGACATTTTCCCTCGCCCATTTCCGCACAGCTCGACGCAACGATAGCCGTCCAGAGCAGCGGTGTTGTTCGATTAGTTGGGGAAGTTCTCCAACAGGAAGAGTGGGGAAAATTGAACTCGTTTCCACCTCAATATACTCTTGTCCGTTGAGTTGGTAAATTTTCAACTTTCCCGAATCGTAGCACCAAATTTCGGGAACGCCCAAGGGAGCGTAAATCGGGAAGCGAGCGAGAGATTTGCTCGTCACATCAATTTCCAAAGCCAAGTCAGGCGGCGGGTCGCGCTCTAAGTCGATGTCGAGTTTTCCGCGAATCTTCGGCTCGTTTTGAAAATAGAAACAATTATCAGCTTCCACCCCAGCTTGTTTGAGTTTTCGCTTCCAAGTCGTCGAACCCAAACTTTCATATTCTTGCGCCAACACTTCTGCGATATCTTTAATCGTATCGCCGAGAGTTTCCTTGTAATATTCGTGTTCGGGCAAGGGAGTCATAATTTCTAGAGTTCCGCTATCGTAGGCGACTCGCGTCCCACGACTCTCGCCCAAATTGGCAAGCAGGTTTTCAAATTGCTGCCAACTGATATCGTATAAGACGACGCGATCGGCACGAGGTTGAGTGAGGGCTACCATTAAGAACGAAAGGGTTGAACTTAAAGTTAATCATATAGCTTTTTTTAATAAAATGTAAACAGTAGAAGAAGATTATATACTTTTCACAACTTCTCAAAGCTTCTTCTATTCTTGAATTGTTCTATTCTTCTATCTTGTACCACTTTTATTCGGAAAAACTATAATTAATTGTTAATTGGTTTCACCGCCAACTTCCGTTTCCCCCCCAACCCAAACAACCACGTCCCTACCACTAACCAATGAATCAAAACAATTCCCCACAACGAACCTGTCAGACCGTAAACAACTGTACAAGCAACCCCTAATAACCCCGCCAACACCAAAAACATGGGCTTAAAAAATAGCGGATTGCCCAACCGATAGAACCAAAGCGCATTTAAAGGATGGTACGCCAAAAAAAGGAGTAAACTCGCGATCGCCCAAAGCGCCCAAGACATTGGAAAAATGCCCTCTGTGGGGTGAGGAAGGAGCAAAACCCGAAAAAAGACCTCTTCGACTAAAGCGGGGGTAACAAAGAGATAAAACGCCTCGATCGCGAGTTGTTTGCCATTGTCGATGGCAAGTTCCCACGCCAAAAATCCCGAAGCCAACCCCAAGGGCAACGCGATCGCGCTATAAATAACAGTTATTCCTACCACCCATAACCATCCTTGCACAGTGGGAAACACCGTCACCGCAGTCAACAAGCGTCCCAAAATAGTTGCAGCGATCGGAAATTTTCCTAATAAAACCGTCGGTGCAAGGGGTAAAATATCCTCATCCCAACCCCCCACTTGGTTTGCGCGCAAAAACCACAACGCCGCCCCTTGTTGCAAAAAAATGCGTCCAATTTCATCGTGGGCGCGACGGGGAAAAATGGTACGCCAACTCAGCAACGCGGGGAGAAGATTTTTCGCACTGGCAAACCGACTGTTTGTCTCAATTCCAGCCAGCGATATCGTACCTCGAGCGTTATATTTCCAGTCGGGACGCACCACTCCCAACGGCACCAATTCCGCCTCCAACGCCTTCCCTAGCGCGACGAGACGCTGAAAGCGCTGGGTTTGCCCATCGTCGGGATGGGTATCCAGCCAGCGCACAATCGCCGGAGTCTCGTTTACCTGCTGTTTAATGCGTTCGATGGCAATATACAGCGCTTGGTTGGAGTCCTGGGCGCAAGAGGTGGCGGGAGTCACAATGGCTGCGCCTGTCCCATCTCCCGTGCGATAGCGGGCGTTGATAATGGCTAATTGTTGTTCTAATTCCCCAAGGGGCGACAGGATAATACCGTCAAAATTATAGTTCTCGGTGACAGCATCGAACCGAATCAAGATATCCGAAACCGGACGAGTCGCCAACCATCCGCGTTGCAAGTCTCCCATGTAATTTTCCCACGCCATTGTCCCGGCGATGATGCCGTCAGGATTGTGGGCGTATACTTGTTGATATTGAATGGAAAATTGTAATTCGTCGGCGATGGGTTCGCGAACGACTTCCGCCACGCCGTAGGAAAAATGTCCCGTTACCGTTCCTGGCAGCATCGACTCGGCTTTTTTACCCCCAATGCCGCCAAATAAATGTACCACTAAAGCGCGATGTCGTCCGAAACGCGCTTCGCGATCGCCTTCTTTCCATTTCGCAATCGCATTTCGGGTATTTTGCGCAGTTACATCCACCAAAACCTTTTGAATTGTTCCTTTCCGCGCCTCGGTATCCTGCCAATTTTGTCGTTGAATGTAGCGAATTCCTGTAAGTTTATCCGAGATAACGCGATCGGGTTGAAGTTGAAAAAGCGATCGCGATCGCAAGGCTTGCACCACAAACACCCCATCGCTATTCTTCGCACCATAAATATACCAACCTAACTCACCAGCCGGGGAATGTTCGAGTTGGTGGGTTGTTGAAGGAAACAAACCATTTTTTTTAAGGGGATATTGAGGAATTTTTACAATCTCTTCGGGGCCATCAAATTGTCTTGAAGCGGCATTGTAGTGACGAACGCGGAATTCGCACAAATGCGGAGATTGTTCGGGACAAAGGGGAGAATTAGCCTCTTCAGGTTTGAGAAGTTGCACCAAACCATAAAATAGCCCTGTTATTTGAACCGGTTCGCGTTCGATTTGAAGAAGGGTAACCTTTTCATTATTGCGAACAACAACTTGAGACAAACTAACAATAACATCATCTTCTAACCTTGCACCTGCAAGGGATTGTAATGAACTAACTGAAGAACGTCCGTCGAGGCGCTGGGGATGAATATTTCCCTTTTGCTGACTTTTTCGAGTTGCTGCGCTGAATTTAACCTCAGTTTTCACCGCATCGAGATAAGCTTGAAGTTTGGGGTCTGAACTCCACTCCAAGCGCAGAGTTTGTCCGACTAATTCCCGATATTCGTCGGGAGTATGGTAAAGTTCTATCTCAACCCAATCTTGTTGTTGAGTAACTTCTGGCGGCGGCAAAATCAAGCGTCCGATCCAATTTCCATTGGGTTGATAGAGAGTGGGATCGACGGTTTGTTCGAGGGGATAATAATTGGGGCGACTGAAGGGAAGTTCTGCTGAAACTTCGTCGTTCGAGGCATGGATAGGGGAAGAAAAGAGGATTGCGATCGCGACGATAATGAGGGCGATTGTAATTATAGAGAGGAGAAAAGTCGGACTTGCCAAACGTTGCATATTATGTATTGTAAGGAGTTCCGTTTGCGATGGCGGCACGATTGAACAATTATTCATTATTCATTATTCATTATTCATTATTCATTATTCATTATTCATTATTCATTATTCATTATTCATTAAATTCCGTCCCATCGTGCTTAAACTGAGGAGAAGAAGGTAAATCTCCATCATCCCTATTAAGTACCGTTCCCTCATTTCTATGCTGATTTGCTGAAGACACAGCCTCATCGTTGAGTATTGTTTCCTCATTATTTAACTGAGTTGTTGAGTCAGAATAGTCATCACCCAGTCTTGTCTCATCGCGTCGATCCTGGAAAGTAGGATGCGAATCTTCATTATCTCTATTCAGTCCGGTTCCTTCATTTTTGAACAGCTTTGTCGGAAATGAGCCTTCATCATTCAGCGTTGTTCCCTCCTTTCTTGACTGAGTTGAAGAATGCGAAGATTCATTATCATCGTTCAGCATTGTCCCTCCCCCCTTAAGTTGAGTCAAAGGAGGTTGCGGTGGCTTAAAACCTGCTGCTTTTTGGGGACGAGGGCGACCATTATTATTGGGCGATGTTGGCTCGGCGAATAACGTTGTTGCTTCTCTATCAGGAGAGCGAACAGAAGGAGATTTTTCAACATTTTCGATCGCCGCTTTCTCAACTTCCTTCTTCCCAAAGAGACGATGTTCCAACTGTTTAACGGCAATTAATAAAATCGGCACTAAAAATAAAGTTAGAACCGTTGCAACCAATAATCCCCCAAAAACCACCGTTCCAATAGACCAACGACTTGCAGAACCGGCTCCCGTTGCAATGACCAACGGAAAAAAGCCGACTAAACTCGAAATTGCTGTCATTAAAATCGGTCGAAACCGCTGTTCCCCTGCTTCAACTGCCGCTTTAACCAAACTTTCTCCTTCAGCGAGTCGCTGATTGGCAAATTCAACGATCAAAATGGCATTCTTACTCGCCAAACCAATTAGCATGACTAAACCCACTTGAGCGTAAACATCCAGGTTCAACCCGCGAAAATAAAGGAACAAGAGCGCCCCCAATAACGCCAGCGGAACCGACAGCATAATAATGAGAGGATCGATATAATTTTCATACTGGGCGGCGAGGACGAGGAAAACCATGACTAACCCCAAGCCGAAAATAATGGGGGCTTGACCGCCAGAAGATTGTTCTTCTAATGCCGTTCCCATCCATTCGTAACCCAAGGCAGGAGAGGCAATAGCTTGATAGGCACGTTCCATTGCCCCAATCGCCTGACCGGAACTGAACCCCGGCGCAGCTTGTCCTTGCAATTTAACGGAGCGAAATAAGTTAAAATGAGTAATAGTTTGCGGCCCGGTAATCTGCGCGGTTTGAACTAAATTACTAAAAGGAATCGTGCGATTATCTTGAGAACGAATGTAGATATTATTGATGGCGCTGGGCGTAGAACGAAACTGTTGGTCGGCTTGGACGTAAACGCGATAGCTGCGAGACCCATAGGTAAAGTCATTGACGTATTGGGAACCGAGATAAGTCCCCAAGGTACTTAACGCTTCGTCAATATTGACATTCAGCGATTTCGCCTTGTCGCGGTCGAGTTCCAGTTGAATTTGCGGCGCGCTGGCAGTAAATTGAGTAAAGGCTTCCGCGATCGCGTCTTGTTCGCTAGCCGCCCCCATCAACCCATAGGCATTTTCTACCAACTCGCCAATGCCCAACCGTCCGCCGCTGCGATCTTGCAGTTGAAACTCAAATCCCCCAAAGTTGCTCAACCCCTGAACTGGCGGCGCATTAAGGGCAAAAATCAACGCACCGGGAATCTTCTGCAATTCTGGGTTCAACCGCCCCAAAATTCCGTACACCGACTGTTGGGGCTTGCGACGTTCTTCCCACGGCACGAGCGTGCCGAAAAATAGCCCCTTATTAGGCGCGCTACCGTCGAACCCAAAGCCGCTAATGGCAAATGTCATCTTGACTTCGGGCAGTTTTTGCATCTCTGTGTCGATGCGATCCATAATCCCTTGGGTGTAGTTGAGGGAAACGCCTTCGGGTGTCTGGACAATTCCTAAAAAGTATCCTTGATCTTCTTCGGGGATGAACGCCGAGGGAACGGTTCGATACATGAAAACCGTCAGACCCAAGGCAACTACAAATAGTCCGAGAACGAGCAGTCGAACATGAGATAGCCGTTCTACTATAGCGCGGTAACGGCGAGTTATCCAGCCGAATGTGGCGTTAAATCGCCCAAAAAACCAGCCCAACGGCCCTCGATACTCCCGCTGAGAACGCAGGAGGAGGGCAGCCATACTGGGGGAGAAGGTGAGGGCGTTGAAGGTGGAAATCGCGATCGCAAAAGCAATCGTCAGGGCGAATTGTTGATAAATTTTGCCAGTGGTTCCGGGGAAAAAGGCGACGGGAATAAACACCGCCATCAACACCACAGAAGTCGCTAAAACTGCGCCGCTGAGTTCGCCCATCGCTTCTATGGCTGCCTGACGCGGGCGCTGTCCTTGTTCGATTTTTGTCGCCACTGCTTCGACGATGACAATGGCATCGTCTACGACAATCCCCGTGGCGAGAACCATGCCGAATAAGGTCAGCGTGTTGATCTCGAAGTTAAAAATTTTCAGAAACGCCAGGGTTCCAATTAACGAGACGGGAATGGTGACGGCGGGAATGAGGGTGGCGCGCCAGTCTTGGAGGAAAACAAACAGAATGAGAATCACCAGCGCGATCGCTTGCAGCAGCGTAATTGCCACTTCGGTGAGAGAGGTTTCGACGAATTCCGTTGTATCGAAGGCTACAACATCTCGCAATCCGGGGGGAAAATTAGCTTCGAGTTCGGTAATTTTTTCCTTCACCAGATGGGCAACTTCTAGGGCATTACTTCCCGGAAGTTGATAAATTCCCACGCCTACGCCGGGATTTCCCCGCAGTTGAACGCTGCTGTCGTAATTTTCCGCCCCCAACTCAGCCCGTCCCACATCTTTTAGCTTGACCAACGAACCGTCGTCGTTGGTTTTGACAACGATATTTTCAAATTCTTGAACCGATTGCAAGCGTCCTTGAACTCGCAGCGACAGTTGAATTTCTTGGTCGGCGGGGGCGGGTTGTTGGCCGATTGCGCCTAAACCGATTTGAACGTTTTGTTCCCGCAAGGCATTGACCACATCTTGGGCGGTTAATCCCCGACTAATTAAGGCGTTGGGATCGACCCAAACGCGCATTGCATATTTCCGTTCGCCAAAAATAACCGCTTGACCCACCCCTTCGACCCGTTTGAGGGAGTCGATGACGAAAAGATCAATGTAGTTACTGATAAAAATATCGTCATAAAGGTTATCTTCAGCGTAAAAGCCGAAGACAATTAATAGATTGCTCGATGCTTTTTCAGTAATAACCCCGGTTTGTTTGACCGCTTCGGGCAGTTTGGGTTCGGCGCTGGCAACGCGATTTTGGACGTTAACTTGGGCAAAGTCGGGATTTGCGCTGGCATCAAATGTAACAGTAATTTGACTTAACCCATTGTTACTACTGTTAGATTCAATATATTTCATCCCCTCCACCCCGTTTACTTCCCGTTCGAGGATACTTGTCACCGTATTTTCTACAGTCTTGGCATCGGCACCGATATAGGTCGAGGTGACTTGAACCTGGGTGGGGGCAATTTCGGGCAACTGGGAGATGGGAAGTTGCGTTCCCGCGATCGCGCCGACGATGGCAATGATAAGGGCGCACACCGTGGTCAGGACGGGACGTTTGATAAAAACGTTAACAAAGAGCAGCATGGGGAGAAAGCGTTAGTGGGCCTGGGTTTCTGGATTTGCGATTAATGGTTTCATGAGCTAACCTTAAAAATTGGCACATTATATATAAATTTTAGAAGACTGACCGATGGAAACAAGTCTTTGTCTTTCTCATATAAATTTTCGTATCAAAATCGCCTTCGCGTGTAATAGCTTTTGGTGCTTTAGGTAGCTTTTTCGGTGTAGCATCTAATTGTTTTATGGAAAATTTGAATCAGGCGCGTGCAATACAACTATTTGCTTGGACTGCTTCAACTGCGCTGGTTTTAACAAGTGGAAGTCTGGTGGCGGAAAAAGCCCGGGCTGCGTCCATTATCCAACCAGAAACTGATGGACCCACTCGGCAAATCCTGTTTTCTTCTCCAACGGGTCAAACTTTTACAGCCGAAGACTCTGCCATTCGTTCCATTGGTTTTGACGTGAGAGACTTTAATCCCACATTTGCTCCTAATGACTTTGACCTTACGGTCTCTTTATTTAGGGGTGTTGGCGTAACCGGTCAATTGGTCGGTTCTAGCGTCTTTACGGACTTGACGACCGGATTTTCTGGATTTGTTGATTTTGACTTTAGCACGGTGACGCTAGAAGTTGGAGAAATTTACACTGCGATTCTTGAGGATGACACAGTTCGATGGGCCCTGAAATCAAATCAGCATTCATTTGCTGTGCCGGGGGGTAGTCCGATTCCAGGAGCCGGACCTGACTAACGGGTGGTGATTTAATTCTTTTTGGCAACGTACAGCCCAGCAGCGATGCCACGTTTCGCGTTTTAGTTGCTCCAGAAGAAGTTCCAGAACCCTCCATTACACTGGGTTTATTGATTTTTGGTACTCTAGGTACGGTTTCAACTGCAAGCCGCAAGCAGAAGTCCTCTAAATTGGCTGAGATGTAAGGCAACTTTCTAGAAACTGCCGATCGCTGTTTACTGATTACTGATTACTGATTACTGTTCGCTGCTGGCCGCTGACGGATCGCTGTCAATTGGCACGCCATCTTGGAGCTTAAGAACCCCTTCGACGACAATTTTATCGCCCGCTTCAATGCCTTCGAGAACGGGATATTCCTGATTTTGAACCGGACCGAGGGTCACGGGAACTTGCTTCGCAATTGTACCATCCTCCCCCTCGGGTGCCGGTTCGACGCTAAACACAAAGGCCTGTCCGCCGATGCGCGAAATCGCTGTTGTCGGAATTGTAATTCCCGTGCTTGTGGACCAAATTGCTTTCGCTTTCACCGTTTGTCCGTCGCGCAAATCTCCGTCGGGGTTGGGAAACGTCGCCTTCGCCAAAATCGATTGAGCGTTGCGATCCACTTGGGGCGAAATAAAACTAATATTACCGCTAACGGCGCGATCGCCTTCGAGTAACAATTCTACCGGCAAACCGACGCGCAATTGTGGCGATCGCTCGGCGGGGATCGACAAGCGCAAATCCAATGAGTTATTTTGTGTAATGGTTGTCAAAACGGTACTCGAATTCACCACA
Source organism: Cyanobacteriota bacterium (assembly GCA_034189065.1). Taxonomy (GTDB): domain Bacteria; phylum Cyanobacteriota; class Cyanobacteriia; order Cyanobacteriales; family Spirulinaceae; genus FACHB-1406. The sequence goes on from JAXHVQ010000026.1 coordinate 12,358, forward strand.
TCTCCCACCTTCACAGGAATATCGCCCACCGTTCCGGCAATGGGGGCGGTGACGCGCGTGAACTGAAAATCCTGCGTTGCCGACTCCTGCTGAGCTTCAGCTTGTTTCACATTGGCCTTTTCGCGGTCTAAAATCGACCGACTCGCTCTGACTCGTTCTCCGGCTTCCTCTTGGGCGGCAATCGCGGCGTTGAGCGCCTCTCGTTGAGAACTGCGCAAGGCTTTTGCTGAATTGAGGGCGGCTCGGGCGGTTTGGAAGTCGCGCTGCTTTTCATCCAAGGTTTGTTGGGGTTGAACGCCTTGGGCGACCAGATCTTGCGATCGCTTTAATTCCTTTTCGCGCAGTTGAAGTTCGGCTACTTGACGTTGAACTTCCGCTTCTTGGCTTTGGAGCGTTGCCCGAACGCTTTGGGTGCGGGCTTCGGCTTGGGCGAGTTGGGACTGTGCCGCGCTCAGTTCGGCGCGCACGCTATTTAAATTCGCCCGTTGGACGTTAATATTTTCCGTTGCCGCCCGCAATTGAGCGCGACCTTGGGTCGGTTGCAATTCAGCCACCAACGCGCCCGACTCGACGCGATCGCCATTACGGGCTAAAATCTTTTCGATGCGACCTTCGACGCGGGGACGCAAATCGACTTTTTCAGCCGCTTCCAGCGTTCCGACAAACTCCGAACTCTCTTCAATGACGCTTTGTTCCACCTCTTCGACTTCCACCGACACGCTTTGTCCTTGAGGCGGACCCCCCGCAGGCGCGCGCGAACACCCGGCGGCAATGGCTCCGACGAACAAGATAGCGCCCACCGGTTTCAGTTGATGGAGAAAGGATGCCTTCAACTTTAAGTAATCCGGCTGCTGAAGAGCGCCTTTCAACAGTTGGACGCGACTTAGGGAAAAAAGTAAATTCATTTATAATGCCCAACTTAAGGCAAATCGAAAAGTCGATTGTCCGGTAAATTGCTGACAGCGCGCTGTAAAGCGGCTAGGCTTTGATTGTAACTAATAATTGCCGTTAAAAGGTTCCCGCGCGCGCGTGTCAGTTCGGTTTGGGCGTTAATCACCTCGGTTTGAGTCCCTACTCCCGCGCCGAAGCGCAGTCGAGCCAGTCGCAAACTCTCTTGAGCGAGTTGCAGGGCGATATTGGCTGTTTGGATGTTGTCTTCGTTGGCAGATAGGGTGTTGTAAGCTTGCTCGACTTCCAAGCGAATTTGATTGCGCTGTTCGTCGAAGCGGGTTTCAGCCAGTTCGATATTCTTTTCCTCTCGCGCTGCCCTCGCTCGGGCGGCACCGCCATCAAACAGCGTCCACTGCAATCGCGCGCCTACTGAATAGCCATCGGCGATATCGCGATCGTCATCGATAATGCCCAAAAAGTTATAATTGGCAAACAAATTTACCTGGGGGCGAATCGAGGAGAGAGCCACTTCGCGCTGTTGTGCGCTAATATCTCTCTGCACCAGTTGCTGTTCCAACTCGGCTCGATTTTTATAGGCTAAAACGATGGTTTCCTCAAGGGGCAACTCCCATTCGCCCGCTTTTCCGATTCGGTCTGCTGCAAACACAATCGCATCTTGAGGTAAGCCGAGAGAAGTCGCCAGTTCGCGGCGAGAGGTGAGCTGTTGCGATACAGCGTTGACGAAGTTTTGTCGGCTGTTGGCTAAATCCACTTCTGCGCGCAGTACATCAAAGCGGGTGCCGAGTCCAGCTTCTTCGAGCAGTTGAGCATCGCGCAAGGTTCCCTCTGCATCTGCAATAGCCGCCTGTTCGATCCCGACTCGCGCGTCGGCTTCTTGCAAGTTATAGTAGGCGCGGGTGACTTCAAAGCGCGTTTGTTCGCTTTGGCGCTCGACTGCAAGCTGATTGAACCGAATTGCATCTTCGGCTGCTTGAATTTGAGCGGTTCTGCGCCCTCCTGTTAAGAGGTTGTAGTTGAGTTCGAGTTGGGCGTTGGCTGAGCTGGTAATGGTGTCGTTTAAGCCGGCAAACTGGGGATTTTGCGAAAAGTCGTTGAGGCTTTGTTGGGCGGAGTCGGTGCGCGTGACATCGAACTGAGTGCTGAGGGTGGGATATTCAGCAGCCAGTGCTTCTCGTAAGTCTTCGCGCGCTGCCTCTAGCTCGATGCGAACGGTTTCTAGGGTGGGATTGTTGCGTCGCGCTAGTTCGATGGCTTGGAGGAGGGTAATGGGTTGGGCAATGTCGATCTCGACTTCCTCGGATTGGGTGGGAAATAATAGGGAGTTACTGTTGGAGTGAAGGGGGTTGGGCGGTTCGACTGCCCCCAGGGTGGCGGCGGGTTGAAGGGGGACTTGGGGGGTCGGGGGAATGACGGGAATGGGTTGTCCAATTTCAGGCCCTACGGGTACGGGCGGAGGGGTTTGGAGTTCTACGGGTAGGGGGATCGATTGAGCGATGGGAGGGGGGTTGAGGAGGGTTTGTTGGAAGGCATTGAGAAGCGATCGCGGACTGGGAACGACTCCCTCGGAAGCGAATTCGCTCTCGAAGAGGTCTCTCTCGACTGGACGCAACTCGCCATCGGCTGCTGGGGCTTCGTTCGGGCTTGCTGTTTGAGAAGGCGCATACAGTCTGAAATGGGTGAGAATTCGCTCGAAGGGGGTGAAGGAAGGTTGTCCTTCTACTGGGGGGTTGACATTTTGTGCTACATCTGTATCTTCCTGGGAAAGAACAACATCGACGCTAATTCGATTGGCGGTAGGGGGAGTTTGGGCGATCGCGTCGGCAAAGGCGGTGAGGATCGCATCGGTTTGAGGTGTCCGAGGGGCGAGTTCGGGCGGCGCGGTGGCTTCCGAAGGGGTGTCGCCTGTTGTCACCTCGGTTGTTTCCATTGAGATAGCTTCGGAAGGGTCTTCCGACAGTGCCGGAGCAACAGACATTTCCGAATCGGTTTCGACCCGCTCCATATTTACCGTTGTGAGTTGGCTGACTTCAAACTCAGCTATCCAAGCGGTTGTGTCGGGAGCGTCGGCAATTTCCTCTAGGGAAATGAGCGGCTCGAAGGTTGGGCGAGTTGCTCCCGAATTATTGGGTTCTAGGGACTCGGTTTCCGAAGAAGGTCTTGCCGTCGAGTTGGGCGCAACGCGGTTGAATGTGCCAAAAATGCGCTCGATGGGAGCCGGGGGAGCTTGCGCGGCGAACGTTGAGGTGTCCGGGGAAGTTCCCTCAAAGGCGCTAGCAAAGGCTTCGACGACGGTTTGAGGTGTGGGGGAAGCGGCGTGCAGCGAGGGATTCGGCGAAGGCGTTTCTTCCCTTGGCGCTTCAGAGGAGGATTCGCCAGTAAACTGCTCGAAGGCTTCGAGAAGGGAGCGGGGATTAAGTAAATTTGCGGAAACAGGAATGGCTTGTTCGGTGGCGAGAACGGAAACTGGTTCTGTTGCAGAATTTACTTGTTTGAAGTGGCTGAGAATGCGCTCGAACGGGACAAAATTTTCGCCCTCGAAGGAGGGGTCGGCGACGGCAGAAGCGGTTTGTTGGGGGAAGATCGGGTCTTCAGTCGCGACCGCGCGCTCGACTCCCTCAAAGCGGGCAACTACGTCTTTGAAGGCTTGGAGAAGTGACGTTTTTTCTTCTGGGGAGGTTGGGTTGGGTGCTGCGGTTTCTGGGGCAGCAACAGAATTTTCTATTGGGCGAATATTGGAGTTCTCCCCAATTGCACCTTCAAAGGCTTCTAGAATTAATTGTGGGTCGGGGTTAGCCGCTTCAGTGCTGTTGGAGAGGGCAACGGTAGGAGATGGCGCGGCTGTTGTTTCTGCCGTATTCGCGGTTTTCTGCGGATATTGAAGGTCGCCTGCAATGGGCCTTTCGCGCCTGGGATGAGAGCTAGGGGGAGAAGAGTTGGAGTCGTCATCGCTCGAAGAGTCCGTCGCACCGCTACCGGGTCTGGGTTCTTCTTGGGGAGGGGTTGGCGCAGTGGGAGTGCGCTCGGCGATCGCAAACTTTGTTGTATTCTGACTGATTTCGGATTCTTTTGAGAAAAGCGATGAGGGGGTTGAAGAGTCATCAATTTCTCTCGGTTGGGCGAAAGCCGTTTCGCGATCGCGCAGCGCGTTTCGGACGACATCGCGCGAAGACATCTCACTGCTGTTTGTTTCCAGTTCGCCCCTCCCCCTCGAAGACGAAGGAGTCTCGAAAGGAACAGAAGCGTCCAAGTGGGAATCGCTCGCTTCTGCGGACAAAGATTCGGCGAACGCTCCAATTGAGGGGGATTCGCCTTGGGGAAGCGTTGCTCGAGCAGCATTCGCCCCATACCCCAAAATCGCGATCGCCCCGCCACTCACAACCACACAAAAACGAAATGCTAGCATTACCTTACCGATTCCGCGTTTTACAACTCAAGACAGTTGACCCCATGATAAACGAGCTGTCTTTTTAGCACAGGTTCATCTTGCCATCAAACCCGCATTTTGTCATTTGTCATTTGTCCTTGGTCATTCGTCCTTTGTCATTTGTCCTTGGTCATTCGTCCTTTGTCATTTGTCCTTTGTCATTTGTCCTTGGTCATTTGTTGTTCTTCGTTCCCCACTCTCAACCCCTCTCCGGTGTCTCCCCATCTCCCCATCTCCCCATCTCCCCATCTCCCCATCTCCCCATCCCCCCATCTCCCCATCTCCCCGTTACGGTCTACTGCTTCAAGGGAAAAACCTGCGATCCCAACTCGATGATTTCTTGCTTCTCGCGATCGCTTAAGTAATCTTTTCCGTTTAACAGACTCCCACCCGGACGTTGGGGATCGCCCCCGGCATCGAGATATCGCTGTCGGGCTGTTGTAAAAATCTCTTCAAGTCTTCGATAAAATTTTCTCTCAGATTCGGTGGGTTCTCTCATGGTTCACACTCTCCAGTTAGTCGGGACGATTTCGCCGTTGGGTAAAATAACTGAAATCGGGAGAATTGGGCTGGGGGTTGCAATATACCAATCTCCATTGTCTCCATCATAGAATTCGTACTCAATTAGGTCTAGGGCTTGCAGCGCATTAATGACGAGATACTGTAATTCGGTCGGTTCCACAACTGATTAATTTAAATTGGAGTCCTTGGATATCGTAGCTCGACGATCGCTTCGCCCGCTCCTCACAAAATAGTTAAATAAGTATCGACTGACTCTTCCGGTAAAAGTCTCAATTGTTGGTTGCGTAAATCCAGTTCAATTCCCATAGCTTCGAGAGGAATGACACCAATAAGTGCATCCCTTCCTCCCGGCAACTCCAGACATTCAAACGTTCCTTCTCGACCCAGCACAGAAATTTTTGCATCTTGGAAAATGCGAGCTTTACTCGTTCCCGTTGCTGTTGTCACATCCACTTCCTTTAGGAGTTCGAGACCGAGTTGCACGATAACGCTAGCAGGAAGGCATAGCGTTGTCGCGCCGGTATCCACCAAAACGTCGTTGAGAGTAACGGAGCGAACTTGTTCGACGGGAATTAAACCTCGTTTAGCATTAGCTTGGTCGATGCGATTTGTAATGGTTAGAGTTGTGAGAACTTTGCCCATTGGGTTTTGGGTTGGGGTTAGCATGATTTGACTTCTTGTTACTTTACCCCAATGATGACAGGTTTTAAGGCTTTGATGGTAGAGAAAAACAAATAATTTGGTCGAACAGAGCCAGAGCCCGGTCGCGCTGTTCTATTTCAATTAAAGCCTCGGCAATTGAAGATAGCACTTTTGCTTTGTCCCAATCGTCGGTAAGCTGAAGGGGAAGTTCTAGGGCGCGCGACCCTTGTCCTGTTTTGACTAAAGCTGTGGCGATCGCGGACAATTCCCGTGTTTTATTAAAATCGCTGGGAAGTATTTCAACAATTTCTAAAGCATAGTCGATTGTTTCAGGTTTGGCTAAAGCAAATATTATTTCAGATAAAATAGACGCTTTTTCTTGGGGAATAGATCGAGCCATATCCAAAGCGCGTCGAGCAACTTCAAGACTGCGATCGCGCTCTCCCGACTCAGCTAAAGCGTTGGCGATCGCGTACAAATTGACAACTTCAAGGAAATCGTCTGACAGTGTTTGAGTTATGTCTAAAGCCCCATCGACCTGTCCCGCTTCAGTTAAAGCATCTGCAACTTTATCCACCTGAATGGCTCTGAAATTGTCGTCGGGGAAAGTTTGGGCTAATTCCAAAGCGCGGTCAAACTCTCCACCTTCGATTAAGACATCCATAATTACTACAGACGCTTGATTATCGAGGAGCGTTCGGTTTGTCTCCAAAGCGCGATCGAACTCCCCAGCGCGAGCTAAATTCACAGCCATTTCAGATAAGGGAACTTGGAGAAAATCGGCATCCTCGTCGGCAGAAGTTAGCTCTCGGGCGCGTCGAGCCAGTTCTAGGGCGCGATCGAATTCTCCGACCTTAACTAAAGCCACCGAACTCCGAGCCAAAACGAAAGCTTTAGCTCGATTATCAGATAAAGCTTCAATGTGATTCAAGGCGCGGTCGATTTGCCCAGTTTCAATTAAAGCTTCAGCAATTTGGGGCAATACTTTCACCCCAGTGGCGCTGTAAGTATTTCTAGGTATGCCGGGAAGGGGTGGGACTGTTTGAGAAGCGCTGCGTGCGAGTTCCCAGGCGCGCTCGAGCTGTCCCGCTTCGGTCAAAGCGACGGCAACGGCCTGCAACGCAAGCGCTTTATGGGGCTTACCCTCTGGGAAAGTTTGAGCCAGTTGAAGAGCGCGATCGAACTCCCCAGCTCGAGCTAAAGCACGGACAATTCCAGACAGCAGCGAAGCTTTGTGTTCCTCCGGGACGGTTCGAGCAATTTCGAGAGCGCGTTCTAATTGCCCCCCTTTAGCTAAAGTTGTCGCAATTTTATATAGCGCAGATACTCTGTCTCCGTCTTCGGGAAAGCTCCGAGCAATTTCGAGGGCGCGTTCTAACTCTCCGGTCTCAGTTAAAGTAGCTAAGGCATTCTCAATCTTAAATTGAGCCGCGCGTTTGTAGTCATCGGAAAGCGATCGCGCTACTTCAAAGGCACGCTCGACCTGTCCATCCTCTGCTAAGGTTATTGCAATTCTAGAAAGCGCCTGGTCTCGGTAGGTTTCAGGGAGCGATCGCGCTACTTCCAGCGCCCGGTCAAACTGTCCGACTTCGGCTAAATGATTAGCCACTTCCAACTTGGCATTGTCCCCCAAGTTGCCTTCGAGAGATTGTGCCACTTCCAGCGCGCGGTCAAATTGTTCGGCTTTGGCTAAAGCGATGGCAACTCCCAATAAAATCTCACCTTGTCTGGGATGAGTTTCACTCCCTTGAGATAACTGTGCCGATGGACTGAGTTGACAGGTTTGAGGGAGGAGAGGCGTTGCGATCGCGTTTTGGGAGAAAACTGCGATCGCGCTTAATCCTGCTGCAATTGACGTGCGAACGTTCATGGGCGGGCGTTTGAGGGAGATTGATAGTCAACTAAAACTAAAGCTTGGTCGAGGAGATCGAGGGCACGATGTCGCCCGATACGCGCTTCGCGATCGCGTTCTCCGGCTTCAGCAAACACAGGAGCGAGAGAAGTCAGAAGTACCGCCTTGTCCAAATCGTCGGAAAGCGATAAGGTCAATTCTAAAGCGCGTCGAGCGTTTTCCAAAGCGCTCTGAGTTTCTCCATTTCGGACTAAATGTCTAGCCATCCTAGACCGTATGCCGGCTTGATTGGAAGGGTTTCGGGCGGCTTCTAAAGCGCGATCGAACAGCTCTGCTTCAGCTAAGGCAAAAACAATTCCAGATGCCGCATTACGTCCGTACTCGTCGTCGGGAAAAGCTCCAACTGTTTCTAGGACGAGACCGAAGCGTCCCGCTTCAGTTAAGGCGACCGCAATTTCGTACAACTCAGACAACGTATGGGCTAGATCCCAGTCGTGGTCGATTTCTCGAGCCACTTCAAAGGCGCTCTTTAACTGTCCCGCCTCAGCTATTGCCACAGCCATATCGCTAAATATACGGTGTTGAAACTGCCAGTCGAGATCGGGAACGGTTCGAGCAACTTCAAGGGCGCGCTCTATTTGTCCTGCCTTAGCGACAGCCACCGCAATCTCGCCCAGCGCTTCAGCTTGTAACTCATCATAGTCAGGAATTCGTACTCCGATATCCAGGGCGCGATCGCTTTCTCCTGCCTCGCGTAAGGCATCAGCTCTCACGCGCAACGCCGTCGATCTGGCTGAGTAGACTTGAAGCGATCGCACCAATTCTAGGGCGCGTTCCAATTGCCCCGCCTCAGCGACAGCCACGGTAATCTTGCTCAATGCCTCAGCGTGTAAACTGTCGTAGAGGGAGCGTCCCAACGGTGCTGCTTCGGGTAAAGTAAGTAGGTGGGCGTAATTAAAAGAACAATATCTCCAGCTAAAACCCTTACCTGGCAAGGAATACGGTTTTCGAGGTTATGCGTTTATTTTTGCCCACCTACTTATCATCAGCCTTCTCGTACAACGCCATAACTCTGTCCGAGTCAACTTGAAGCGATCGCGCTAGTTCCAAAGCGCGCTCTAATTGCCCTGCCTCAGCGACAGCAACAGCAACCTTACTCAACGCCTCGGCTCGCGGCCAGTCGTATAGGTCTCGCTCTATGGGGTCTACTTCAAGAGAAGCATTTTCCCTCGCACGTACCACCGCTCTGTCCGAATATACTGGAAGCGATCGCGCCAGTTCCAAAGCGCGCTCTAGTTGTCCCGCCTCAACCAAAGCCACAGCAATCTCACTTATCGCTTCGGCTTTGTCTGATTCGTCGGGAATCCCTCGAGCCAGTTCTAAGGCGCGTTCTAATTGTCCCGCCTCGGCTACAGCAATAGCGGTCTCCCGTAAGATATAGTCTTTATGCGAGTCATTAGAAATAGCTCGGACAAATTCGAGAGCGAATTCCAACTGCTGGGCTTCGGCAAAGCTTCTAGCAATCCTCAACAACGCGCTAGAATTGTCGGTTCCATCGGGTAGGCTGCGAGCAACTTGCCGAGCGCGTTCCCACTGTTCGGTTTCAATAAAAGCAATAACCACATCACCCATCGCTTCGACTTTAGAGGAATCATCGGGAAAGATGCGAGCAACTTCGAGGGCGCGATCGCGCTGTCCGATTTGGATAAAGGCTTCGACAATTCGGTACAATTCGTGGGTATTTTGGGTGTCGTCGGCAAGCGATCGCGCAATTTCGAGGGCGCGATCGAACTGTCCGGCTTTCACGAGAGTCTTAGCAATATAACCCAACGCTTTGGCTTTATTCGAGTTATCGGAAAGGGTTCGAGCGATTTCCAAGGCGCGATCGAATTGTTTCTCCTCAGCTAGAATCATTGCGATATCAGACGACTCTCGATCGGCGTACTCGTCGGGAAGCGATCGCGCAAATTCCAGGGCGCGATCGATTTCTCCAGCTTCGGCTAGAGTTTCGGCGATCGCTTGCCGCACTATAGTTCTATGCTCATCGGATAAAGTTTGGGTCAGTTCGACAAGTCGTTCTGCTTGTCCGGCTTGAGTTGCATTCGTTGCAATTTCATAAAACATGGGGGGGCCGGGCCAGTCCCCGGTGAAAGTTCGAGCAATTTCTAAAGCGCGCTCCAACTCTCCAATCTCGGCAAAAGTGACGGCGAGCGAGGCTAATATCCTAACTTTCCTAAACAGGACATAGATTTCACCATCATCGGGGCTAAAGAACTGAGCGGATGGACCGAGGGGGCGGGGTTGGGGGAGATAGGGTGACGGGGTGACGGCACTTCGGCTGCGCTCAGTGGTCGGAAGACGGGGAGAGGGGATTGTTGTAAAATTTGGTGAGTCTGGTATTAAGGCGATCGCGTTTGGGGAGAGAAATGCGATCGCGCTTAATCCAACAGCAATTGAGGTGCGAACGTTCATGGGCGGGCGTTTGAGGGAGATTGATAGTCAACTAAAACTAAAGCTTGGTCGAGGAGATCGAGGGCACGATGTCGTCCGATAGGCGCTTCGCGATGTCGTCCCTCGAGCGCTTCGCGATCGCGTTCTCCCTTTTTTACCAAGATATTAGCAATTCTCGACAACGCTGAAGCCCTTTCAATAGGATCGGACAGGGTTTGAGCCACTTCTAGGGCGCGATCGACATCCCCATTTCTGGCTAAAATTTCAACGATCTTAGTCAGCGTTCCAATTTGATATCCTCTGGGAGTCGATTGAGCCACTTCTAGAGCGCGATCGATCTGTCCGGTCTCAGTTAAAGCCTCAGCAATATAAGACAAGGCATAACCTCTGTAGTTATTAGGACCGTCGTTGTTAAGAACCAATTGAGCCACTTCTAAAGCGCGCTCGGGCTGTTCTCTTCTCGCTAAAATCGTGGCAATCTCCACCAAAACTACATAACTTAATCCGCTGTCGGTAGGAAGAGTTCGAGCAATTTCCAATGCCTGCTTGACCTGTCCTGCTTCTGCTAAAGCGTTGGCAATCTCGGCTAGTATTGTGTCTTTGCTTAAGACATCGTTAAAAAGAACTAGCTCAAAGTCATCGGGAAGGGATTGCGCAACTTCCAGCGCGCGGTCGAATTGTTTTGCTCGTGCTAAAGCTCTGGCAACCTTGGATAGAGCCTTATTTTTTTCCTCCTCATCTGGAAAAGTTTGAGCCAGTTCTAAGGCGCTATTAAACTGCTCTACTTCGATAAAGGTGGCAATGGCGATCTCAGATAAGATTGATTTCTTAAAGGGAAAATCATCGGGAAGAGATTGAGCGACTTCTAGAGCGCGATCGATTCGCCCTGCTGCGGTCAAAGCTCGAGCCAGCCTAGATAACGCAAAAACTTTATTCTCGTCTCGAAGGGATTGTGTTATCTCCAGGACGCGGTCGAACTGTTCGACTCTAGCCAACCCATCTACGGTGCTAGTAGTTGCAAACAATCCTAATGCTCTATTTTCTTTAGGAAGGGAGCGAACAATTTCTAGAGCTTGCTCGATGTGTCCAGAACCCATTAAAGCTACAGCCAGTTTATTTAATTGATACGTAGCATTTTCATTGGGAATAGTTTGAGCTAGTTCCAAAGCACGCTCAATCTCTCCGGCTCGGGCCAAGTCAACAGCAATATCAAATAAAGCCCCATTTTTAAACAGGTCGTCTGGCAAAGAATGTACCAATTCTAAAGCACGCTCGATTTGTCCGGCATTCGCTAAAATCGGAGCAATTGCAGACTTGGCGATGACGCTACGGGAGTCGGGAAGCCCTCGAGCTATCTCTAGCGCGCGGTCGAATTGTCCGGCTTCTGCTAAGGTTATTGCAATACGGAGTAAAACATCAACTCTGGGGTCGATTTCATCGGTTTGAGCGAGTTGATTTGCGGGACTGGGGTTGCGCGGTTGAAGGAGAAGAGGCGTTGCGATCGCGGCCTTGGAAACGACCAACGCGATCGCGGCCTTGGAAACGACCAACGCGATCGCGGCCCACAAAGCTACGATAGATGCACTTCTATTCATGAATCATTTTTTAAAAAGCGAATATAACCGGTTAAAATTTCGCCTGACCTTCAACAAAATCGCGCAGGCGCATCAAGCTTGCCGAGTGACCCAAACTCAACGGCAGAAGCGAAATCCCCTCTAAACGCGACTGAACCCATCCTTCTCCCCAAGACCACTCGTGATAGCCATCTATTCCCTTACTCAACAATAAACGCAGCGCATTCCCATCGGCCAGTTGAACGTAATGTTGCACCGGTACCGGTCCCAACCAATTGGTAAATGTCAGTCCAAAATGCAGCGGTTCGGGAAGTCCCGTTTCCAACCGTTGTGCCAACATCCATTGGCGCAGTTGACTCGGACGCAACAGACTATCCCCAATAACCTTCGCCGGGGCATCGAGTTCGATTCTTAAGTGACTTTGTTGAAACGTTCCAAACATTAGATTTTTAGCGTTGAGGAGAGATTGCCTCTTCTATTTAACCGCATCCCGAAGGCAGTGGGCAGTGGGCAGAGTGGGCAGTGGGCAGAGTCGGCAGTGGGCAGAGTGGGCAGATGGCAGATGGCAGATGGCAAAAGGTAGAAGAGAATTCACAATGTTTTGTGCAAAGGTAGCTTACCCATTCGCCCATTGGAAATTCCAGATGAGTTAAGGGTTTCAGCGTCTTGTTCTATCGTCTTTCTCGGTGAATCGGTTCAAATTCACTATTGTGTAGGGTGGGAATTGCCGCTCAAAAGCGAGATTCAACAAATCCTCTCACCCTTGGCAATGCCCACCATTTACTCGCTCGCGGTGGTGGGCAAGAGATTTTTCCGATGTCTTCTTCAAGCTGGATTAATAACCTTGCCCACCCTACTAGCTCGGACGCAACAAACTATCCCCAATAACCTTTTAATTTTGGGAAATCCTATGAGACAAAAGAGCAAAGGATGTTATTGGTCGGTCAACTTCTACAGAAAAAGCGCTTGAAGAACGCTCTGCGCATTCCTCCCTATGTCGTTTCATTTTCTGTAATAAACCAGCAACGACTTGGAGAATCGAGCTAAGCTGGCAATTAACTCGCTTCTCGTGACGGCTTCCACAGAATTTCTATTTCCAGCATATGCAACAAGAACTCGCTATCGCCACCCAAGGACTCGCCAAACAATTCGATCGCCACCTCGCCGTTAATGACATCGACCTTCAGGTGGCTAGCGGCGAAGTGTACGGACTCATCGGACCCAATGGCGCGGGGAAAACGACGTTGATCCGAATGTTAGCCGCAGCAGAGGAACCTACCGCAGGCGAAATTTACATTAACGGGATTCGCCTCTTGCGCGATGACAGCAACCCCAAACTCAAACAACGTCTGGGCTATCTTCCCGACGATTATCCCCTTTACGACGACCTCAATGTCTGGGACTACCTGGACTATTTTGCCCGCCTCTATTGCCTCAAACAACCCCATCGCCGCCGCCGTATCTACGATGTGTTGGAGTTGGTTCAATTAACCAATAAGCGCAATAGCCTCATTTCTACCCTCTCTCGAGGCATGAAACAGCGCCTCAGCCTCGCGCGCACCATCATTCACGAACCGATTTTACTACTGCTCGACGAACCGGTTTCCGGGTTGGATCCGATGGCGAGAATGCAGTTTCGCGAGATTATTAAGGTATTGCAAGAAGCGGGGATGACAATTGTAATTTCTTCCCACGTTCTCAGCGATTTGGCAGAGTTGTGCAGTTCTGTGGGCATTATGGAAATGGGATTTTTGGTCGAAAGTACCTCCCTGCGAGACTTGTACGCCCGCCTCTCTCGCCAACAAATTGTCATTTCGACCCTGGGCGCGATCGAACCATTACATTCTGAGTTGCGCAATTGTCCCCACGTTCGAGATTGGGAAACCTTGCCCGAACATCAAGGGTTGCGCGTTAATTTTTCGGGAGCGCCCGAAGATAGCGCCGAACTGTTGCGATCGCTGATTACTGCCGGACTGCCGATTACTGAGTTTCATAGCACTCAGGAAGATTTAGAAAGTATCTTTTTGAAGTTGGGACACAAGCAGGTCTCTTAAAAAATTTCCCAGGTCAATTGGATAAAATGAAGCAACCTCACCATCCCAAGTATATCAAAATTTACTCATTAAGGAGCGAATAGATCGTGGCTAAAATTATTGAAAAAATAGGAGAATGGAATCCGCAATTTTATCGAGAAATCAAAGGTAAATTAACGCGGAATCGCGTTTTATTAACGATATTTATCTCATTGTGCCTTCAAGGTCTTTGTGTCTTGCCTGCGACTTCCCCAAAAGAACTTAGTTCTGGTAAAGTCGCTTGGAATTTTAACTGGGAATTTATCTTTTACTCATTAAATTGGGTCATTCCCTTTGCTTTACTCTTAATCGGCGTTTACTTAATTGCTAGCGATTTATCGCGCGAACAAGCCCGAGGAACGCTCAATTTTGTTCGTCTCAGCCCTCAACCGAGCGATCGCATCCTCCTTGGCAAACTTCTCGGCGTTCCAATTTTACTTTATTTCGGCGTTGCTTTAGCAATTCCCTTACATTTAAAAGCAGGCATTTCAGCCGCCATGCCGGGGTTGCGAATTATTAGCGCTTATCCTCTGTGGGGCGGACTGTGTGCTTTATTTTATGGCACAACATTGTTGATTGCGCTGCTGCCGAAAAAACAGGGAGAAAATGGGACCCAACGGTCGATTGTGGGCGTAAGTAGTTTGCTAGCTTTAATGAGCGCACCAACGGCAATTAGCATCGTTGAATATGTTTTTTATACCTATACAACCGAGTTTCAGAATCCTTTCAGTTGGCATTGGTTTTTCGTTCCACTTCAAGAAACATTTCTTTACTTTTGGACGCTAGGAACGTTGTGCGTGGCAAGTCACTGGATTTGGCAAGCGGCAAATCGCCGTTTTCGCAATCCCAATCGAGCGCTTATTAGTAAGTTACAAAGCTACGGAATTGTTGTCGGCACGCAGTTGTGGTTGTTGGGCTTTTGTATGCCAACTTTAGAGAGTTTAGACGGCGCAATTTTTGCCGGGATTGGGCTATTTTGTCTATTCTTTTTAATGCCCATCGAGATTTTAATCTTAGCATCGCTGCTATCGCCCGATCGCCAAACTTTATTCGACTGGACGCGCTATCGCCATCAACAAAATAGCCGAGATCGCGCGTTTTGGAAAGATTTGCTCTTGGGAGAAAAAAGTCCGGCAATCGCCGCAATCGCCCTCAATTTAGCCCTCGCTGCCCTTATTTGGATTCCCTGGCTGCTTTTCCTCAGACAATCGAGCGCGTTCTTAGAAAATCAACCGTCCGATGTTAGCGTAACGCTTTCAAGGCTATTGTTAAGCACGTGGATGACTGCCGCGATCGTCTTAATTTATAGCATCATTAATCAAATCGTGCGCTTTTATGCCAAAACCTCCAAACAGGCGATCGCGATCGCCCTTCCTTGGGGAATTGTCGCTTTCTTCCCTATGGTTATCGCAGGAATCTACGCCCTCTCTCCCGAACAAATGCCCCTATTGTGGCTATTTTCCCCCGTTCCCGCCCTCGCAATCTTTTATGGCTCTACAACGAGCCTTTTACTCGGTTTCTTCGGGCAATTGGGCATTTTAGCCTTGCTCGCGCGCCACTTACAACGAACGCTGAAACAAGCTGGAATTTCCGAGTCTAAGCAACTATTTGAGCGATCGCAAGTCTAAGGGGTTTAGAGTTCAGAGTTCAGAGTTCGGGGTTCAGAGTTCTGAATACAGTTTCGGTCTCTATCCAAATCAAGGGTGCATTTGTAATCGGAGAAACAACAATGTTTAAGCAACTTCAAATCAAAAAAGCTCTTCTCAACCTCTCACTGGGTCTAGGTCTCGTCTTAATTGTCGGGCTCTTCCAAATTCCAGTTCGCGCCCAAATTACCCTCGCCACCGTTCAAGAAATTATCGACGGCGATCGCGTCTTTATCGAACAAACCTTAGCAAAAGTTAACGACACGGCTGATTTTCAACAAACCATCGCCACCGAAGACGCGAGAGCTTCCCTATTATTCGACGATAGCGCAGTGGGACGAATGGGTCCCAATACCACCCTCGTTGTTGGTCAGTGCATCGAACTCAAGGAAGGTCTGCTCCTCGCTAGCGGCCCCGCTAACGGCTGTACGACTACCTTTGAAGTAGGGGTACAGGGAACCACCTACGCAATGGCTGTGGACGAAGAGGGCAACGCTAACGTAAAAGTATTGGAAGGGGAGGTACAACTCAAACCGATGGATGGTCAAAACGCGATCGCCCTCTCCCAGGGAGAACAAATCGACATTTCGCCCCAAGGCATTTTCAGCACCATCCTAGACATCTCCCAAGGAGAAATTGAAACCCTACTCCAAGGGGCTTTATTTGACGGCTTCCAAGTTGCCCTTCCCCAAGCAGGCAAACTTCAACAAGCCTTGCGAGAATTGTATCCTACCCTCGACTTACCCAACCTTCCCGGCTTTAATGTCCCCAGCCTTCCGATTCCTCGTCCTCGAGGCTTCCCCTTCTAGTACACAGCGGCGGAAGTTAGACTCTCCTCTCCCAGCTAAAATGTCTACAGTCTCAACATTTTGAGATTCTTGGAATGGTGAGGGGACTTCGCCAAAAGTGCAATTCCACAATGGGTGAGATGCCACGGGTAGAGCCTCTTCCGCCATTGGGTGCCGTCCGATAGGAAACCTGGGAGTATAAGAGCGCTCTATCCAACCGACTTGTTGAATGAGTAAATGGGCGAATGGGCGAATTCTGCGCAGCGTTACTCGCCTAGCGCAATGGAACGGTATCGAGTGCCGGTTTGAGTTAAATTTGTATAAGGGAGAACTATTTGACTTTGGGGAACCGAACAGAAGTCTCGCGTTTGGTTCCCCCAAGCGCCAACCCAACTTAACTTAAATTTTAGAGGAGAACTCAAGTAATGTTAGCCTATATCCTCGCGATCGCCGTCGCTTTTGGAAGTTTCATTTTTTATATGGCAGCGTTCTTTTTTCCTGAAGTTCACCGCAAATACGACTTCCTCTGGGGTGGCGTGGGATTATTTTATGCCTTAGTTTTATGGCTTTGTGCCGGACGTATCACCGGCGGCGTACTCCTCGGTCAAACAGCTTCAGTCTCTCTTCTCGGTTGGTTGGGCTGGCAAACTCTAACTTTGCGCCGAACCACAACTCCCCCGGCAACCCAAACTGAAGTTTCCCCGGAAGTCGAAGCTAAGGCAAAAGGCTTTCCTGCCTCTCTTTTGTCCCCCCTTCTCAATCGATTTCGCAAACCCAAAACGTCTTCTTCCAGCGCAGTGGAGTCAGTGGCAACCCTAGTTGAGGAAGAAACCAAATTGAAAGCGCCGTTAGAAGAAGTCAGCGCGCCGGAAGTGCCGCCGACGAGCGCAGTCGAACCGGAAACGGCGGGCGAAACAATCGAAACAATCGAGTCCGAGTCTTCCACAATCGCTCCAGATGTTCCCAGTGAAGCGATCGCACCCCGGGAAATGGAGATGGCTCCAGATGTTCCCATTGAAGCAAGCGAACCCGGGGAAGTGGAGACGGAAATGGAGGAGGAGACAACTGAAACGCTGACTCCACCCGTTCCGCCCGAGCCTCCCAGTGCAGAGATGAAACAAGAAGCGCAGCCAGAGGAGGAAACAGGCACGGCGACTCCCGTTGAAGAGTTTGCGCCCGAGGTGGAACTCGCACCGCCTGCCGAACCGCCGAGGGAAAATGAGTAGGGTTTGAGTTGGTATTGAGGGGGGAATTTCGAGGAGCGCGATTTGGGGATGGGAATTGTAATACCATCTTCAATAGGACTTACGCAAAGCCTCTATCTGTAGGGTGTACTCTTCGCAGCGTAACGCACCTTTTTTGCTATATGTGGGTAGCTGCGTAAGTCCTGTTCAAAAAGTCACCCCGCCTCCGAAGTGCAGCCAATCAGCGCGAAAACGGTATAAGTCCGCCTTGCGATCGCGCGCGTTGAGGCTTTCGTTTAAGAAAAATGTAATTTACAGGCACTTTCAAAGGAGAAATGTTATATTTGAACAGAAATTTATCCCGTTGTGAGTTTAATTTCCTCAACTTTCAATTTAAATTAAGAATTAGGAAATAAAAATGGAAGCTTTTGCATATACCCAAGCCTATACCTCCTACGAAGAGGCAATGGGAATCGAATATGAGTTCCCAGAAATGGCGTTGAACTGGAAACGCCTTCCTTCGTCTGCTTGGATGGGGGCTGTTGCGATCGCAGTCATGGCTGCTGCCGTCAGTTCCACCGCGCCCGCCCACGCCCTCGAAGTCCGCACCCCTAGCGGCCGCTGTCTCAATGCACGTTACGGCCCCGGTGTCAACTACGGCGTTCATACCTGCGTTCGCAATGGCGCAACCCTCCTTCCTATGGTCGAGAATCAAGGATCTTGGATGAAGCTATCGAGCGGTCGTTGGGTGTATGGCCCTTATACCTCCAACGGCGGCGGAAGTCGCCCTGGAACCGGCGGCGTACTGCTCCTGAGACCGGGAGCGCGCGGCTCTGCTGTCAGCAGCTTCCAGCGGCGACTCGACACCCTGGGTTACAACGTTGGTTCTGCTGGCACTGACGGGGTTTTCGGGCCGTCCACTGCGAGCGCCGTTCGCTCTTTCCAAAGGAGAAATGGACTTTTGGTTGACGGTATCGTCGGTCCGCGAACCCTGAGAGCGATGGGTTTATCGTAAGAGACTTGAAGGACTATAGCGTTTTTAAACAAGACGTAAACGGAGATGAGAAATCGTCTACTTTTAAGAATTCCTCGCTCCTCTCTCAAATTCTGAATTCAGAATTCAGAATTCAGAATTTAGAATTCTGTACGAAACGAGAGTTTTACATCCCATTCAGAAATGCTATATATTTTGTAGTAATAGGGTTGGCAATTAAGGGCGGTTTTGCTGACCCAATATTGTCACCTTATTTTTGTGTATCGCCCTTGCTGTCGAACTCGCAATTTTGGGAAAGTTAACAACTAAGAAAATAGTTTTGTGAAACTGTCACCTACTCAGTTAAACTTATTTCAATCCACAGAGCCGGTTGGTCATAAACTTTCGACTAATGCTCTAAGCAGTCAGAACCGCGTTCAGCGATGGGCTAATTTTATCGCTGGTTATTCAATTGAGTTTGTTGAAAGCTGTCTTGAAAAAGTAGAACCTAGCCAGGGATTAGTTATAGACCCTTTTTTGGGATGCGGTTCCACATTAGTTGCGGCGAAAAATTTGGGATTCAGAGGTGTAGGTTACGACAGACATCCCGTATTTTCAAGTTTAGCCAAGTCTAAATTTGAAAACTATACTGTCGAGGATATTAAAAATGTTAAAGAGAATTTTTTAACGGCAAGTGCATCATTATCTTGGTCTCCTGATGCCGAAAAGTTTTTAAGAAAGTTATTTAGAGATAGCGATTTGAGTTGCATCTCTCGTGCTTCACATTACGTGAAATATTGCCCAGACGAGCGCATAAAATTTCTAGCGATCGCCTACTTTTTAAAGGCGTGCGAAGCGGCGTGCGGTTCTCAGACTGACGGGATTTACAAAGCTCCAACTTCTCGGAAGAAAAGTATTCCTTTTGACGAGGCGATCGATAAAACCGAGTCTCTTTTTTTAGATGATATTCAATCTCAATGGTATCGTCAGCATTGGATTAAGCAGCCTCAGCAAATTTGTATTAATGAATCTTCTGTTAAAATGTCTTATTTAGACAATGATAGTGCAATTAGCTGTATAACCTCTCCTCCGTATCTGAATAACTTTGATTATGCTGAAATGACTCGAATGCACTTATACCTTCTAAGTTGGGCGGGTTCGTGGCGAGATATTTCAACTTTGGTGAGAAATCATTTAATTACCAATACGACTACAGCTCTTAAAGACAAAAAAAGGAGCGACTTTCAAAATAAATGCAAAAAGTTTATAGTACAGCCTTTATTACAAGGTTTAGAGCCTATTGTTGCTGAGCTACAAGAAGTGCAGCAAATGCGAGCTGGGGAAAAAAAATATCATTTTCTAATTTATCCTTACTATGCAGAAATTTCTAAAGTTTTGCAAGAAATATATAGAATTCTCAAAAAAAATGGAACCATAAATTGGATTGTCGCAGATGCGGCTTTGTATGGCGTTCATATCAAAACACATTTACATACGGCGGAAATAATGCACTCGACGGGATTTAAAAATATTACAATTAATTATATTAGGAAACGAGGTCATCGCTGGATTTTGAATAAAAGAGAGGGGACTAAAGAAGGCTTGGGCGAGTATCATATATCCGCTCAGAAGTAAAGCAGCATTAAAAATATGACAAGCATTTATCGGCAAGCGCAAAATAGCATGAATCTAGAGATCGCTCGTTATCTCTCTTTGATTGAAGCGACTAACGGATTTAGCCAAATTGATTTACATCATTTGTCCGAGCGTGAAACGGCTGTTCTGTTTGCTGCTGGGATAGCATCTCAAATTCCTTCTGACGAAAAGAACTACGCTGAGTTTCTCCTATCGGAATATAATCGAAAATCTGCCGTGAATTTCGATATAGAAAATGCGGTTTGTGTTGGCATTTACCGAAAACTTCGCCCTTTTGTAGAAAAGTTATTTGACGAAGCGTTTAGCTTGACAGAGGGTTTTTCTGAATTTGATGCAGAAGTAATTAGAAGCAATCCCCACTTACTTCCGGTTTTTCAAAATTCACTAAAATTAAGTAAAGCTCAGCTAAAACGGCAAGTTGGCAGTATATCAGATACCTCTATTTCCAAACCTGCATCCAGATAGACTTGCTCAACTACTTAATACTCGGTACAGCACAACAAGCATTCAAAAATCAAGCGTTCTTCAGCGCATGGAAATTACTTTGGAAGGGATTGTTAGAGATTTAGTTGGAAAGGTGCTTTTTGAAGAAGTTGTAAGTAGGTAGGCAAAAATAAACACATAACCTCAAAATCCGTATTCCTTGCCAGATAACGGTTTTAGCTGGAGACATTGTTCTTTTAATTACGCCCACCTACTTAGCCCGCGCTCAACAGTTCGACCCGATCGCTGTTTCGGGGTTAAACGCAATTCTCCAATTTAAACGCCAGACAAAGCGCTGCATGACGGTTTGAACTTCAAAATTCTTAACGAAAAGAACTCGAAAATCCGTCTAATCTAAATAATCGGGCGGTTTTTTTGAGGCGAACTCGCGCCCACCCATCCGCGAATCTATCATAAACTAGGAAATTTAGTATGAGTGTCAATTTAGCTACAATGCTGCGCGAAGGGACGAAAAAGTCCCACACGGCTGCTGAAAATGTCGGTTTTGTCAAGTGTTTTTTAAAAGGGACTGTTGAAAAAAATTCTTATTGTAATTTGTTGGGAAATCTTTACTTCGTCTATACGGCGATGGAAGAGGAGATGGAAAAACATCGAGAGCATCCTGTTTTGTCTAAACTGTACTTCCCCGAACTCAACCGCAAACAAAGTTTGGAAAAGGATTTATACTACTACCACGGTGCCAACTGGCGCGATCGCGTCCAATTATCGCCTGCTGGGGAAGCCTACGTCCAGCGCATCCGAGAAATTTCTGACAGCCGTCCCGAACTGTTGATTTCTCACCTCTACACCCGCTATATGGGAGACTTGTCGGGGGGACAAATTCTCAAGAAGATCGCGCAAACGGCGATGAATCTTTCCGACGGTGTAGGCACGGCTTTCTACGAATTTCAAGAGATTCCCGATGAGAAAGCATTCAAGCAGAATTATCGCCAACAGTTGGACGGACTTGCTATCGACCAAGAAACGGCTGAAGCCATTGTCGATGAAGCCAACGCAGCGTTTGGGATGAATATGAAACTATTCCAAGAACTCGAAGGCAATTTGATTAAGGCGATCGGCGTAATGCTGTACAATACTTTGACTCGTCGTCGCAGTCGCGGCAGTACGGATGCTGGTTTGGCAACGGCAGAGTAAATGTGAGATGTTGAGTTGACCCCGATCGTTAACCCCCAAAGTCCCTTGGACAAGAGACATCTCCATTAATCCAGATTCAACCACGACAAGACAGGGGTTTCAGGTTCGTTTTTTGGAGATGTCTAAGGGAGTTGGGAGTTGGGGACGAACGGGAATAGGGCAGCACGCATGGTTTAGGTGGAAGCTGGGTAGCGCTTTAAGGAGGTGCTTTCTAGCTTTCACCCATTGTGTTTTTTAGGCAGTCAAGAGTAAAAAGTGTTTGCGCCCTTCGCAGTACCCGTTTAGTATTGATTGAGGTTGATTCCAGCTTCTTTCGCCATTGCTTGTAAGCCTTTTTTCTGAATTGTTTTGAGGGCATTGGTTGATAATTTCAGCTTAACCCAGCGGTTGCCTTCTTCCCACCAAACGCGCTTCCATTGCAGGTTAGCCTGTTGTAGCTTGTGGGTGCGTCGGTGGGAGTGGGAAACGGCAAAGGCGTTATTAGCCTTTTTGCCGGTTAGTTGACATTTACGAGACATGGGAAAAAACCTCCGCGAATGAAACGTGCGATCGATCTATTGTACTAGATGGAGACAAGAACCAGCGAATCGCTAATCTAAAATTCCCAAGGGCGCAATTGAGAACCTTGAGACGGCGAAGTTTCCAATTAGAACCAAGGACAAAGAACGAAGGACAAATTTCAAAACACGGGGACGGTTCGTCCGTCGGGTGGAGAGGGTTGCTGAGGGGAAGGTTGGGTTTGGGGTTCGGGTCGGGTAAAGATGATTTCGCGATCGGGTGCGGGGAGGGAAAGAGCGGGTGCTGTGGGAAGGGGTACTGCGGGTGGAGAGGCAACCGGACGCGCGCTAGGTGCTGGCGGCAGGGGTTGAGAGGGAACTGGGCGCGCACTGGGTGCTGATGGTAGGGGTTGGGCGATCGCGGCCGAACTTCCAGTGAAATAGACATGATCGAGAACTTGACCTTGGTAGGTGCGTTTGCTGAAGCGCCAGCCGGGATTAAGATTAATTTTAAGATGACCGTCGGCGATGCCATTGGTGCGACCGATAATCACCGGCGGCGTATTGGGTTCCCGAATGGAACTGCCAACGAGGAGCAAATCGTCGCCATCGCGAACGATACTCAGGAGATAGCGTCCGCCAAAATCTTCGTCGTCGATGCGAATGGAATAGCCGTTGCCATCGGTTCCCCGCTTACAAACGCCTGTAAAATCGAAGTCTAATAACAGGGGATCCACTCGAATCGGAGACGATCCCGACTCGCGCCAACACGGACGAGTATTGGCAACTTGTTCGACCAACAGCAAGCTATAGCGCCGCCGTTCTACGCCAAAGGGGGACGCGATCGCCACGAAGCGATCCTGTTGCACTTCGGTATTATTAAACAGGGATGCCGACGCGGATTGTACGAGAGAAGCATTGAATAAGGTTGCAACGGTCAGTGCCGCAGACCAGAATTTACTCATCATTTTAAGAACTCCAGGTGAAATCAATGAAAGATGTAGAGCGAGTTGGGTCTCTTGGGGCAACAATCTTTCTCGATCGCTGCCCTTTTCTCAACAACTGTCGAGTCTATTGGAACTTAAATTTCAACCCTGGGAAAACCAACAAGGATACGGCGGTTAAGGCGATTGTTCTCGAGAGTCGCCATCGCGCGATCGCTCCTCGATATTCAATCTTAATGTCGTCGGTATCCAATGGCAACTATTGCATTGGAGCGTTCGATGTGGGAGCGCTAAGGAACAAAAAAGGGGGGCGTGGGTCAGAAAACCGTCTCGAGCAAAAATATTGCGATTTTTCCGTTGGAAAAGGGGTTCAATTTAGTCTTACTCATGCGAAATCCACAGGGATTGAATATTTCGCAACTTGCTCCCGATGACCGGCGTGTCCTGCGCTTCGATTACGGGGTTGGTAGAACGCATGAAAAAGGCGGGTTTGGCGACTCGATAGGAAGACGATCGCGATCGCGTCGAAATTTTAACATTAATCCTAAAAACGCCAACGAGAATCCTGCTGTTAAACTGACTACCGTTCCAAGCTGTTCGGCTAAAGTCTAATCGCCAGCATGGAAAACACCAAAATTAAATGGCAATAAAAATTAAATAGGTTTAAAGTTTTCATTTAAATTAGTTCATAATTTTATTTTTTAATTTACTCGCCAACTGTTGTAATTTATTTTTCTTTTTTTGCGGTTGAGGAGGCGGGTCATCTGGAGGGTTAGGATCGCCCAGATAGCGATAGTGTTTCCAAATATCCCAATAGGGACAACCCGGTTCGATCCGAATTCCCGCCCAATGTAAATATTGAAGGGGTTGATTGTTATTTTTAGTATCGATTAAAATATCGCCTTGGCGCTGAAAATGACGACTTCCCGCCCAACTCCCCGGCGCTTTTTCGGGACGACGGACAATATTAAAGCGACGTTGAACCCGCTTGAGAATCATATAGTTAATGATGGGTTGGTCGGAGGTTTTTTGGGAAAAGTCGAAGTATTCTGGATGGGCGGCACATTCAGCAAAGGTGTCGTATAAATCTTGTTCGGAAAGTAAGTGTTTTTTGGATGACCACCACCCTCCATTAAACATATCTTGAAGGTCATTTTCAGTGAGCGCGCCCTCTTCAACGATTTTAGGCGTGAAGACATTTTTGATTCCGCCTGAATGTTGATAGTCGCAACATAAGAAGTCAAAGTCTTGGAGATAATTGAGATTGTCCGCTATTTTTTCAAAAACAACGATATCGGTATCGATATAGAGAAATTCGTCAAACTCGCCAAACCAACAGGCTTGTTTGCGAAATTGGTTGGGGCGGGCGAAGAAGCCTTGACCAAAAATGTCGTATAATTTCTGAGAGAGGCGATCGATAAATTCTAAGTCTTCGTAGACTTTAACGCCATAGGAGTCGTCGAGTTGTTTCGCGATCGCGTCATAATTTTCGTCGTAGGGGATCAGCGTAACGGGGACATCGGGGTCGAAGTGGCGAATGCTGTTGAGCAGCGCGATCGCCTGTTCGGTAACTTTATCATTCGCTGTAATATAAATTCCACGCACAATTCATTATCTCCTTACTTGGCAAGTCCCAATTTTTTCATCACTTTATTGGCAAAGCTTGGAGGCGCATTATGGGGTTTTGGTTTACCCTGAAAAATTGGGCGTTTCTCCGGTTCCTTTAAATAGCGATAATACAGAAACGTATCGCGGTAGGGAAAGTCAATATTTTCTCCCGCACAAACTTGACGAAAATACTTCGCTGAAATGCCAATGTAATGAAGATAGGTCAAGCGACTTCCCTTATCGTAAAGCACGTTATCTCGCATTTCAAAATGAGGAGACGTTGCAGAGCAGCCTGTTATCCTATCCTTGGGTAAATGCAGGGAAAAATTATAAATAGGAATATCCGAGCGCATTCTCATATAGTTTAAAACCGATTGGTTGGGCGCTCTGGGGTACAAAACTTCAGCTTCTCCCCCTTGCAACTGCGAAACAAGCCAATCTCTTTGACTTGGGGGGAAAAGACCGCGTTTGGCTGCAAAACAACCCGAACAAAAAATCTCCGAACGAATTCGCGATTCTGGGAAAACATCAAACAGCTTGGGAGAGTTGACGTTAAAAATATGTGACGGGTCTTTATACTGAAAATCGTAAATCGCAAAGTCGGTTTTATCCAACTGCTCAAAAATAAACTCTACCGAATCGAGAACGACAACATCGCAGTCAAAATAAATAAAACGCTCAAAAGGCGCTTTTTCATCGAATGCAAAATAGCGGTGGTTGCATTCCAAGCGATAAACTCCATCAATCCCCTGTTCCTGCCAGACATTTAAAGCAGTAGGATGAGCTTTCCACACTTGCTCGGAAAACGCTTCCCAAGGTGCAAACAGTTCCCAGTCATCGATGAGTTGTACGTTTTTCCGCTTTTCGACTTCAGCGCGCACTTTATCCAGTTGGCGATCGTAGGCAATCACAGCAACCGGAGTATCCGTTCCAACATTCGTCTCGATGCTATTGAGTAACGCGACTAACTGCTCGTAGACGACATCGTTGGCTAGGGTATAAATTCCATTCATCGATTTTGGAGTTGGGATTGATGAGATCGACTTGCTCCTCTAGGATAGTCTACGAGCTATCATAGCGGCTAGTGGTGATGATTCCATCTTCAGCCAGCGAAATCGAACGCTCTTCAACACTCTTTGAGGTCAAACCAATGGGATTGCCAAGCTGTGCGCTCTGGATTATGGTGGCGCGAACCGATCTTCCCTTCATGATGCACACCATTCCTCATCTGGTGAAGATGAGCCATTTTCCTTTCAGCGAGCGCGTTTTAGCGGTGGATACCGCACCGCTTACGGGAGATAAGGTAGGTCGTCCGGGGATCGGGACGATGGAGGAATTGCGCGATCGCGCGGCACAGTTACTCGCCACAGGAGTCGTCGATCGCGTCGTCGATATGAGCTACGATCCTCAGTATCGCGATCGTGTTTACCGCAAGCATTTCGGCAGTCCTATCCGTAAAACCCACAACTATAAAGGCTACCCCATCTTGGGGACCATTTTTACCATCGAAGAGCCGCAAAGCGATTATATGCTTCACTACGACAGCGATATGCTGCTCTATCAACAACCCGGTTATAGCTGGATTGAAGAAGCAATGAACGTGATGGCAAAACATCCCGAACTCATGTCCCTGCGACCGCTAACCGGTCCCCCAACCCAGGATGGAACGCTTTATCAAAAAGTCCCCTACGAACGCGATCCCGACGGTTTCTATAAGTTTAAATTTTTTGGCAGTCGCGTTTATCTCCTCCAACGCAAAGGCTTCGATGAATTTCTCCCCCTACCCATTATCTGGCGCTCCTATCGACGCAAAATCCTCAACTCTCTTCCCGTCGGGGTCAAAACATTTCTTAATAATTGGACGGGAAAAGGGGATTTAGATTCGTGGGAGATTATGGTTTCGCGCAAACTCGAGCAAACTCATTATTTTCGCGGAGTACTGGACAATTCCCAAGCATGGACTTTGCACCCCAAAGACCGCAGTCGGGAGTTTATCAAGGCTTTGCCTCAAATTATCCAAAGAATCGAAGTGGGAGACTATCCCCCGGAACAAGCCGGTCATTATGACTTAATTTCTAAGTTGTGGTTTTGAAATTTAGAAATGAGAAGAGCTTAACAAATTGAAATACAAAAAATCCTAAAATCATGGTAAAACGTGATTTAAATCTCAAGAATAGCAATTTACCGTGTTGAGTGCAACTGTACTCAATATTCAAACATAGGCTGCTTTAAGTCTAGCTAAGCTCTAAGTACAAAAAAATAGGTTTTACAATGAAAAGATACAAATTTCGTTTAGGGATATGTATTGCATCTGTTGTATGTGCGTTTTTATGGGTTGCTTTCGAAAGGCTATTTTTCCCTGACTTATCTGCTGAAAATGGTTTTTTGATTTGCCTGGGTTTCGCCTTCATTTCCTGGATAACAACCAGTCCAATTTTTTTTCAGAAATACGTTAAAGAAGCCACTCCAGAGTCACTAGGAGCGATTAGGATTGTTGTCTGCCTAATTCAGCTCATTATGACCCTTTGGCTTGAAGATCTTCCCAGTACAGCCTTACTTCCGGCAGAATTGCGCAGTCCGATGGGAGTAATGCAGTATTTTTATAATATTCCCGGTTTCGAGAGCTTTGCTAGAAATCAAACCAGTCTACAAATGTTTGAATGGTTGACAGCGTTGCTCCTCGTATTCGGAATAATAGGTTGGCGAACTCGGATTGTACTTCCGCTAGGAGCCTTATGCTACTTAATTTTGGGTGGTATTCCCCGTCAATATACGTGGTTTTACCACACAGGGTTAATCCCAGTTTATTTAATGGCAATTCTGTCGTTCACTCCTTGTGCGGACGGATTATCCGTAGATCGTTTGTGGAAAGTTTATCGAGGTCAAACCGTTCCTGCTGCCGACCAACCTTTACCCATCTACGGTTGGTCGCGTTACGCTTGCTGGGTTGTCGTTGCGCTTTCTTATGTACAAGCAGGTTTTAGCAAAATCTACAAAAGTGGACTTTTTTGGTGGGATCCAGAAAATATGAAAGCGATCATTTTTTCATCTACTCTCGATCCGGTACAAACCAATTGGGAGGTAGCCTTAAAACTGGTTCATGCTCCCGATATCTTGTTTGCCTTATTAGGAATTGCTGGTATGTATGGAGAAATCGCTTACGGCTTAGTTCTTTTTTCAGCTATAGCCCGCAAAATCCTACCCATATTTATGGCTTCGGTTCATATTGGCATCTTATTTTTACAGGACATCCTATTTTTGGATCTCATTATTTTGCAATTAATTTTTTATGATTTTACTCAAGCTCGAAAAACTATTAAAAAATGGGTTGCATCGCGAGTAAAACCGATTCAAATACTTTATAACAGGGCTTCCCCTTCCGATCGTACAGCAGTTCGCTGTATTCAAGAGTTTGATTTATTTGAACGTATTGAAGCAATTGATTTATGTCAACTCAATCTTCCTGAGTACAACAAAAATCATAACTTAAACCTGACTTCAGATGAATTAGAAACAAAAATTTATCTGATTAAACAAGGGCAGACTTACAGAGGGTTTGAAGGTTTCCGCTCTGCCGCACTTGTACTTCCCGCTTTCTGGATATTGCTCCCTTTTCTATTTTTACCGGGGTTATCCTCAATCGGTAAATCTATTTATCAAAAAATCACGCACAATTCTTTCAAAAATCCCCCAACTGCTACCTCCTCAAAACTCAATCAATTATCAACCCAAAGCCCGAATTTGATAGCGCCGTTTCGGAAATCATCCCAGAATATTTACTTGCCCCTGCTCGTGGCTGCTTTAACTGTCAGTATGGTATTTATTTGGGCTAAACATCGAGAATTCTATCCAATCACTTCGTTGCAGATGTTCTCTGGCTACAACAATACTGGCTTCGTTGGATATACTAAGTTAGTTGCTCATTATGAGTCAGGAGAAACGACTCGAATCTTTCCCGATACAATTATTCATCCTCCCATGAATACTCGCTACCGCCTGACGATGAAGGGATGTTTAGGAGACAAACCTAAATCTATCGACCTTTGTGACAAGCTGCTTCATAATCTCGGTGATGTTCATAACCAAAAGGTAGATCCGGGAGAAAAAATATCTAAACTCGAAGTTCAGCTATGGCTGTGGAATTATCGCTCTAATCCCTCGGATCTCAACTACGGGGAATTGCAAGATAGTCATAGCTACCAGATTCTTAAAAAAGACTCTTAGACTGGACTCATCGCTATTATTCCAAGTCTTAATTTGTATCGCTATACAAGTGTTCGGGGTGCGTTCAAAATCGTGAAACTAATTATCCAAATTCCCTGCTATAACGAAGAAGCTACATTGGGTCTCACCCTCTCCGAATTGCCAAGTCAGATTCCAGGAGTGGACGAAGTAGAGTGGTTGATTATTAGTGATGGTAGCATTGATAGCACCATTGACGTTGCTAAGGCTTGTGGTGTCGATCGCATCGTTAATTTCACGCATAACCAAGGTCTAGCAAAAGCTTTTATGGCAGGCATAGATGCTTGCCTCAAGGCTGGGGCAGATATTATTGTGAATACCGATGCTGATAATCAATACTGTGCCCAAGATATTCCAAAACTAATTGCGCCCATTTTAGCAGGTGAAGCTGAGATTGTGATTGGAGAAAGACCAATAGAAGCCATTCAGCATTTTTCTCCTGCCAAAAAGCTTTTACAAAAATTAGGAAGTTGGGTTGTCCGTCTGGCAAGTCATACGAGCATTCCAGATGCTCCCAGTGGCTTTCGGGCGATGAGTCGTGAGGCAGCATTGCGACTCAACGTTTTTAATGAATACACCTATACGCTGGAAACAATTATCGAAGCCGGACAAAAGGGGATGGCGATTACTTCAGTCCCAATCCAAACCAACGGATATTTGCGACCTTCACGACTCGTCAAAAGTATTCCCCGCTATATCCAGCGCTCAATTCTAACAATTATCCGTATTTTTATGACTTATAAGCCCCTCAAATTCTTTACGATTTTGGGGAGCATTCCTTTGACATTAGGAACCATAATCGGCGTACGCTGGCTCGTTTATTTGATCTTGGGAACCGAAAGAACGCGCCTTCCTAGCCTCATTTTGTCAGCAATTTTAATTCTAACAGGCGTTCAACTTTTAGTCTTTGGCTTAATCGCCGATTTAATGGCAGTCAATCGCAAGCTGATGGAAGATATTCAGCTTCGGCTGCGGCGAGCGGATATCAATGAAACGCCAGCTCGGACGAGTCTTTCAAAAAAATAAAGTTTAATAAAACCATCAATCTAAAATTCAGAGTTGGTTTTATTTTAACTGTTGCTGTAAAAAAGAAAAGCATTTAATCCGATGAGCGTACTTGCAACTTTACCAATAATTTCTGCTATATTAGGATTTCTGATTTTTCAATCAATTCATAGTAATTGGAGGGAAGCACTTTTATCTACTTTATTAGTCTGGGGCATCACTGTAACTGCCATCACCGAATTTTTGAGCATCTTTCGCCTTCTCAAATTTGAATGGATTGTGGTGCTATGGCTAGTCGCGATCGCTCTTTTTACCAGCATTTACTGGCGATTTTATAAAAAAAGAAAAATTTTCAATTTATTTAGTCTTTCAAAGTTGTCGCTCTTTCAGCTCCTCTCCCTCAGCAGTGTAGCCTTGATTGTTACCGGCATTGGAATTGTTGCCATTGTCGCAGCACCCAATCATTCGGATTCGATGGAATATCACATGAGCCGAGTCGTTCACTGGATTCAAAATTCTAGCGTTGCTCATTATTCCACTCATACTCCCTTTCAACTTTTTCAAAATCCTTGGTCGGAATTTGCAATTCTACATTTTCAAGTTTTAAGTGGAGGCGATCGCTTTGCGAATCTGATTCAATGGGGTAGTATGCTTGGGAGCCTAGTTGGAGTGTCATTAATTGCGAGTCAATTAGGAGCAAATAGACAAGGACAAATTCTCGCAACCGTAGTCTGCGCAACCATTCCTATGGGAATTTTACAAGGTTCTAGCACTAATAATGACTATGTGGTTGCGCTTTGGCTCGTCTGTTTTGCTTACTTTACCCTACTAACTGTTGAGAGAGGAGCGAATCGTGCTAATGTCTACAGATTGGGAGCAAGTTTGGGATTGGCAATCTTGACAAAAGGAACAGCTTATATTTACGCTTTTCCATTTTGCCTATGGTTGGCTTTCTGGGGAATCAAAAATCTCCGCTGGCAAGTTTGGAAGCCCATTGGATTTGTATTAGCAATAGCACTAGCTATAAATCTGGGTCATTACACTCGAAATCTTTTGATGTTTGCCTCTCCCTTGGGAGAATCGACTCAAGAAACTAATCAAGACTTTGGTTTAATTATTTTTATTTCGAGTGTGACTAAAAATCTTGCCTTGCATTCAGATATTGTCAGAAATTTAGGATTGCAGAAAATTATTACTCCAATGACAGGAGTCGTCAATAAAATAGTTGAAATATGTCATATTTTTTGGGGATTAGATGTGAGCGATCCTCGAACGATGAGTCTCCAGTACCCTAAGTTTTTTGTTCCAGGATTATCGATGAACGAAGATACTGCGGGGAACCCGCTTCATCTTCTATTGATTTTTATCTCTGCTGCCGTATTTTTCGTCAACCAAAAGATCAAAAACAAATTTTGTCTTCTGGGCTATTTTCTAGTCCTATTAGCTGGATTTTTACTATTTTGCTTTCTTTTTACCTGGTCTCTACCGCGCTGTAGACTTCATTTGCCTTTATTTATTTTATTTGCTCCATTTATCGGAGTCGTTTTCTCGAAATATTTTAATTACAGAGTTACAAATTTTGTAGCCGTGCTGCTTATTTTCCTTTCTCATTCGTGGGTTTTGAATAACGAGACGAGACCTCTTTTAGGAAGTAGTAGTATCTTAAAAACCCCCAGAACCGAACACTACTTCAACACCCAACCTCAGCTTAAAGGTCCCTATCTCGATGCAGTCAATTTTGTCGAAGAGAAAAACTGCTCGACTTTGGGTTTGACCTTCGAGGGATCGTCATTTGAATACCCCCTCTGGCAGCTCTTCCAGCAAGACAGTAAAGGGATTCTTATTAAACATATCAATGTGGACAACGAGTCTGCTGTCAAAGCCGATGGGCAATTTCAGCCATGTGCCATTATTGCTGTCACGAGAAACCGCGAGCAACAAAAACGAGAATTGGTTACTCGAAACGAAGTTTACAATCAAGCTTGGTCAAAAGATTGGTCGAATGATAAGGGAGTAGTTCAGGTATTTAGTCAGCCTTAAAGGAAGAGCAGAGATAAAAATTTAGTTGGAGTGATGCGGACTCGATAGTTATGAATAAAGACCTGTTAGCTCGCGACGCGATCGCGCAAATCCCCAAACTTCTAACCTTGCTCGATCGCAATCCCCACAGTCCCACCTACGGCTGCTTCGATCGCAACTTTTGGCAATACAAAATTATTGACTTTCCCAGTGGGATGGCTCAAGAATTTGTGTTTCCCTTAGCCTTAACCTATCATACCAATAGTTCGGATAATCCCTTCTACCATCAACCCGCGATCCGGAATTGGGTAGAAGCAGGCATCCTCTACGCAGCCCACAGCGCTCACCCCGACGGCTCCTGCGATGATTATTTCCCCTACGAACGTGCAGGAGGAGCGGCAGCATTTTCCCTGCTAGCTTGTGTAGAAAGCTATACTCTGATGAAATTCGAGAATCCAGTTGCCCTACGTTTCTTCACCCAACGAGCCAACTGGTTAGCCCATCATCAAGAAAGCGGACGACTGACAAACCATCAAGCCTTAATCGTCCTTTGCTTGGAACTGCTTTCGCGCCTTCTGAAAACCGATCGGTGGAACTCGGCAAAAGAGTGGCGTTTAGAGCAAGTGTTATCCTGGCAAAACCCGGAAGGTTGGTTCCAAGAATACGAAGGGTGCGACCCGGGCTATCACACGCTGACCATTTCTTGTTTGGCGCGCATTCACGAGTTAAACCCGAGTGCCAAATTAAAAGATGCGATCGCAAAAGCCGTTTCCCTCGCCGCTCATTTCGTTCACCCCGACGGTTCCTATGGGGGAGAATACACCAGTCGCAACACCTACAACTTTTTTCCCCACGGGTTTGAGTTAGCCGGTCGATGGATGCCCGAAGCTCTTAGCATTAACGATCGATTTCTCAACGGTCTTGCCAAGGGCTTGGCTCCCTGTTATGCAGACGACCACATCATCGGCCACCATACCTGGAATTATCTACTCGCATGGCGCGATTTTGTCCCAGAGCGTCCGCCTCTCCAACCTCGTCCCGCAGGTCGTTTCTGGTTACAAGAGGGCGGAATTCTTATCGATCGCCGCCAAGAAACGGAACTGTACTTGGCCCTTAATAAAGGAGGCGCGTTCAAACTCTTTCAGAACGGTCAACTGATTGTTTCCGATACCCAATTTTCGCTGCAAGTCCGAGACAGCAACAAGATTAAAAATGCAGTTGCCCATCTAGTAGAACGATATTCAACTCAAATCGACGAAGATTGCATTTTAATTCGAGGTTCGCTCGGTTGGGCTAAGCAAAAGCAAATGACTCCCCTCAACTTAATGATTTTGCGGGTTGCGATGCTAACCGTTGGACGTTTTTTTCCCAATTTAATTCGCAAAATTCTCCAAAAGATTTTAATTGTTGGGAAAAAGCGCGCCCCTTTCGACTTTTCTCGGTATCTCTATTGGGAAAATGAGCAATGGAAAGTTATTGACGAGCTTCGGTCAACTTCCTGGGAAAATGTCATTGCTGGAGGAATCGGTTGCGATCAAACTTCGATTTACGTTGTCATGAGTCGCACGTTTCAAAAGGGACAATTGCAACCTTGGCTGGATTTAACCGAGCAGATCGAGCAACTCGAACCCGGTCAAGTCCTAAAATTAGAACGGAACTTTTAAGATGAAACGATTTATTTCTATCTTTGTCAGCGTTGTCATTCTGTTCGCGATTTACTCCAAAATCGATCTTCAAGGCTTGTTGCAAGTCTTTAGAGATTGCGATCGCCTTTGGATGGCAATTAGTCTCGCAATGGTTGTTCCAATTACCCTATTTACCTCTTGGCGCTTGCAACAATTGATGCCCGAGGGAACCAGTTTGGGGTTTCTCGAGGCAAACCGTCTGATTTTAGGAGCAAGCGTACTGAATATGGTACTGCCTTCTAAAATGGGGGATATTGCCAAGGCCTATTTTATGAGAGATAGAGGACATCTGAGCGGTTCTTTGTCTCTTTCTCTCGTCGTGTTTGAAAAAACGTGCGATATGCTCTCGCTGCTATTGTGGTGTGCCTTTGGCCTCATACTTTATCCCCAGAAAGATAGTTTATTTTGGAGTATGACGGCTGCCGTGACGGTTGGTCTTGTCTTGGGGGTCTTGCTGCTGGGAGCGCGCAATTTTGCGCGGCTTTTTTTTGATGCTGCGATTAAATTTACGCCTAAAAAAATCAAGCAAAAGTTAGAAGCATTCCAAAGTTCTTGGCTCGAAATGCACGACTATTTTTGGCGAGATAAAGGTCAATTATTAAAGATTGCCGGGACTTCGATCTTTATCTGGTTTCTCCACTTACTGCAAATCTGGCTCTTTATCCTGGCCCTTAAAGCTGGGGCTCCATTTTTGGTCAACTTAGCTTTATCCCCCTTAGCGATTTTAGCCGGTTTATTGCCCCTAACATTCGCTGGGGTCGGAACCCGCGATGCGGCACTCATTTTCTTTTATCAGCCTTACTTTGACCCATCAACGGGTGCCGCATTGGGTTTGTTATGTACGTCTCGCTATTTTTTGCCGGCATTAATTGGTTTGCCTTTTTTGGGACAGATGCTGGGAGCAGTCAGGAAAATCCAACATCAATCCAAGCTATCTAGATAGCAAACAAAACAATTAACGCGGCGGCAAACACTCCTAAAGAAGCGATCGCCTTGAGTTGTGACTTGCTTAACGGGAGTCTTTTTTCTAACCCGATCTTGCCGCTAATGAAGTAGCTCAATATTGCGGAGACAAGAGCCAGTCCAATTCTCAGAATTTTACCGCGATAAACAACCCCTACAAGTTGGGCTTGAGTGGCTAAACTATATTGGTTATTATCGACCCGAGGAATGGTAATCGTTTCCCACGTCTCGCCTGCATCAGTTGATTTGAAAACTTTGGTCGTCGATGCGCCAAAACCATAGATTGTGCGATCGCTTGCGTAGGAAGGGGAAAATTGAATTGGAACACCAGCGGACGGAGGACCGATCATTTTCGCGAGTGCGATTGAGCCGTTACCGATGCTTGCAAATGTTTGGCCGCCGTCCGCTGTTTTAAATAAACCTTTACCCCTTACACTGGCAATAAACGTGCGATCGCTTGCATAATTTGGCGAGAGCGCAACGCCTTGTATATAGGCACTTCCTCCGTACGCGGTGCCGTCTAATTTTACCCAAGTTTTTCCCGCATCTTGCGTTTCAAAAATCCCACTTCCCGTACCCGCAAGTACGGTTCGATCGCTCTTGTAGTCAGGCGAGATGGCTAACTGAATGTTACCGCGATCCATCAATTCTGTTCCTTTGGTTAGTGCTTTCCAGGTTTTACCAGCATCAACGGATTGATATACACCCTCTTTCCCTGAAGCGTATAACGTCTTGTCTGCCGCAAAATCTGGAGAGATAATTAAAGAAGGGGGATCGTTGCCTTTAACTTTACCAATTTTCCCCACAATAGAAAACTTTTTGCCCCCGTTAGTGGACTTAAACACAATACCCGGTTGATTGCTGGCATAGACTGTATTGTCGGTGGCAAAGTTGGGCGAGGGGGCTATGGTCAAACCGCGACCTCCTTTATGGAGTGACACGATCTTCCAGAATTGACCGTCATTTGTTGTTCTTAAAATGTCAGTATATAAAACACTGGAGAAAAGAGTCTGGTCTGAAGCGTAGTTGGGGGAAAAAGCAATGTCGAAAAAACGCCTCGGATCTTGATGGGGTTTTTTGAAGTTTTTAGTAAAACGAGGAACTTCTAAACCGTCGGTGACATTTTGCCAAGTTTCGCCTTTGTCATGGCTGATGTAAATATTTCCCACATACGTCGCCAGCGCTAGGGTTGAATCATTTTCGTAGTTGGGAGAAATGTCTAGACCAATAACGGTTCCGATTGATAATGTTTCCATTTGCTGCCAGTTGCTGCCGCTGTCTGTGGATTTAAACAATCCATCAAATCCCCCTAAAAATACCGTTTTGTCTGTATCAAATGTCTCGGACATCCCCAATTCGTAGAAATGAGGCGTGCTGAATTTAGGAACGTCTGCCTGACTATCTTTAGTAATTCCGTCGCTATATTTTTTCCAAGTTTGGCTGTCATCGTTCAATTGGAAAATAGCTTCGTCCCAAGTTGAGACGAACACGGTTGAATCTTGGGGAGAATTAGGAGATACGATAATATCTTCAATGGCTCCCCCCGATAAACCTTGATTGATTTCTGTAAAAGAAACGCCGCGATCGCTCGTTTTGAAAATTCCTTTTTTCTCGGTCCCCACCCAAAAGGTATTATCTGACGGGAAATTTGGGGATATGGCAATTGTTTCAATCGCGCCGCTTCCTTTGATTGAGAGTTCTGGTTGCCACGTTTTTCCTCGATCTGCGGAAACCAAAACATTTCCTTGACTGTCGCCAATAATGACGCGGTTGGGGTCGTCAGGAAAGTAGGCGATCTCGGAAATTTTGCGATCGCTGTTGAGAATTGACTCCCAAGCTTGTCCGCCGTTTTCAGTTCGATAAAGTCCTTTTTCGGCTCCAGCCGCTAGTACAAAGTTGGCTGAATAGGGAGAGGCGGAGAGTCGATCGATTTGTAGCGTTTCTAGTCCTTTGTTCGCACGCACCCACGATTCTCCGCCATTTTCCGATTTATATACCCCATCTCCAAGTGTGGATACATATAATTTTTTTGTTTGTGCAGCTAGAGATAAGGCTGATAATTTTGCTTGATGATCTAATCCCTTGACAAGTCTTTGCCAAGACTCGCCTCCATCATTAGATTTGAATAGGTTACCCCGGACAATAATAAATACCGTCTGGTCTTGAGCATAGTTGGCAGAAACTTCAACCTGTTCGATTACGTCGTGCGGTCGATGAGCTAGAGCGGCTTTGGCATTGCTCAACCAACATAACGAAACAATTAAAAGACTCCAAGTTATACCTCGTACAAATCTTAATATCTCGCGTTTCTTAAACATTATTCTAAATCGATTAATTCAGTACCCTTGAAGGGAGTATATGCACTTTGACGATTTTGGGTCGATACTTGTAATATTTTTTTACAAATGCACTTTAATAGTGGATAAAGGTTGTCTAACTGTTAGGGTAATTTTACGGCGTAATCTCTCAGTAAACACGCCGTGGCGATCGGTGATTTCACGAAAGCGGCGCGCGCATATCATGCAAAATTTATATTTTGTAGGTAGAAATTGTTTGGCAATATTTAGACAAAGTTTGAGAGCATTGCTCAAAGGATTGAATTCCTAAGTCTGCCAACTCGGGTTCAATATCAACTGCGATTTTCCTTTTCTCTCTAACAATCCGACCGGCTTTAATATTGCCCTTAGAATCGCCAACACTTTTCATGCCGGTTGTTTTCAAAATTTGATATTCTTCTGAGAAGGGGTTTTGGGTGTTTAAAAGTTTTTGTAGACCTTCAAAGACGAGGTTGCTTTGATTCAAGAGTTGCTCGTAAGTGATAAATAAGCTGCGTTTCTTTCCGTTAATGATTCGAGCATATTGTTGCAAATAATCCAATCGTCCGGCATAGTAGCGCAGTGCTTGCTCTGAATTCCAATTTTGTTTGAGCTCGCAAATACTAGCCAGACTTCTTTGCGGTTCCCGAATTAGAAAAATGAAATATAAGTTTTCTGATTTGATGAATTCAGTATTGATGAATTTATTATTGTGTAAAACCTTGTCCAAAATGTATCGCGAATTCATATTCAAACGCTCAAACACCTCAAATCCTCGCGATTCTTGCGATCGCAAGCAAACTTTGAGCATCAATTTCTTAAAGTCCGCTTCCGAAGCATACTGAAGGTGAGTCTCGCCGTAACCCATAATTTCGGGATTAGAGCTTAAGATATGAGTAAGGAGCGAAGAACCCGATCGCATATGGCTTAAAATAAAAAGGATGCGGTAGGGCTGCGGTCGAAATAGAACGCTGTAGGGATCGTGGGGAGTCTGAATTCGGTACTCAAAATACTTGCGAACAATCTCGTTCTTGAGTGCTCGAAGAGATTCGCGAAAGCCAGAACTTTTTTTTGCCATTTCAATCTTGTGAAAAAAATAGGGGAGGCGAACAAATAAAAAGAAGAGTTATAAGCTGAAACGCATCTATCTTACATACCGTGTATTGGCTTAAAGACAGCTTCGTTGTAGGCTGTAGGAAATACGTAATTTGACGCGCACAACAGCTTACGCAAGAAGCGATACAATATATCCTATTTCCTGCATCCTTCTAAAGTAACAGATACAAAGGTCAACAGAACGTCAAATTGAGACCCCTTGTCCGATCGCATCTCGATTTCGGAACTTTTTCCCCTTAAGGCAGTACAGCGGACTGCTATAAATGATGAGCGATCGCGCTAACCCCATACAAATATTCACGATTGACGCTCTCGAAGTTCGGATTTACGCGGACGCGCGTAGTTTAGCACAAGGCGCAGCGCGCGCAACTGCCGTATATTTGCAGAATATTTTGCACCAACAGAGTTCGGTTCGCGCGGTTTTAGCGACGGGAAACTCCCAAATTCAATTTCTCGATCGCCTAATCTCTTCGGAAAACACAGATTGGTCGCGCGTAACTTTCTTCCACTTAGATGAATACTTGGGGATTGATGGCGAACATCCCGCTAGTTTTCGGCGGTATTTGCGCGATCGCGTCCAACGTCGCATCTCCCCGCAGCAGTTCCATTACCTCCAAGGAGATGCTGTCGAACCCTTGACAGAATGCCAGCGATATGAAAGGCTAATTCGAGAAAAACCTCTCGATCTATGTTGTCTAGGAATTGGGGAAAACGGACATCTCGCCTTTAACGAACCGAACGCAGCAGATTTTAACGATTCCCAAGCGGTAAAAATTGTTCAACTAGACCCCCAAACTCGCCAACAACAGGTAGATGGCGGATTTTTTCCCACGCTCGATGCCGTGCCAAGTGCAGCGATAACGTTAACTTTACCGAGTATCTGTTCGGCGAAAAAAATCGTTTGCCTCGCACCGGGCTCCCGTAAAGCTACAATTATTCAAGAAATGTTGCAGGGCGAAATTCATCCCTCCTGTCCGGCTTCGATTTTGCGAACTCAGCCTCAAGCAACCTTATTTTTAGACTCAGACTCGGCAAGTTTGCTCGATTTGGCAGCATTTGATATCAATTTTAAAAATCCGAGCTAAGCTGTTGGTGCATTCAAATTATACCTACAATTCCCTTAAAGGCACTCTGGCAAATAAAAAGCGATCGCCGACTTCGATGGTCCGCGATCGCGATGTTCAATGTCCCAAAGTGTTAACTCGCCAGAATATACTCCTTCACCTGGGATCTATGTTTTTTCAACTGCTTGAGGGCTTGCTGTTCGAGTTGGCGAACCCGTTCGCGGCTGAGGTTAAGGCGCTGTCCCACCTTTGCCAAAGACAACTCTGTGCCGTCTTCGAGACCGTAACGCAGGAAAATGACGTTACGCTGTTGGGGAGTCAGTTCTGCCAGTAAATTGTATAAATCCTGGCGCATCGACTCTTGGGTAATGTAACGGTCTGGCGAAATACCGTCATCTTCAAGGAGATCGCGCAGTTCCGTATCTTGATTGTCGCCGACGCGCACGTCCAAGGAAACCGGTTGGCGCGACATCGTAAGAAACTCCCGAATTTGGGCAGTTTCTAAGTTGAGTTCGGCGGCAATTTCGCTTGGGGTGGCGCTGCGGCCCAGTTTTTGCGAAAGTTCTCGCTGGACCCGCTTGATTTTGTTTAACTTTTCGGTGATGTGGATGGGGAGGCGGATAGCGCGCGCCTGTTGTGCGATCGCGCGGGTGATAGCTTGACGAATCCACCAATAGGCATAGGTTGAGAACTTATACCCCTTCGTCGGATCGAACTTCTCCACTCCCCGTTCTAATCCCAAACTTCCTTCTTGGATCAGATCGAGGAATTCCATGTTGCGTTTTTGGTACTTTTTGGCGATCGCGACAACCAAGCGCAAATTCGCTTCGATCATCTTCGCCTTCGCGCGATCGCCTTGGCGCAAAATCTCTTTGAGTTCCGCACCGCTAATTTGGAGACCATCGGCCCATTCGGTTTCCGTTATTTCGCGACCGAGTTTGCTTTGCAGCGCTTCTTTCTCTTGCAGCAAAGCCATCATTTTTTGCACTTGCTTGCCGTAAATAATTTCTTGTTCGTGGGTCAGCAAGGGGACTCTGCCAATCTCGTGCAGATAAGTACGAACCATATCTGCTGATAAGATTGGCTGTTCGGAACGTTTTTCAATGTTGGCAGCGGGCATCGTACAGTAGGACTCCGTAAATGAGCAACAATATTGTCGCTGAGGTCGTCTTCACAAAGCTCGTCGGATGATTTCTCACATTGGATTAAAGCATCAAAAAATCGAGCAATTGACTCTTCTCTTGATTAAGTCGAGAAACATGAAGTCATAATGACTTCGCTTTAGTTCCATTTTAATAAAAAGATAGACGTTCGTAAAGGTAAAAAGTTCGCGTTTTCCTCACTTCTCCCGTTCGACCTGAATAACGCGCTCTCAGGCATTGAAGGCAAACAACCTCAGACACAAGGTCTTCTAGTTCTATGTTGCCCCAGCGATAGAGCGAATGTATCATTGTGCGATGGAGGGTTCCCCGAACGGGTAATGGAGGTGCAACGACGGTTATCCCTATCTTCAACGTCGCGGCTGTCGATTCCGGGGGAAGTTATACCGTTTTTGCGCTGATTGGCTGCTTGCTACGAGGGGAGATGGGGAGATGGGGAGAGGG
>JAXHVQ010000260.1:0-2518 GCA_034189065.1 Cyanobacteriota bacterium
GCCATTCTCGGTTTATCCGGTCCGGCGATCGCGGATTTAGCCCTCAGTTCCCCAGCAGTGGCGCAATTCAACGCACCGCTAGCCACCTTCAGCGACGGAGAATGGTCTGTCACCATCGACTACAACAACAACGCCTACACCTACTACGGACGGCACTTGAGGACGGGAGATACGCTGACATTGCGCGGCGCAGTTCTCGCCGGAACTCCCGAACGCCGCCTCTACATTTGGCGCAACGGCGACTATACTTATCAAGTGGCATGGCGACCGAACGATCCGCGCTTCGTGCGCCTCCAAGTCCTCGATCCCAGGGGTCGAGAAGTTCTCAATCGCCTGTTGCGCCAAGGGTTTTAAACCGTTTGCTAATCTCTGTCATGGTGCACCTGCGCTGCGCTAACAGCACCCTACATCTGGTGGATTTGCGTAAGTCCTCAAGAAGTTAACGCCAAAACGACTGATGTCTAATTAATATAGAGATTTCGGTCGCTTTGGGTAGGTTTAACAGAGCGGAATGCGTATAATGAATCCAATCACCAAACCGTGTCGCCCTTTAAATTTTCTCCGGCTACTCAAAGATAACCCCATCAGCCGGAGAAAAACCCGATAGATTGTCCAAGCGCTGCTATGTTAAATCTGACTCAAATTTTAGCCACAGAACTGTCCCTCGCGCCGCAAAATCTCGATCGCGCTCTCGAACTGTGGAAAGAGGGTGCGACTATTCCCTTTATCGCGCGCTATCGCAAGGAACGAACGGGGGGAATGGACGAGATACAACTGCGCGCCTTATTCGAGCGCTATACCTATCTCGAAGAGTTGGAAAAGCGCAAGCAAACCATTCTCGATGCGATCGCGTCCCAGGGGAAACTCACCGACGAACTGAAGGCAAAAATTGAATCTTGTTTGCAGAAAAATGAATTAGAAGACCTTTATCTTCCCTACAAACCCAAACGCCGCACTCGCGCCACCGTCGCTCGAGAAAAAGGATTAGAACCGCTCGCTGAATTTATCAAATCTTTGAACCAAAAAAACGCACCTTTAGTCCCCCTCGAGTCAGAAGCGCAAAAGTATATCGATGTAGAAAAAGGGGTAACAACGGTCAATGAGGCGCTTCAAGGAGCCTCGGATATTCTCGCCGAAGCGATCGCAGAAACGCCAGAATTGCGCGCCTACGTCCGCGATTTCCTTCTGAAAAAAGGGACATTTGTTTCTAAGATTAAAAAAGACTATCCCGAAGGCAGTACCAAGTTCGAGATGTATCGGGATTATCGCTCGTCGCTGACAAAGATCGCGCCTCATAATCTGTTAGCTTTATATCGCGGTGAAACTGAAGGCATTCTTTCCCTCGATATTGAGTTTGACGAAGACGCAATATTGTCCTATTTAGAGTCTCATCAAATTCGCGCCAAAACCCCGGAAGTTCGCGCCTTTTATCAGGCAACGATAAAAGAAGCATTCAAACGCCTGATGAAAAATTCCCTCACCGGCGAAGTGCGATCGCAAAAGAAATTGGAGGCGGATATCGAGTCCGTTGAAACTTTTGCAACAAACTTGCGAGAGTTGCTTTTGGCTGCACCTGCGGGGATGAAACCGACGCTGGCTATCGATCCTGGCTTTCGCACGGGGTGTAAGGTGGCGGTGTTGGACGAAACGGGAAAATTTCTCGAATCTCAAGCTATTTTCCCCCATACTGGCGCGGGGAAGCGCGTTGAAGCCGCTAAAATTCTCAAACAGTTTATCCAACGGTATGAGATTGAGTTAATCGCCATTGGCAACGGAACCGCTTCTCGCGAAACCGATGCTTTTGTGGCTGAAGTTTTGGCGGCTTGCGATCGCCAACCGATTAAAGTGATGGTGAACGAAGCGGGTGCATCGATTTATTCGGCTAGCGATGTGGCGCGATCGGAATTTCCCGATCTCGATGTTACCGTGCGCGGCGCAATTAGTATCGGCCGTCGCCTCCAAGATCCCCTCGCCGAACTCGTGAAAATCGATCCCCAATCCATTGGTGTCGGTCAATATCAGCACGATGTCGATCGGAAATTGCTCGAACAAAAACTCGAAGAAACCGTTGAGAGTTGCGTCAATTATGTCGGCGTGGATTTAAACACCGCTTCTAAAGAATTGCTGGCATTTATTTCGGGTTTGACCCCCAGTATTGCTCAAAATGTCGTTAAGTATCGCAATACCAACGGTGCCTTTAAAAATCGCCGCCAACTGCTGAAAGTTTCTAAATTGGGACCAAAAGCTTTTGAACAAGCCGCTGGTTTTTTACGCATTCGCAACGGCGAAAATCCCCTCGATAATACCGCCGTTCACCCCGAAAGCTATCCTCTCGTTAAAACCATTGCAACCGACTTAAATCTTCCCTTGGTTCAAATTAGCAGCGTGGGGGAAAAATTCTGGGGGGGCGACAAGCGCCCCGAAACTCAGACAAGGGAGACAAATTGACCAAATAGTGGTAAAAAAAGATAGGTCAGCTATTGTCAACAAGACCTATCTTATCAAAAATGATGAATCC
>JAXHVQ010000261.1:0-2478 GCA_034189065.1 Cyanobacteriota bacterium
GGAGGATGCCGATTGAGGAGGTTCGTCTTTGGGGCTACCGCGTCTTCCCAATACTGTGGGGATGAGTTTGGGGATGGGGTTGGAGGATGCCGATTGAGGAGGGTCGTATTTGGGGCTACCGGGTCTTCCCTGTACTGTGGGGATGAGTTTGGGGATTGGGTTGGAAGATGCCGATTGAGGAGGGTCGTATTTGGGGCTGCCGGGTCTTCCCTGTACTGTGGGAATGAGTTTGGGGATTGGGTTGGGGGTCTCGGTGGCGGCTTGCGCTCTGTCTTCGCGGGTGATGCCTTTGGGACGCAGCCCCGGACGGCGCGGCGGTTCTACTGATTTATCCCCTTCGCTTTGTTGAGGGTGGAGGCGGCTAGGGGGAACGGCTTTGGTTTTGTATTGCTGAACGCGCTCTTTCATGGGCTTGATTGCGAAAACGCACTTCCACTCAGTTTACGACTTTTGACAAAGACAGGATATAAAGTTTTTTGAAGTGGCTAGGAGTGTTGGAGGTGCGCGATCGCTTCCTCTGGCGACGTATTCCTGAATTTGTTCCTCCCCTTGGGCTATCTTCTGTTTAGGGGTATTGAGTTTCTCTGCCACCAAGTTGGAAATGCCTGTCAGGGCGATATCCATTTGGTTGATGTATTGCTGCTTGCCGTCGATAAAGAATTGATTGACTTCTGGGGGCAAGCCGGTGACGGCATCGCTAATGCGTTCGTCCCAACCGCTGACATCGTACCATTCGCCGTAGCGCTCTTGTTTGTACGCGCTCATCTTGCTCTCGACGTAGTTCTCAAACGTCTGTTTGGCACTGTTGGCGGCGCTGTCAAATTGACTGACGACTTCGCTTTCTAAGCCGTTGAGGGCGGTTTCGACTTCGGTTTTGGTGGTTTGGTAGATGCCGTTGATGCGGTCTGCGACTTGGCTGCGTTGCTGTTCGGTGCTTTGGCTGTTGACTTGTAGGGGCGCTGAGACTTCGCCTTCGCTTTTGGGTTTGGGGG
This sequence comes from Cyanobacteriota bacterium, assembly GCA_034189065.1. GTDB lineage: Bacteria > Cyanobacteriota > Cyanobacteriia > Cyanobacteriales > Spirulinaceae > FACHB-1406. The sequence continues at coordinate 993 of JAXHVQ010000261.1, forward strand.
TAGCTTTTTCGGCACCGATGCTGCCAGGAATAGCACTCGCTGGTGTGGGCTGCATGGGGCTGGACTGCCGGGGTTCGATGCCGCTGGTGTCGGGGCTTTGTTGGGTTTTTTCTTCGATGGGTTTGACGGCGCTGTTTTGTTCGTCTCGAACTTGGGTAGAGACGGCTTGCCGCACGGTGTCGATTGTTATACAAAATGGAACTACTGTTGAGAAGTGTTTTTCAACTTTTCTCTCAACCTTTTTGCTAAAAGGCTTGACTCAGATTCGTTGTGACCTTCTGTATGACTGTCCTCTGTTTCAGTCATCATATTTTCATTTTTCTCGCCTTTTATAACTGTCCATTGCTCTGGTCTCACAGAAAATTCCCACTCAGCTTGAGCAACTGCGCCATCAAGTTGCTCGTGATATGTATCAGTTAGCTCTTCTCCCTGTTCGTCAAGATACAAAAGGTAATACCCAAAATCATTGGGATACTTAACAATTTGCAAACTATGAGGAGCAGGAATCTTCTCTGTCCCCCTGAAATGTTGGGTTTTTACTGTAGGCTGATGATGGCGATTGGATAAAACTATCTGGCAAAGAACGTCATAATTACTCATGGCATTAAGGATCGGGAATAATGTTTACTACTGAATTCTCAATTACTCGTCCGCCAGGTCTGTCATAAGCTTCAAAGTGTCCGTGCAATCTGGAACCTCTAGTTTCGTGAGCACCAAAGCGGACTTGTCTCATGCCATCCGAGGATAAATAGCGACCAGGAGACACTTCTCTATAGCCAGAACCCAAGAACTCTTCTATAGCGTTCAGGAACTGAGATTCAGTAAGTGTACCACTAGGGAGTTCCGGCGCACGCCTACTTCTACCTCCTGCTCCCCCAATGGCAAAAACCTGACTAATCAACTCGGCCATATCTTCAGCAATATTACCGGTCGATTCAACAACAACGCTTCCTCCATGTGCTGTAAGACCGGCTCCAGCAGCAATGGCAGGAGCACCCGCGATGCAACCTATACCAGATATACAGAGGATTCCACCACCTTTAATTGAGCCAACCCCGCCAACGATTTCAAAAAATCCCGAAACGATTCCCGCTAAATCTCCGGCTGTCCTACCCCTTTCAAACGGTCCGCTTTGAGGGAGAGATTTTTCGACTTCCTCTAAGTCTTCGGTTGTGGTAGAAACTCCTAAAGAAACGGCTTCCAAAACCCATCGCCCTAGTTCTCCATTATTGCGCAGCCATTGGTACAAGGCTCCCGCTACGAATAAGGCAGCAGGGGCACTGAATTCATACATTTGTCTGAGAAAATTTCCAGCTTCCTCGCGCTCTTGTTCGCTAGGTAATACCCTACCTTCTCTTGCGAATCCTTCTTCCTCTAATGCTTGTAGAATATTGGCTTCGAGTTCGCGAATCCTTGTTAGAGTGAACTCTGACTCATAATAACTTTTGTCCTCTTCGGGGAACACATTCCGAGCTGTTTGTACTGC
>JAXHVQ010000262.1:0-2443 GCA_034189065.1 Cyanobacteriota bacterium
CCATGCACTTTGACTCTCACGAGTCGAAAGGGTGGTTGTCATGTCTAAATAATGGCTATGTGGTTTTCAAGGTTCGTATCTATGTGTATAACTATAGGCGGCTTTTTAAGTTTTGTAAAGGCTTTTGGGAGTCATTGCTTCTTATAAGTGTTATAAGTTGGGGTTATATAAGTTGCGCGTTGTTAAGTTTTTAGCGGGATCTATCCGCTATTTGTGGTTTACTGTTTACTGCACGGGTGGGTAAACCCCGCCCCCACGTTAGCGATCGCGAACTTATGACTTCCGATTCTGGCGAATCTCCTTCAGTACCAACCCCGCTCAATACCGTTGCTTTGACCGAAACCGACTCCCAAGTCCTCTTGAAGCGAGAAGGCGATCGCGTTTGTTTGAGCTTACCGCGATCGGATCGGGCAGCGGCGAGCGATTGGTCGGAAATTTGGGAGCAACTCAAGCATCGCCTCAATTCAGGGGAGCGGTTTTGGCAAACGGATACGCCTCTCCACCTACTCGCCCAAGAGCGCTTGCTCGATAGCCGCCAACTCCAACAAATCGCCGAAGCGCTCGCTGAAGTTGGCTTAAAAATCGAGCGGGTGTATGCCAGTCGGCGACAAACCGCTGTCGCCGCAGCAATGGCTGGATACTGCGTCGAACAACAATCTGGAGGAACTTCTTTAATCGAACCCGAAGAAACCCCAGTCGAAGCCGCAGAATCCCCAGAACCGCCCTTATATTTAAGAGCAACCTTGCGATCGGGGGTGGAAATTCGCCACCCCGGAACCGTCGCCATCTTCGGAGACATCAACCCGGGCTGTACGGTCATCGCCTCAGGCGATATCCTAGTGTGGGGTCGCCTGCGGGGAATTGCTCATGCCGGCGCTCGAGGCGATCGCGCCCGTATTGTGGCAGCCTTGCAAATGGAAGCCACCCAACTGCGCATCGCCGACGTTCTCGCTCGCGTTCCCCAAGGCCCTCCCGGCGATTTTTACCCAGAAATCGCTTGCGTCTCGGATTCTGGAATTCACTTGACAAAAGCAAGCAATTTTGCTAAGACTTATACCTTCAACCCGGAAGCCAAGGGCTGGATCGAACTGAAAAACGACAGTATTTCACAATGAATAATGAATAATGAATAATGAATAATTACCTCTCCTTAAAACCATAGGATTTAGATCGCAGAAAATCTACGCTCGATACGGCAATTAAGAGGGGCTGTGTGCGGAAGCTCGCGTCCACATCTTGTAAGCCCTGTGAGACCTACGACTGCTCGTATCCTTTTCTTCCTTTACAAAGAGGTCTTAGACCCAATTAATAATTATTAATTATTAATTGATAAACGTCCAACGAGAAAAGGTGGAATTTTTTGAGAGAGGGGCGCTCGGCATTTAAAATTCTCTATATAAAAATAAAAATCGTTATCAGAGCGCCCCCGAAACCCAGAACGCTTGCCGAATCGAGCAGCAGACTGAGTAGAGAGAAGAGAGTATAGAGAAGAGAGAGGCAATTTCCGCTCATCCCTCACCTCGCGTATCCAACATCGAAGAGCAAGTTAACATGAGTCGCATTATCGTCATCACCTCCGGCAAAGGCGGAGTGGGAAAAAGTACCGTCACAGCCAATTTAGGCGCAGTTCTCGCCCGGAGCGATCGCAAAGTGGCGTTAGTCGATGCCGATTTCGGATTGAGAAACCTCGACTTACTGCTCGGCCTCGAAAATCGCATTGTCTACACCGCCATCGAAGTCATTAGCGGAGAATGTCGTCTCGAACAAGCCCTCGTCAAAGATAAGCGCCAACCGGGACTGGTTCTGTTGCCAGCGGCTCAAACGCGCAACAAAGAAGCGATCGCGCCCGAGCAGATGAAGCACCTCGTCGAAGAACTCAGCAAAACCCACGACTATATTCTCATCGACTGTCCGGCGGGAATCGAAATGGGATTTCGCAACGCCATTGCTGCCGCTACCGAAGCCATCATCGTCACCACCCCCGAAGTCACCGCCGTGCGAGATGCCGATCGCGTCGTCGGCCTACTCGAAGCCAACGGCATCAAAACCATCCACCTCCTCCTCAACCGCCTCAAACCCAAGATGGTACAAATGAACGACATGATGAATGTCGAAGATGTCCTCGAAATCCTCGCCATCCCCATCATCGGCATCATTCCCGACGACGAGCGCGTCATCGTCGCCAGCAACCGAGGCGAACCCCTCGTCCTCGACGACAAAGTTTCCCTTCCCGGCATTGCCTTCAACAACATCGCCCGACGCTTGCAGGGGGAAAAAGTCCCTTTCCTCGACCTCATGGCCGCCCACGATACCCTTCTTTCGCGCTTCTTCCGCCTCTTTCGCAGTTAACCCCAAAATTCATCAAATCTTGCTACAATCCCCTCTCCCGCTCTCCCCATCCCCCCCTCTCCCGCTCTCCCCATCCCCCCTCTCCCGCTCTCCC
>JAXHVQ010000263.1:0-2440 GCA_034189065.1 Cyanobacteriota bacterium
TAGCCCAACATATTTCTGATTGCGGATGGGGAACATTCGTCAACTTTCTCGACTACAAACTCGAGCGTGAAGATAAACGTCTGGTTGAGATAGATAGATGGTTTCCGAGTTCTCACATCTGTCCTGATTGCCTGACTCAACAGCCAAAAATGGAGCTTTCGATTAGGAAGTGGAACTGCATTAACAGTGAGTGTAATGCTCGTCACGACCGCGACGAAGCAGCTTCAAAAAACATTAGAGCAGAGGGCATCAGAATCATAAAAGCGGAGGGAACACCCGCTTCTGAAGCGCGGAGGGAGTGTAAGACAAGATCGGGGTCGCAAGACCAAGGTAGTGCAGCACCCAGCGAAGCTAGAAACTACCACCTTGTCCCGTTAGAGCAGGTGGTAGTAGTTCATTGAACCCGATCGCCGATTGCTATAAAACTCTAGGACTCAAACCGGGGGCATCTTCGGGGGAGGTCAAACAAGCCTATCGCCAACTCGTTAAACGCTGGCATCCCGATAATTTTCCCGGCAAACCGCGCCAGCAAAAAAAAGCCGAAGAAAAAATCAAACGTATTAATCTCGCTTACGAACGCCTCAAAGACCATCAACCTCCCAAAACAACTCAATCGCCCAAAAAGAAAGTCGATCCCCAACCCTACTACCAAAAAGGAGTTGCGCGATCGCAACAACGCCAATACAAACAAGCCATTGAGGAACTGACAAAAGCCATCCTCATCGACCCCGAATACATTGACGCTTACTTATATCGCGCCTTTCTCTACGAAAAAATAGGACAAAATATTCGCGCTGAAAAAGATTATAACAAAGCGACACACCTCAAACGACAACAATCTCCCTACCGCGATCGCGCCCCTTCTCCAGCCGAAACTCGACCGTCCTCAACTTTTTCTCCTCCCTCAACACCTCCCCCTTGGAACTGCGTCGGCACCTTCGAGAAACATTCCGATGTCGTCACCTCCATCGCCGTCAGTCCCGACGGTAAAATATTTGCGACCGGAAGTTACGACCAAACCGTCGTTCTGTGGCAGTTAAGTTCGGGACGCATCCTCAGAACCCTCAAAGGTCATTTCGATCGCATTTATTGCGTTGCCATCAGTCCCGACGGCAAACTCGTCGCATCGGGCAGCGGCGACAACAACGTAAAATTGTGGAAAGTGAGTAACGGACAAGAATTGCGCACCTGCGGCGGTTGGTTTGGCGGACATTCCCAACGAGTGCTATCGGTTGCCTTTTCTCCCAATAAGCGCAAATTGGTTAGTGGAAGTGCCGATCGCACCGTTAAATTGTGGCAAACTAGCACCGGGCGAGAAATTCGTACCCTTAAAGGTTATTCGGGGGAAGTCTTAGCGATCGCCATGAATCCCGATGGCAAAATTTTCGCCAGCGCGGGAACCGAGAAATCCCTAAAAATCCGCGAAACTAGCGGTAGACTGATGCGTGCGATCCGAGGAAATACAGTGCTTCTCAGTGCAACTTTCAGTCCCGACGGGCAAATTTTAGCCGCCGGAACGCGTAACGGAACGATTAAACTGTGGAACTGGGCGCGAGGAGAGGAAGTGGGAACCCTGAAGGGACACCGCGATCGCGTTTGTACCGTTGCTTTTAGTCCCGATGGTCAAACCCTCCTCAGCGGCAGTTGGGATCGCCAAATCAAGCTGTGGGACTGGGAGGAGGGGAAGGAAGTAGGAACCCTGAACGGACACCGCGATCGCGTTTGTGCCCTTGCTGTCAGTCCCGATGGCAACACTCTTATCAGTGCGAGTGCCGATCGAACTGTGAAAATTTGGTGGGCAAATACAGTAAACAGTAAACAGTAAACAGTTACCACTCATTTGCTACAACCCAGTCATACCAAATCCGGTTTAGGAAAGCTAATAAACATGAGTTCGACGATCGAGGGCAGCATAAGCCAACAGTGCGATCGCTTAGACAGCAGCGCGATCGCTTAAACCAACAGCGCTTCATGGCAATTTGACCGTGGGAAAATCGCCATTGGCAGGGCGGATAAACTCTTAAAAAGTCCACGCCTTAGCAGTCCGTCATAGGTCAACTTGTTCTTTAGTGCATCTGTCCTAAAATGAGGGGCGAGGTTCACTTTTTTGGGCATTTGAGATTCCGGGTCTGTAATCAACTTATTATAATCGGATTTGGTATAAGGCGTTGCGATCGCGATTGAGCGAGCAGCGATCGCGCTTCACGATTCCTCAAGTTGGGACTTACACGAGTGCCGAAGCTTCAAACCCGACGTTCTCAAGGCGAGCAGGCTCGGGATGGAAACCGGTTCGGGCGTTGGAGCCACACTATAAACTCTATTATCTATCCCTGCTTCCCCTGCTTCCCCTGCTCCCCCTGCTTCCCCTGCTTCCCCTGCTTCCCCTGCTTCCCCTGCTTCCCCTGCTTCCCCTGCTTCCCCTGCTTCCCCTGCTTCCCCT
>JAXHVQ010000264.1:0-2438 GCA_034189065.1 Cyanobacteriota bacterium
TCGTAACACTTCTACTCTTTTAAGAGTCCTTTTTGGGGTTTTTGGATTCTGAGTTAATTCCAATAGTTCCTTTTCTTCGCTGTCGCTCAGACGGATTTTTAGTTGTGCTGGCATAAAACAATTCCCTTTTTTAACTAATTCGTTATTATACACTTATTTATGGCCACCTACTTAGTACAATTAGTCTAAACAACGCTGCTTTAGTAATCCACTTAGTTTTTCGCCGTTTTTTACTCATCGGTTCTTTCAATTCGGACTGAATATCGATTTTATATCAAATCCGTTCAATTGAATATTTGATGCAACCTTGCAGGAATAAGGAATACAACGATTTTTACGCTTTTGTATCCAACCAGATTTTATATTACTTCTGAAGGAAATTGAAAAAAGTGGCTCTCCTAATATTTTAGCAATACTAGCTGGTGGGTTAAGGCGCGGATGAAAAGTTATTGTTTTTCCGACAAATTGTACTCGCGCCTAACCCACCCTACGAAATTTAAGGCGCGGATGAAAAGTTATTGTTTTTCCGACAAATTGTACTCGCGCCTAACCCACCCTACAAAATTTAAGGCGCGGATGAAAAGTTATTGTTTTTCCAACAAATTGTACTCGCGCCTAACCTACCCTACGAAATTTAAGATTCTTCCACAATCTTTCCCGTCAAACTAAAGGCGCGCGCTTCCGTAATTTTAACCCGGACGAGTTTTCCTTTAAGTTCTTCAAAATTACCTTGACAAAATGTCAAATGATTCCCCCGAGTTCGCCCCATGACCTGAGACGTATCCTTGGGATTTTTATCTTCGATTAACACTTCTTCAACCCGTCCGAGGTAGCGTAAAGATCGTTCTGCAGCTTGCGTCCCAACGAGATGATTCAAACGTTGCAGGCGATCGCTTTTCTCCTCCTCGCTGACTTGATTCTCCCACAAAGCGGCGGGCGTTCCCGGACGCGGCGAATAGGCAGCGGTATTGAGGCGATCGAAGCCAATCTCTTCAACTAAGTTTAATGTATTCTGGAATTGTTGCTCGGTTTCTCCGGGAAATCCCACAATTACATCCGCGCTCACCGAAGCGTCGGGCATTTCTTCTCGAATATTACTAATAATACGGCGGTATTTTTCGCGAGTATAGCCCCGCGCCATTGCTTTGAGAATATCGTTATCTCCCGACTGAAAGGGAATATGAAAATGTTCGCATACCTTTGGCAATTCCTTACAGGCGCGGATCAGGCGTTGGGTAAAATAGCGGGGATGACTGGTCGCAAAGCGGATGCGATCGATTCCCGGTACGTCGTGGATGAAGTACAATAAGTCGGTTAGCGTGTGTTTGTGCCGTCCCTCTGGAGTCGTTCCGGGTAAGTCTCGTCCGTAAGCGTCGATATTTTGTCCCAAAAGCGTCACTTCCCTATATCCCTGTCGTCCCAACTCCTCCATCTCGGCGCGAATGGCTTGGGGAGTCCGCGATTGTTCGATGCCGCGCACGTTAGGAACGACGCAATAGGTGCAGCGTTCGTTGCAACCATAAATTACATTAACCCAAGCGGTAATTTGGCTATCTCGGCGCGGTTTTGCGATATCCTCAACGATATGGATGGGGTCAGTCGCGATCGCCTGCTGACCGGCGAACACTTGTTCTAATAAATCGCCCAAACGGTTGGCGTGTTGGGGTCCCATGACGAGATCGAGTTCGGGGACGCGCCGCAGGAGTTTTTCGCCTTCTTGTTGGGCGACGCAACCGGCGACAATGAGAGTTAAGTCGGGATGTTCGTGTTTGCGTTTGGCTTGTCTGCCGAGATAGGAATAAACTTTTTGTTCGGCGTTGTCGCGGATGGTACAGGTGTTGTAGAGAACCACATCGGCGGCATTGGGGTCTTCGGCGTAGTCCATCCCCATATCTTCTAGGATACCAGCCATGCGTTCGGAGTCGGCTTTGTTCATCTGGCAGCCGAAGGTGGTGATATGGTAGCGGCGGGGGATTGCAGTCATCGTGGGTTGGGATAGGGCGCGCGATCGCATTACTCGAACAGTTTTTCTATTTTAGCAATATTGTTTCCAACAAACCGGGTCTGCTGTACCTATGGAGAAAAATGTGACTTAATATTGGGCATGGGACGTGGAAATGTCCGAGTTAGTCTGCCTTGTTGAGTAATTTATCAGTTTTGCTGATGTCTATACATCCGGCATTGAAATCAATCTCCTGCTCCAATAAGTTTAAAACCGTTCTCTTAAATGGGATAGTAATTATCTGTTTTTAGTTGAGGAAGTGATATGGGAATTTGCGACCTTCCCAAAATTATAGACGACATACCCAAGGCAAACGAGCTATATAGCATTTTCAAATGAGACATGAAAAAGCATCGAACTTTTCAATATCAGGAAAGTTGAATAACTTGAAATCAATTAAAAGCTGAAATAAACGCTTAATGATTTTAAAGTTTTT
>JAXHVQ010000265.1:0-2415 GCA_034189065.1 Cyanobacteriota bacterium
ATAATCGAGGGGTTACTTAAAGGCGATCGCGTCTTCTTTCGCCAACGCTGCTCGGGTTATACCACACTTCCCCCATAAGAACTGTAGCGAGCGTTGGAAGTGGGAGAGTTGGAGAGATTGAGCTGGACGCAAAACTTAGCACGAAAGTAGAATACGGTCAACAAAAAGAGAGCTATTTTTACAATAGCTCCCTTTCATTAATTATCCGGTAAACTCTTGGCGTTGAGACTCGACTAAGACGCTTTTTTGCGGCGCGAAGCAGCCATTAGTCCGCCAACAACGGTCAAACCCAGGAGAGCAGCGGGTTCGGGAACCTGATCGATATCTGGTGTTGTTCCGATCGCAACTAAAGCGTAATCGCTATCAGTGGGCGGTCTCTTCCCCGCCGTAGGCGCGGTAAATTTTAAGGAAGAAATTCCCCCGATATCACCAAAGGGATTGTCAATGCGGTACTGTCCCCCTTCAACTTCCTTGGAAGGAGACAGGTTGCTAACAACTCCGCCCAAGCTCCAAACCGCACTGGTTTCGCCCGTAACGGTCAGCGTTCCCATCAGACCGGTGTCGGTCATAATTTGGGCAACTTCAAAAACCGCATCGCCGAATACGCCGGGACGATAGAGGAAGCCAAGATCGATGAAGTCAATTTTGCTTTCTGTAGGAATATCGACAGTCAGGAGTTCGCCATTTTGGACTTCAGCCGGAACCGGACCCGCACCGGGGACGGTGATCCCCACGCCAATGGTGTCGCCGACCATCTTCCCTTGGAGGAAGCCGTCTCCTGGGTCGCTTGCCGTAAGGGTCAACCCCTCGGCAGTCGTACAACTTTTTTCTAGATTGGTATCGATGAATGCTTGAAATAAAGGTGTCGTTAAGTCATCTGTGAGAACACCGCAGCCTCCGAGGGCAACGTTGTTAGTAAAGTCAAAACTTGCGGCGCGAGCGGATTCTGCGGAAAACGCGATCGCGCTGGTTGCAACTAAGCCAATACAGGTGGATAGGTGTTTCAGTTTCATAAAGTTCTTCTTTCCCTGAAGATTCAACAGTTAGCGTGCAGATCAAAAGCGTCGGTCGTGCAGTAACCTCTGTAGCTGTTAAAATTTATCTCTGAGTTCGTAATCGAACCGTCGCTTTTAACTTTCTGCTACAGTATAGCCACTATTCTTGAAGAGCGCAAACTTTTTAAGCGGCTCTTCAGGGAATCTTGAAAAACGAAATCTAGGTATGTAGTTTTAGATTATAAACGAAATCTTGATTTTGTGTTTGTAGACTGGCTTTGAAGCAATTTCGTAACCCATAAACAGGGCAATCAATCAGTAATTTTACCGTTGTGTTTTAGATAACAAACCCCCCTATTGAGGGAGGTTTGGAATTGCTTCTACCGACTGGGGAATGGTAGAGGGATGAATCTAGCGAGAAGATTTGCGACGGCGCGCGCTTGCCATCAGTCCGCCGACGACACCTAAGCCAAGGAGAGTTGTCGGTTCGGGAACGGTCGGTCCTCCTGTGTCCCCTGGAGCTGTTGCATCGATAGAAAGGAGAGAGTAGTCGCTGTCACGGGGTTTCTCAATACCTGGTTGGTCAGGAGCGGTGAAGAGTAAGGAGGAGACGAGGAAGTCGTCGCCGAAGGGATTGGAAATTTCGTAAGCACCACCTTCAGGCTCGACGGAGGGGTCGATGTTGATAACCGAGTCCATTGCTACTCCATCTACGAGCCACTCTGCCGTGGTTTCGCCAGTCACAGTCAACGTAGCCATTTTAGAAGTGCCATCGGCTCCCTTAGCTTCGATTTTTGCGATTTCGTTGACTAAATCGTGGAATTCGCCGTCAAGGTAAAGGAAACCCAAGCTAATGGATTCAATGATGCTTGCCGTTCCGAGTTCAGCAACTAGCTCTTCGCCGAATTGGATTTCGCCAGGAACCGGACCGGGGTCGGGGACGGAAACGCCAATCCCTACGATGTCATCTACCTTCTTACCTTGGAGGAAGCCGTCGCCGGGTTGGGTGGCAGAGAGGGTGATGCCGTCTTCAGTTGTACAGGTGCTAACATCGTCGGTCTCGTCGATGAAGGCTTTGAATAGGGGCTTGGTTACGTTGTCAACGAGGACATCGCAAGTTCCTAATTTCTCTCCCGTGTTGAAATTGAAAGCTTGAGCGGGGGCTGTAGAAAGACCGATCGCGGCGGTGGCAATGAGGCTGATTCCGGTTAAGCTGTTGTGAAGTTTCATAGTTGTTCTTCCCTGGAGATTGAAGGAGTGGTTTGAGAATTTTTGTAAAAGCTCGGCTGGCTTAGTTAGCTTAGATAGTTTAGGCTCTCGTATTCGAGGCTCTTGCTTTGCTCCGAACCGTTTTTCCTTTACTTGAATCTACAATAACTGGATGCTCCACACAGCCGCAACCGTTTTGTCCGGACTTCAT
>JAXHVQ010000266.1:0-2406 GCA_034189065.1 Cyanobacteriota bacterium
AGAAGGCAGAGGGCAGGGGAGCAGGGGAGCAGGGGAGCAGGGGAGCAGGGGAGCAGGGGAGCAGGGGAGCAGGGGAGTAGGGGGGATAGGGAAGAACAAAGGGCTAATGATTAATGACCAATGACCAATAAATTGACCGTGCCACCCCTTAATCCAACCTGCGCGCCCTATATCCGTTAGCACGCATCCAACCAGTAATCCGTTGAGATATCCGTTGGCGCGCAACCACTCAGGAATCCATTGAATATCCAGAGCGCGGCACACCAACCAAAGTCCGTTGAGAAATGACCAACACTTTAACTCACTTTAAACTGACCGACATTGGCTTGCAACTCTTCGGCTGTCGTCAGCAAGGCTTGGAACGATGCCGAGATTTGGAGCGCGCTTTCTGAGGTCGATTGCGCGATCGCTGCCAGTTCTTCCATTGTTTGAGTCACCGATTGGGACTGTTGAGTCTGCACGCCGGTTGATTCAGTAATATTATCGACCAACTGACTAATTTGTGCGGTGGCTCCAACAATGTCCGTTAAACTCGAGCGCGTTTCGTTGACCAAATTCGTCCCCGAAACCACTTGCTGAATCCCCCGATCCATCGCAGCCGCTACTTCGCTCGTTTCCTGCTGAATTTCCAGAACTAATTTTTCAATTTCGCTGGTGGCTTCTTCTGACTGGCGGGCGAGCGATCGCACTTCGTCGGCGACCACTGCAAAGCCGCGTCCGTACTCCCCGGCGCGCGTGGCTTCAATGGCGGCATTAAGGGCTAGTAAGTTAGTTTGCGTGGCAAAACTACCGATTAAATTCACAACTTTTGTGATTTTCTGCGAGGATTCGCCTAAACGTTTAATCTTCTGACTGGTTTCGGCAACGGTTTTGCGAATTTCTGAAAATCCATCTACCGTCCTATCCATTGCCCTATCTCCAGCTTCCACCGTCGAACGGGCAGTTTGCACCGCTGATTCTACTTTTTGAGCGCTGCCGGAAACGGTTTCTGCCGCTGCTACCATGCTCTGAATTTGCTGCAACGCTGCCCCGAGCGCTTGCAGTTCCTCCTGGGCTCGCACTGAAAGTCCTTCAATGGCTTCCTCGCTTTCAATGGAGGTTTGTCCGACGTTATCGGCTGCCTGTTTCACTTGAACGACGATGCGACGCAAGCTTTGAATGGTGTTATTGTACGCATCGGCGATGGTTCCCATTTCGTCGTCGGTAATGGGGGCGCGCACGGTTAAATCGCCTTCAAAGGAGGGGCGAATCGCCATTAGTAATTGTACGGCTCGCTGTTGCAGCAACTCTTTTGCCGATTTTTCTCGGTCGGCGACCTCGCCCATTTGTGCCGATTGTTGGGAGAGGCGTTCTAAGACTTCGGCTTGTTGCAGCGCCACTCCCAAGGGAACGCTCACGCGCATCAGCAGTTGCACTTCTTCTTCTTCCCACTGGCGAGTGCTAGAGTTTTGATAGGCTCCCAACAGCCCCCACAGTTTTCCGCTTTGGAAAATCGGCACGATGACGTAGGCGCGGGCTTGATACTTTTCCAGGGTGTCGATGTAGCAGGTGGGAAAGCCCATTGTATAAATATCGTCAACGCGGGTAAATTTGGCTCCGCGCGCGTATTTGCCGCCCCGGGTGTCCTGCATATAGGTATCTCGTTCGATGATGCTACCGGTTGCCCATTTTTTCAAGATACAGCGATCGGTTTGGACGCGATCGCCTTTGAGCACTTCGTCTTGTTCTTGTTCGACGAGGAGCGAGACCCAACCGCCGCCGACGGATTCGGCGACGACTTCGCCGCTCATGTCGGGGTTGAAGCGATAAATTAAGGCGCGATCGACGGAAAGTAATTGACGGATCTCTTGACAAGTTGCCCGAAAAATGCTGTCCACTCCTGGCGCTTGTTGGATTTTTTCGAGGAGTTTGCTGAGGACTTGTTCTTGTTTGGCTTGGTTTGCCAGTCGCGTCATCGCCTCTGCTTGTTGGAGGGCGAGTCCCAGGGGGGAAGCGACGCGCAGCATGAGGTTAACATCAGCTTCTTGCCAGTCGCGGGGGCGGTCGTTTTGATAAATTCCCAACAGTCCCCATAGAGTTTCCCCTTGAAAAACCGGCACGATGATGTAAGCTCGAGCCTGATATTTTTCCAGCGATTCGATGTAGCAGCGAGGAAAATCTTCCTCGTAGATATCCTTAATACAAGTGGAGGTTTGACCTTGACGATAGCGACCGCCTTGGGTTTGCTGAAGATAAGTATCGTCAACGAGGTTTTGCGTAGACCAGGTGCGGAGGATGCAGCGGTCGGTGGCGATGCGATCGCCGCGCAATTCGTCGTCGCTTTTCTGTTCGGCGAGTAGGGACACCCAACCGCTGTTAACGGCTTCGGCGACCACTTCTCCACTCCAGTCGGGGTTAAAGCGGTAG
>JAXHVQ010000267.1:0-2275 GCA_034189065.1 Cyanobacteriota bacterium
GGGAGACGGGGGGAGCGGGAGAGCGGGGGAGACGGGGAGATGGGGAAAGCGACAAATGACTAATGACTAATGACCAATGACTAATGACTAATGACCAATACCAAGCCTATGCCACCCAAGCAACTGTCCTGAATCTGGCAACTTCTGTTTGAAAAGAGAAGTCAAGAAACTCAGGTAACAGAGATTGCAAAAAGCTGCAATTTGCACAATAAGAGTCAATTTACGACGAAACTAGGACTAAAAGCAGATTTTTTACGCTTTTTGGAACTTTGAAACCATTCTCAGGTCTTATTTCTTAACATTACGAGTTCTTTGGAGAAGGTTATCGATGCTAACACTCAATCGTTGGAAAGCAACTACTGCATTACTCCTGACCGCGAGCATGAATGCTGGTGCAGTGGTTCCTCTGGTTGCCCCAATTCTGGCTCCCGCCCCGGCAGTTGCCCAAAGCAACGCCTTCCGCGACGTTCCCAATGGCTATTGGGCTGAAGATTTTATTAGCCAGTTAGTCCAGCGGGGCGTAATTGCGGGTTTCCCCGACGGAACGTTCAGACCGGATGCGCCTGTAACTCGCGCTCAATACTCGGCCATGCTCCGCAAGGCTTTCAATAAGGCGAAATTGCGCAATTCCGTCAGATTTCTCGATGTTCCTTCAAACTATTGGGCCCTGGGCGCAATTGACGAAGCTTACGAAATGGGCTACCTTTCGGGCTACCCCGGCGGAACGTTTAGACCGGAGCTGAATATTCCCCGCGAGCAAGTTTTGGTCTCTTTGGCCAATGGTTCGGGATTCAACCCCAATCAACCGGTCGATACCACCCTGGGTTATTACAACGATTCCCTCAGTATTTCGGGTTACGCTCGCTCTCCGATTGCTGCGGCGACGGAGGAAGGGATTGTGGTGAATTATCCGATTCTCCAAACTTTGAACCCAACGCGCAATGCAACTCGCGCTGAAGTGGCGGCTTTTCTCTATCAAGCGCTGGTGAGCGAAGGAGCGGTATCTCCCATCGCCTCGTCGTACATCGTTCGCCCCACTCAAGTGGCGACAGATTTCCGCATTCCCGCCGGAACTTCGATTCCCGTGACTTATTCGCGCGACAAAATCTTGTTGGTGCGCGAAGAAACGGTGCCGGTAACCCTCGACGTGGCGACGAATATCACGACTCCCGACGGCCAGCTCCTGATCCCCAGAGATACGGAAGTTGTGGGCGAATTGCGACCGGCGAATAATGGGACTCAGTTCGTCGCCCGGGAGTTGGTGTTTGCCAATGGCTCGCGCGTCGCTCTCAATGCGAATTCTCAAGTTATCACCACAACGGAGTCTGTAAGTCAAGGAACTTCGGTGACGACGTTGCTGCGCAATGCGGCCATTGGTTCGGCGGCAGCGGCAGCAATTTCGGGCGTAACGGGCGATCGCACGATTACGGCTGGGGAGGTTCTTCTCGGCACGGGTTCTGGCTTGCTCGCTACGCTCATTCAACGCTTGATTGGCTCGGGTCGAGTCGATTTGCTGGTGGTCGAACCCGATACGGATTTGAATTTAACCTTGGGTTCGGATTTGACGCTCAGCACTCGCTAGAGGCAACCAAACGATAAAGGTCGTTCCTCTGGGATTGGTATTAGCCCTGTCAGTAATGGCAGGGCTAATTGTTTCAATTTGTCCCTGCATTTGTTCGACCCATTCTTTGGCGATCGCTAAACCCAAACCCGTGCCGGGAATATCGCCCTGGGCCTGTACGCCTCGGTAGTGGCGCTCGAATAGCCTCAACTGGTCTGTTGGGGGAATTCCCGGTCCGGTATCGCTAATGGCTATCCCCTGCATGGAAGGGCGATTCAAACCGGCTTCTAGGGTCACATTGCCGCCTCTGGGGGTATATTTAAGGGCGTTGTCGAGCAGGTTATTCAACACTTCTCCTAAAGCGCGGCGATCGCCTCGGACGGGGGGTAAGTTGGGGGGAATACGAACTTCGAGAACGAGTCCTCGTTCTTGGGCGATCGCGTCGGCGGATTGGACGAGGGGTTCTAACAGCGCCGTTAGGTCGAGGGTTTGGAGGTGCAAGTCGCCGCTGGGAAGGAGGGGCAAAGGGCGCGCGGCGGGGGTGGCGACGGTTTCCCATTCGAGGGGGTCTTCGTCTTCGGGGTGCCATTGCTCGAGGGTTTCCGGAGGAAGAGCGGCGATTTCGTCTTTGAGGGAGTCTATATACTCGTCAAACTGTTCGAGAAACCCTTGGAGGCGATCGCTTTCGCGCAGGATACTTTCAGCGATCGCTCG
>JAXHVQ010000268.1:0-2253 GCA_034189065.1 Cyanobacteriota bacterium
ATATTACCACCGCCATTGACTCCAGAAACATCAATACTTGCGCCAACGAGACCGACCTTTTCACCCAAAATATCAATATTTCCTCCCACCGTTCCCGATGCGTCCAACGATCCAGAAATAATCGTGCTTCCGGCATCTGTCGGAATTCTCAACTTCTCATTACTTAATTGAACTGTATCGCCATTTACTTCTAAGCCAGTTTCCACCGTTTGCGCTCTACCTGCTAACAATTCTGGGACTGAAAGCGCATCAAAAGGCGTAACGTTACCTTGCAAATCTCGCGGCGGTTCGATTTCCAAACTCAGCAAATTTCCCGGTTGAGAAATCCTCACCAAACTCGTTCCCGGAACCGCAGCAAGGGTGACATTCCCTTCGGTTGCGGCAACGGTTCCCGTACTCGCCACCGTTCCCCCCAACACCGTTAAATTATGTCCCGCTGCAACCGCTAAATTGCCCGCATTAATAATACTGCCGGGATTGTTAAAATCAAAAGCAAATGTAGAAGGATTTCCAATTAAATTTCGGTAGTCGTTGTTACCAAACGCCTCAAACCACCCGTCATTCCCAAACCCCATTCCCGTCGCCGTCGTCGCAAAGAAATCGGCGGGAACGTTGAGCATGGCATCGGTTCCAAAAATAATCCCCGCCGGATTCATCAAGTATAAGTTAGAATTGCCGCCGGTGA
Organism: Cyanobacteriota bacterium; assembly: GCA_034189065.1. Classification (GTDB taxonomy): domain Bacteria; phylum Cyanobacteriota; class Cyanobacteriia; order Cyanobacteriales; family Spirulinaceae; genus FACHB-1406. The sequence goes on from JAXHVQ010000268.1 coordinate 686, forward strand.
CTTGAATCAACCCGTTAATTATCGAAGGGTCGCCGCCAACCACGCGACTGAGGATGTTTTGAATTTGGGGGGTGGAGAAGAAGTTGGCAATTTGAGTTGAGGTGAGTCCAAATTGCTGGAAACTGTGGAAAAGGTTAGTTCCATCGCCATTCAACGTGCCGCCTTGAATGTCGAATTGTTCGCCGTTTTGGATGATTTGCGTTCCCGTTCCATCGGCAGCGGGGGTGGGGATTTGTGCCTGTATTGTTGTCGCGTGGAGGGGAAGGAGTATGGAGGTGATGCAAAGTCCGGGCAGGATTTTGTTGAACATGACGATGACCCCTTGTTAGCTGATGTTTGGATGGCGGTATTTCGCGCGATTTGGAAAAACGGAAAAATAAAATTTGGGTTGACGTAGGGGCACGGCATTTGTCAGATTTGAATTGAAAACCATGATTTTGCTAATGCCGTGCCCCTACTGAATTTTACCATGAATCAAAACAATATTGAATGGGCAATGGTGTCAATTTGTATCGCCCGAATTTAAGAGTTTGCAGCCAATGGCGTGGCTTCGCGTTACAATAAATCCATTCATCTTTACCTCTGCCTCAAACCGATGACTCTTGCTCGAGCAATAGAAACTTCCCCAGAAGTCCAAAAAGATGTTATCTTTCCTCCAAGGGACCTGTATAGCGACGAACCTCCCTTGGAAAGCGACCTGCATCTCGAACAAATTACGCTCTTACTCCAATGTCTCAAATGGCGATGGCGAGAACGGAATGACTTTTACTGCGCCGGTAATTTGACCATATACTACAGTCCTCGTCAAGATAAAAAGGAAAAGTTTCGAGGACCCGATTTCTTCGTCGTCCTGGACAGCGATCGCAAAAACCGAAAAAGTTGGGTGGTGTGGGAAGAAGACGGAAAGTATCCCAATGTCATCGTCGAAATTTTATCGCCTTCCACAGCTAAGGTAGATAAGACGGATAAAAAGAAGCTGTACCAAGATACCTTTCGCACGCCCGATTATTTTTGGTTCGACCCCTACAGCTTAGAATTTGCGGGATTCCATTTAGTCGATGGCAAGTACCAAGATTTAGCAGCCAACGAACAAGGACACTTATGGAGCCAACAGTTAGGTTTGTATCTGGGAATTGAGCAAGGATTATTGAGATTTTTTACGGCAGAAGGGGAGTTAGTTCCCAGTCCAGAAGAAGAGGCAAAGTCGGCACGGCAACAGGAGGAAATCGAACGTCAACAGAAGGAATTAGCGGAAGAACGAGCTGAAAGATTGGCGGCTAAATTGCGCGAGTTGAATATCGATCCCGATACAATTTGACTAAGGAGTAAACATCAAATCGATGACCCTGACTAAAGAAGTAGACACTTCCCCAGAAGTGCAAAAAGATGTTATCTTTCCTCCAAGGGACCTGTATAGCGACGAACCTCCCTTGGAAAGCGACCTGCATCTCGAACAAATCGCGCTCTTACTCCAATGTCTCAAATGGCGATGGCGAGAACGGAATGACTTTTACTGCGCCGGTAATTTGACCATATACTACAGTCCTCGTCAAGATAAAAAGGAAAAG
>JAXHVQ010000269.1:0-2013 GCA_034189065.1 Cyanobacteriota bacterium
CTCAATTTATGTCCCGTACGCCAGAATTGAAACAGGTGCTAACACCACTTCTAGAAATTTGGCAGGAAGATGTTGCTTCTTGGCTAGAAGGGGGTTCGCTTTGGTTTACTCATGTTTAGTTGACACTCGTTATGAAAGTCAAACGATATCTTAAACAAAAATTAGCGAAAGCGCTCGATTTAGTTTCTCTTCAAGAGAAACTAGAACGCCTTGAAAAAGAGCTACTTCCCAAATTAGCGAAAGCGATTGATTTAGCTGCCCTTAAAGAGAAACTGGAACGTCTTGAAGGAAAGCTGCTTCCTCTGAATAAAGAATTTGAGCGGCTTAAAGCAGAAGTTGAGCAGCTCAAATTAAAGTGGAAACAGTCAAATAAAGATAATTTAAACCTTTGGGGAATGCAATATTGGTACGAGGGGAATTTTTGGGAACCCACCGTTCAAATTGCCTTACGCGATTTGTGCCAGCCTGGGACTGTAGTTTTTGATGTGGGGGCAAATTTGGGCGGTTTAGCAACTCTAATGTCGCGCCTTGTCGGTCCGAAAGGTGTCGTTTGTGCCTTTGAAGCGAGTCCGCGTATCGTAGATAAATGCCAGCGCAATCTAAATTTAAATGGCTGTCACAATGCTCACCTCTATCACGTTGCGGTTTTTAGAACCTCTCATAAGAAAATTCCCATTTATGCGGGTTCTCATTTAAATGACAGTATTTACGCAGACTCCTGCGAAACACAAGCGCCAACATTTCAAGTTTCCACACTCAAACTGGACGATTTTGTTGAGTTCACCGGGTTAGTCCCGGATTTAGTCAAAATGGATATCGAAGGGGCAGAATACGATGCAGTGATGGGAATGTTACAGACGCTCGATCGCGCCAAACCTCACCTAATCTTAGAGCAGCAACCCCAAGATTCTCGCTGTTTGGATGCGCTGCGCGATCGCGGATATCTCGCGATTGACCTCAACAGCTATCGCGAAATTCGTTCTGCTGAAGATTATCCTCCCGGCGTGAGAGTTCGCAACACCCTCTTTATTCATCGCGATCGCCTCTCGGAAACGCCTTATCAACCGCCGTTTAAATTTGTTGAAGCTGCTACGCTCGATGGGTCAGATTTTCAGATTTTAGAAACGGGTTCCGTCGCCCAAAAATTGCCGTTGCACCTCGATAAAGGTCGTTATTTTATTGATGTCGAGATGAAAGCTGAGGGGGTGGAGAATGAAATGATGTGCGGGGTTAAGGTCAACCAGGAAGTTGCTTTTCGCTACCATACTTACACTCATTTTCTCGCTTCCAGCTATCGAGATTGGATTCTCAATTTGACTGACAGTTCGCCGATTGAACTTTACTTTGGCTTTCTTAAGCAAACCTACGATGAAACGTTTGTCGTGAAGGGCGCTAAAATCTATCGAATTCAAGAGTTCGATCGCGTGAAACCTTGGCTTTATTTCTGATTTTGTCAAGATTGGGGCTAACGCAAGCTATAAGGTGCGATCGGGAAAATTGAAAACGCTGGGAATGAGAATCGTGTAAAATGACCCAATAACTATCCTGACGTTTAGAAATTCAACCTTTGCAAATAGAAACGGTAGTCTATCAGTGGTAGAGGAGCGAGTCAAGTGAATCATTCAGCAGCCGATCGCAGTATCCCCGTCGTCATTCTCTGTGGCGGACGCGGGACTCGACTAAAGGAAGAGACGGAGTGGCGACCCAAACCGATGGTTTCAATCGGCGATCGCCCGATTCTTTGGCATATTATGAAAAGTTATGCCAGTTATGGGTTTACGAAATTCATCTTATGCTTGGGCTACAAAGGCGAGCAAATTAAGGACTATTTCCTCAACTACGACCTCAAACAGTGCGATATTCGGCTGGATTTGGGAAGCAAGCGCATCGAAAAGCTCTCTGACGGTCACAGCGAGGCGAATTGGACGATTTCGCTGGTGAATACGGGGGAGGAGTCGGCGACGGGCGGACGGCTGAAAATTGCCAGCAAGTACATTGAAAGCGACACTTTTC
>JAXHVQ010000027.1:0-52577 GCA_034189065.1 Cyanobacteriota bacterium
GCAGGACTTTCGACTTGTCTCTGAATTGGCGCAACTTCTTCAGTGGGTTCGGCAGTTGTTTCCAATTTTGGCTGAATTGGTGCTGATTCTCGTCCCGTCCGAACCGATTTTGATATTGGACTGCCCGACCTCGACGGTTATGAAGTTTGTCGCCGTCTGAAAGCTGTGCCGGAAACTTGTAAAATTCCGATTATTTTTATTAGCAGTACCCACGAAGACATCGATCGCGCCAAGGTGTTTGAAGTGGGAGGAGTCGATTATATTAACCACCCGTTCCAGTTAGAAGAGGTCCTCATTCGAGTCCAAAACCATTTGACTTTATGCTGGCAGCAACAACAGTTAAAAACGCAAAATGCACGCTTGCAGGAGGAAATCTCCGAACGCCAACAGGCAGAAGATGCTTTGCGGATTTACTTACACGCCGTCTCTCACGATTTGCATAACTCCTTGGTTTGGATGTCCGATATCCTACAAAAATTGGTGGTTTCGCGATCGCCCACCGAAAGCGTTTCGGTTCCCCTTTCTCTCTTGGGGCGCATGGGAACGAGTTGCGATCGCCAACTCAGTGTCATTAATTCTCTCGTAGAAATTCACGAGCTGGATGCTTGGGGCGTTTCCCTCGAATGCCGGATTTTACATCTCCACGAACTCGCCTCAAATTTAATTGAAGACTGGCAGTCGATGTTTGAGAAGCATCAAGCCGCGATCGCCAACGACATCTCTCCTAGTTTACCCCAAGTCAGTGCCGATCCCCATCAACTGTGGCGCGTGTTTGAAAATCTCCTCTCCAATGCCCTCGAACATAATCCCCCCGGTCTTGAAATCGCGTTGAATGCCGAAGTCATTGAAGCTGATAGCCAAGATATTCAATTTATTCGCTGTACCATTGCCGACAACGGTATTGGTTTCGATGTCGAGCAACGCGATCGCCTCTTTGAATTTTATCAGCCAGGTGGCTCTCTGAACCTCCCCAAAACAGGCGAATTGGGTCTATATTTATGCCGTCGTATTATTACCGCTCACGGGGGAGAAATTGGTCTATTGCCCCAAGATGAGAAGGGAACAACGGTTTGGTTCACTTTACCCATTGCTGTCTCATCCTAGCCCTACAAAAGTTCCCCGCAGAGGAGAGGGGGAGAGGGGGAGATGGGGAGAGGGGGAGATGGGGAGATGGGGGGATGGGGGGATGGGGAGATGGGGGGATGGGGGGATGGGGGGACACAATTGATGTGTCGTCAGAATGCGTGAGAATTGGTATAAGTCGTAATACCGTTTTCAAGTGTTGGCTGCACAAGGAGCAGGGAGAATGGGATTGTAGCAAAACTTGAGAAATCTGGTATGAAGTTTGCTCTTTATGTCCTGAGTTGATGGAAACTTTAAACCCTCGTTAGCGTTTAATTAACCTCTCGGAATTAGACAATTGTGTGATATAAAAGACGTGATGTCAAATTCCCAGGAGCTTCCAAATGAAAACCGCACTTATTCTCATCGATATTCAGAATGATTACTTCTCAGGCGGAAAATGGGAACTTCCTGAAATGGAAGCCGCAGCGGAAAACGCAAAACAATTACTAGCCGACTTCCGAGCCAGTTTTAATCCGATTTTTCACATTCAACATATCGCCAAAGAAGCCAACGCACCCTTCTTCCTAGCCGGAACCAAAGGGGTCGAAATTCACCCATCCGTTCAACCCCAAAACAATGAAGCTGTCATTGTAAAGCACTTTCCCAACAGTTTTCTGCAAACGACACTCTTAGGCGGGTTACAGTCTGCTGGAACTAAAAGCTTAGTGATTTGCGGGGCGATGAGTAATATGTGTATCGATGCAACGACCCGCGCCGCCAAGGATTTCGGATTTGATTGTGTTGTGGCACACGATGCTTGTGCAGCCCAAAATTTTGAATTCCAAGGTCAGGAAATTCCCGCCCAGCAAGTCCACGGTTCGTTCATGGCTGCCCTCGCCTTTGCCTACGCTAAAGTCGTACCAACCCGCGAAGCAACCGCCCTCCGCTAGTTCCAGGAATTGGGGAATTTGCGCGCTCTCATTGATGGTAGAAACCGCAAATTGGGGTTGATGGGGATGGGGGATAATGATGAAACTATCACGCGATCGCAACAAATTACCTACGTTTTGTCAAGGTACCCGTTATGGGTTAGACCGGCGCGATCGCAGCAAATTAAGAAACTTTTCGAGAAACTTTTAAGGCAGGGTACCCGTTATGGGTTAGACCGGCGCGATCGCAATAAATTAAGAAAAATTTAAGACAAGGTACCCGTTAGAGGTAGACCGAAAAAGTTTCTTCGAGTCGATAAAAAAAATCAAAAAAAGACTTGCCAAAGAGCGAATACGAATATACACTGACAATAGATTCGCCCAATAAAGAGTTCAGTCAACTTTTCAGATGAAAGAATTAAGAGCGCCCTCAAGTGCTTGAGTTGGATTTATGCCAACAGTTCTCAGATGCCGATCGACCGAGTAGAGAATTTTTGACTCAGCTAAGAGGCATTTAAATTGGATATCTCAGGATTGCCTGTTGTCTATTGGCTTCGGGAAAATCTAGGTCGGCAATTTGAATGTCAAACAGCTTACTATTTATGTGTTTCGCTGACTTCAGTGGCAGCTTTGTGCGGCCCGATCGATGAGAATAGCTAAGTGTCTGTTCTTGCAGCAACGATTACGGTACTGAGTGGAGAACTGGCTGCCAACCTACTAAACCCAGAGGAGGTGAATTGGATGTATGTACTAGAAAATCCAGACTCTACGAAAGTTAAATCTGCCTCCTACGAGAAGGATACAGATGCTGAGCAACAAAAAGGACTAAAGCTTGACGCTTTCGATCCCCAATTATTTCGGAAGCACGCGGAACTCATAATTGCTAAATTAGAGAACCACTTAGCCGACGCTTCAATGCGAGGACTCTCGCTGACCAATCCTAATATTCTCTTGCAGAAAGCAAAGGAGTTAATGACCGCTGAAGGCGAAAACATTGCCTTCCCAGACACAGAAAAACTAGAAGCTATCGTTGACCTATACATTCAAACCGGCATTCAAGTTCACTCGCGCGGTTATATGGGGCGGCAATTTTCCGGTCCAATTCCCCTCGCGAGTGCCATCGATCTCGCTAGTGCAGTGGTGAATCAACCCTCATCGTTTTACGAAGCGGCACAACTGCCTAATGTTGCCGAGCGCATCATAGCCGACGAATTCAACAAATTCATTGGTTGGGAACCCGATCGCTTTGCAATGGCAACCACATCGGGGGGCTCCCTAGCCAGTTTAACCGCTCTGCTTGCTGCGAGGAACGACAAATTTCCTCAAAGTTGGTCTGAGGGAATGTCTGCGACAGCAGGACAAGCGCGTCCGGCGATCGCAGTCGGCGACGCACACTACAGCATTTGTCGAGCAGCGGGCATTATCGGCATTGGGGAGCAGCAAATCGTTCGCTTACCCGTCAACGACAAAAAGCAAATTTGCCCGGAGCAGATTAGACCCGCCTTAGAAGCGGCAGAAAAACGAGGATTGAAAGTATTCTGTCTCGTCGCCTCCGCCGGAACAACGGCAATGGGAGCCTTCGATCCCATTGACAAATTAGGCGCGATCGCCGAAGAAAAAAACATCTGGCTGCACATCGATGGAGCCCACGGCGGAAGTTTAATTGTCAGCGATCGATTGCGCCACAAATTAAAAGGAGTCGAAAAAGCCGACTCCTTTATCATAGATGCGCACAAAATGATGTTCGTCCCGGCTGCCTGTACCCTTCTTTTCTACAAAAACAAAGAAAAGAGCTACGGAGCCTTTCGCCAAGAAGCCAGCTACGTCTTTGAAAAAGAACCCGATGTTTATACGGCCTTCGATAGCGCAGAAAAAAACTTTGAGTGTACCAAAAGACCGCTGATAATGAACCTGTGGGTCTTGTGGGCGCTCTACGGAAGAGCGCTATTTGCCGAGAAGATCGAGTATTTATGTCAATTAGCCGAGCAAGCCTACCACATCCTAGAAAGCGAGCTTGACTTTGAAACAATCCATCAACCGGAGGCGAATATTCTTTGCTTCCGCTATCGTCCCTCAAATTGGGACGAACAAGCCTTCCCCAACTTTCAACTCGCGCTGAGAAATCGGCTGAGAGAAGAAGGAAAATTCTTCATCTCAAAAGTTGACATTGACGGTCAGACAGCGTTGAGAGTCGTGTTTATGAATCATCAAATCGATTCTGACTGCTTCCGCCTCTTACTGCATGAAATCAGGGCAGTCGGGCAAGAATTACTCGGGTAAGCATCGAAACCGTTCAATTCTCAAATCAAGCCAACTCAAAAAGGGGATAAATATGACAATGATGGTGCAAACTCAATCCAGCACCAGTTCGATTGAGAACCAAGTCGCTCGGGTCATTTCACCAGAAGAATTGACACCTCGCTCCATTGAAGAAGTGACGAAACTGCCTCCATTCTTAGAGAAAATGAAAGAATGCGAAAGGCTTTCCCAAACACCGTATAGCGAACTGGACTTCGAGATTCAAGATGCCTTGGTTTTGCGGCGCTTGCAGCAAATGGTTAATACAGCCATGCTCAACCCCCTTTGGAAAGAACGGATCGAGGAATCGGGATTAAAGGGAGCGCCTCGCAACTTTGAAGAGTGGCAACAGTTACCTGTAGCAGATAAAACTGTAATGGGCGACTTGTTTATGGGATCCAGACCGGGTTTAGTCGTCCCTTTAAGCTATGGAGGATTTGAAATTGTTGCCAGTGGTGGAACCAGTAGCGGTTTGCCAGTAGAAATGGTCTACTCGTTGCGAGAGCTACAGGATACTTACGAAGTCGCTGGAAAATTCATCGGCGAGTATATGTTACGCGACTACCTGGCAGGAGACGCTCCGAAATGGGTTGCAACCACATTGGCTGATTTTCAGATGTGGAGCAGCGGAACGATGGTTGGCGGCGTTTTGCAGAGCATTCCGGGGGTTAATTATATTGGTGCCGGGCCGATGATGAAGGAAGTGTATCAGCACATGATGTCCTATGAAGGTCCCAAGGCAATTATGGCAATTTCCGCCGGAATTGCTATCCTTAGCGATCTCGGAGTGGGTTTGAGCGAGGAGGCGAGGAAGAGTTTCCGCGTGGCAATGTACGGGAGTGGAGTTTTGCCCTATCGCAAGCAGCTCGAACTCAAAGAGCTTTATCCTAATGTGGAATGTTTAAGTTATTTTGCGACAGTTCAAAATGAGGCGATAGGCTTGCAGTTAAAGGCGGAATCTCCCAATTTGGCTGCGGTTCCGGGTCTGCATACCATCGAAATTGTAGACGAGCAGGGGCGCTGGGTTGCAGAAGGCGAGGAAGGCGAGTTGGTTGTGACTCGACTTCACGGACACGAAACCCCCTTTCTCCGGTTTAAATCAGGCGATCGCGTGCGCCGTCTCCCCAATTTAAACGGTTCGGGACTGAAAACCCAACAGTTTGAGTTTTTAGGTCGCAGTGGAGATGTTATTCACCTTGGCGACACCCAATTCCCTGCACCCCCAACCTATGCTCATTTGTGCAAACGTTTGAAGGAGATGGGTATTTTTGATTTGGATGCTCTCGCTCACGAAGTCCAGTTTTTAAATAATCGAACCCGGAAAACTCTATCTTTGATTGCTGCGGTAGACAACCCTGAAAGTTTGTTTCTCAAAATGGAAAGCAAGCTGGGAGTGGTAGGAGTCAAGCATTACTTTGTTGAATCTTTGATCGAGTCTTTGTCTATCTTCAACAGCGGCGAGGCCAATGCCTACTACATTGAAAACACAGGATATCGCTTTGAAATGCAATTCGTTAAGCGATGGTCTGAAGAAATTCACCGAACTCAGTTTAGTAAGGTTCCTTGGATCAGAGATGTTGTTTAGGGAAGGAAAATTGTACCTCATCTGAGAGAGAACTGCACAAAATCGATTGACATTCCCAACAGCGGAAAGCTAGAAATGGCAATCTGTTCGCTGATGGCTGAAGTGCCGAAGTGCTCTATCGGATTTTTGGAGCGAGCAACCTTGGCTTGATGTAGGGGCAAGCGCGATCGCAATCCCGACCTGGCAAACTTTTAGAGAAAGAGTTTCATCGGAATTTCGCTTTGGGTTCTAGTCTGTTTAGAAGTAGTGCATCGCTCGATTCACCTTCGGGACAGGAATATTCTATGTAAAGCGATCGCAAATTTCTCTATGCTGTTTTAGGGCGGGTTGTGTTCTAGCTTACTTTCTGAAGAAACTCGATCTGAAATTAACGCGAGACTCTTGTTGTTTCCCCTTTATAAATTATTTTTTTATTGGGTATCAATGGGTTTGCTTTTATGATAAAATCAAGCTCGCAAACAGCAATCTAAAGACTGCTCTCGACTCTTCTAGTTAGGAGTGTATTCTAGCTTACTTGCAGAACAAGTCCGAGCTAAAATCAAAGCGAGATACTCGTTTTTCCCTGGATAAATGTTTTTTAGATTGTGTTTTAACGGGTTTGCTTTTATGATAAGATCGAGCTTGCAAACAGCAATCTAAAGACCGGTCTCGACTCTTCTAGTTTGGGGTGTATTCTAGCTTACTTGCAGAATGATTCCGAGCTAAAATCAAAGGGAGGCTCTCATTATTTCCCTGGATAAATGTTTTTGAGATTGTGGATTAATGGGTTTGTTTTTATGATAAAATCAAGCTCGCAAACAGCAATCTAAAGACCGATCTCGACTCTTTTTGTTCGGAGTGTATTCTAGCTTACTTGCCGAATAAGTCCGAGCTGAAAATAATGCGAGACTCTCGTTGTTGTGATTATAAAATATTCCTCAATTCGTATGTCTATCGATTGTCAATAAAATTGAGGTTACAAAAAGTAGCTTCAAATTTATATGGCGACATAGACGACATAGGAATACACTGAGCGAGAAATCAACCCGAGTCCCTAAAAATCAGTCGGCGATATTTTTTTCAAGTCAACTAACAGGAGGAAAACTGTGGAATCCAAAATCACCATATTCAGTGTTGTCGATGTTATTGAAGCGCTTTCAGGCGGAACGTTACGAAACGGCAACCTTTGCATGATGGACAACAGTCCCTATCACAGCATAAACCAAGGAACGCCCGACTTGTGCACATTATGTTGTCCCGGTCAAGAGATTTATTGGCACATTTTAGCGCTCGATTTACAGACCCCCGCAGCGATCCGAAATATCACCTTTCTCGGCACAGATGGAAGTGCTGCGAGCGACCAGCCCTCCACTAACACCATCGGCGCTGAAAGTGATAAGCTGCACCTCAATGTTTGGACGGGAATTGTTCCTCATTGGATGATACCCGGCGTGGAATATAAGTACAGGCTAGAACTTCAAATGTACGAAGGCATTAATAGCATCATGTATGTCGATACGCCTTCCCTAAAGCGCGTTTAATCGCCAGCGAACTAGAAACGCCAACAGAACATTTTCGAGACTGTTTTGTACGAGCCGTCGGAAAGCGAAAATCACCCTTTTTTTCAGGAGAATAGAAACGTTATGAGTCAACAGCTAGGAATCATCTTGATGGTTGATGTGGATGCTGCCGTAAAAGCAAATACATTAAAAGGAAACACTTACCTGTTCGACAACATGAAGCTGCAAGGCTCCGAAGGTCAAGGAACCGATGAATTAGTTTCTGCCATTAACGGAAGCTATTGGATGGATGGGTCCCAAGCCAACGAGCAGGTCTTGAATTGGCTGCCCTACGGTGTCGGTTCTCTTCCGCCCAGCATTCCCAAAACCTTCCTATCAGATAAAGCAAAAAACAGCGATAACCAGGCACTCGCAGATGTCAAAAAACTCACCGACGACCTTGAAAAAGGCGAACAACAACAAGGGTCTGTTTTAGACATACTCAGGCAAATCGTCCGCAATACGGGCGTTGAGACTAAACTCCAGAGCAGAGGTGAAAAAAGGGTAACGCACGCGCTGGGGTCAGTCAACCATAAAGTCATGGATGTCACGGGCAAACTCATTACGGATGTTGCCGAAGCAGAGATTCCCGAAATCAATTCCCTCAATCCAATTATTACAGATATTACGGGGGAAGCAGTCGATAAAAACATCATTTATCCGGCTGCCTATGGCTCTCCGGATATGGTGACAGATGGTTGGTACTGGGCTGCGTCGGTGGATACCTCTAAACCCGGAACCTATGCCTATACCATGCACGTTCAACTTTATAAACTTGCCTTTGTAGAAGGAAGCTGGGCGTGGGTACCGGTAGATATGACGTGCGATGCGTATATCAAGGTTTTGAGCGATCCTAAAGTTAATGGGTTCACGGGTGCGGGAATGCAAATGCTCCCGCTCAAATAGTCAAAGACTTCAGTCTCAACTGTACCGAAAACACATATTTGGAGGATAGAAAAGTGTCGAAAAAAGCGTCAACAGAAACCGCAGGAAAAACGATAACGATCGCGTCTGTTATCGATGTTGTAGGAGCGCTGGCGACAGACTCCCTGAACGGACAGATTTATTTTATGGACACGAATAAGGCAGGCGGTTCTACGAATCAAGGAACTGAGAATTTGAAAACGGCGGTGAGCAAGGGAGATCGATTGGTTTGGACTGTCATCTTCTTAGAATGCGAAGCCTATGCTGCCATTGATGAAATCGTCATCGATAAGGAGTACTGCGAGCCGAAAAAAGAAACCTACGAAGGAACTGATGTTTCATACTGGGTTGGAATTGTTAAAAAAGATGTCAAGCTTGCTCCCTACAGCATTAAATTTAAGGTAGGGACTCGAGATGAATCGATCGCAACCGCTTCCTCTCTTTGTCTAGTGGGCAAAGACAGCTAAGCTAAGCCGCTAAAAACGGATGTTTTAGGTGTACGGCTGTAAAGTCGGTAGAAAATCGTAGTTTGTTCAATTTATTAAGAGGTAGATCGTGCCAAATAGTTTCGCAACTCTCAAAAAGCAAAATCCAGGACAGCTCAATTCAGTGCAGTTGAATATCGTCTCTGTCATCGATATTCATAAAGCGACTAAGACTGGAACGACTAAAGATGCCCTGTACATGATGGACAATAGCGTGGGGGGCTCGGGCCAGGGAACGGGTCATTTGCAAACCGTTTGTAAGCCCGGTCAGGTCATTAACTGGATTATTTACCCCATCGATATGGAAAAGAAACCCGATGGGTCGTGGCCGCCGATGCCAAAAATCAATAATATCGTTTTTCTCGACAGCCAACAAGAGGGCGATATTGAGGAATTTTCAGAGTTCAAGGTCATGACCGAGCTCAAAGTTTATGGCGGTCCCGATAAGATGCGATCGCCGTTTTGCCCGGTGTACTATTACTGGGCGGGCGCTGTGTTGAGCACTTTGAATCCTGGGGTCTATAATTACCGGTTTGTTTTGGAACTGGAGCAAGAAAATACAACCAAGAGGGTATACGTGAACTCGTCTGAGAGACCTTCTTTGAAAGTAGTCGCGTTGTAAAAGAACGAGGGAAGGGGAGTTAAGGTTTCCCTTTTGGGGGCAGGATCGTTCCTTATTCTAGGAGGGACGGGAATTCCTGTCCCCAAACCCCCACTTTTGATTTTTGATTTATGCTTAAGGATAAACTCATACTGATGTCCTTGGCGAATCAAAGACTATGAATTGGTGGCAACGGTTAAAAAAGAATTCACTTGCTCGTTTAGGCGCGATTGTCCTGCTGTTACTCTATCTTGCTGTTTTGGGTGCAGATTTTGTTGCCCCTTATCCGCCCTATGACAGCCCAGCAGTTGCCTATGACGACGGGTTCGCCACAGAACCCAATAGTTCGCTGCTGTCTCCCACTCGAGTGTACTGGCGCGACCAAACCACAGATAACTTTATCGGACCCCACGTCTATCCTACGACCCAAGGACCGACTCGGTTGGAAACTGGCGATCGCCTCGTCGAAGTCGATTTCTCCAAACCTTCACCGCTGCGTCTCTTTGTTAAAGGCGTACCCTATCGATTCCTTCGTCTCAGCTTCCCGCTACCGCCTAATTTTGAAGAAGTCACCCTCCTCCCCGGTATTCCCCTAAACCGCCATCTCTTTGGTGCGGTAGGCGAGGGGAGAATTTACTTACTCGGAACCGACGAACAGGGACGCGACCAATTTAGTCGTCTCCTGTTTGGCGGTCGCATTAGTCTGAGTATTGGTTTGGTGGGGATTGCGATTTCGTTTCCCTTGGGAATGCTGGTTGGCGGAATATCGGGCTATTTTGGCGGCGCAGTTGACGGGGTTCTCATGCGCTTGGTGGAAGTGTTGATGAGCATTCCGACAATTTATCTGCTCGTGGCATTGGCGGCTGTTTTGCCCAGCGGTTTAACGAGCACGCAGCGCTTTTTACTCATTGTCACCATTACGTCTTTTGTCAGTTGGGCGGGGTTAGCGCGGGTGATTCGCGGTCAGGTGCTTTCGATTAAGGAACGGGAATTTGTGGAGGCAGCGCGATCGCTCGGTGCCAATCCGTTTTATATTATTGTACGCCACGTTCTCCCCCAAACAGCGACGTATATTATTATTTCTGCAACCCTGGCGGTGCCGGGATTTATTGTGGCAGAGTCGGTGTTGAGTTTAATTGGGTTGGGCATTTCCGAACCAGACCCTTCCTGGGGAAATTTACTCTCGGTTGCAACCAATGCGTCGATTTTGGTGCTGCAACCTTGGTTAATTTGGCCTCCGGCGGCCGCGATCGTACTGTCGGTTTTGGCCTTTAATTTATTGGGCGATGGACTGCGCGATGCCCTCGATCCTCGGAATTTGCGACGGTGAGGAAGTTTTGGTTCGGTTGCGTTTAAAGACGACCCTCTGAGTCTGGGGTCGAGTATAATAAACCAGGATCGACCGACTGGACTGCTTAGACCGCATTGAGAGCAAAAAACTGCGATGCAGATACAAGAAGCCTTAGCGTTAATAGAACAGTATGTAGGGCTTGCTGAAGAAAGCCCAAAACCAGACAAAAAGCGGAAACCAACCGCCAGGTCGTTGGGGAAAAGTTGAGCTGAAAGGACGAATTACCGTTTTTTTAGGTCAAAAGCCCTTGCACTTTCCTGGGTAGAACAAATGTACCGTTTAACCAACTCCCCCGACCCAACCCCAGAAAACTTTGAATTTCCGGCCCCCCGGCAACTCTCACCAGATAATCGTTGGGTAATTCTAGCTTCACTGATTCCTTGGGCAGAATTTGAAGGAGAATATCAGAAAAACTTCTCCCCCAAAAGGGGCGCACCCGCACATCCATTTCGCACAGCCCTCGGTGCATTAATTATTAAAGAAAAACTGGGAACTAGCGACAGAGAAACCGTCAAGCAGATTCGTGAAAACCCCTACCTGCAATACTTTCTAGGTTATCCCCATTATCAAAATGAGGCGGCTAGTGAAGCTTCAATGTTCGTACACTTCCGTCAAAGAATCAGTCAAGAACTCATCCACCAAATTAACCAGAAGATTATCGAACAGGGAGTGACCCAAAAAGCCGAATCCGCGCCAAAAAAAAAGAAAAAACCGAGCTACTTTTTGAAGTTTTGTTCAAGGAATTTTTCAGCAAGCCCTATGTAGAGGCTCTAGAGTCTCGCGACTGGCAAGACGCTTACCACAAGGCTGCAAGAAGTATGTTTTCCTGGCTGCGAGAATACGGTTTGAGCGATCGCGAAATCGGTCGGGCTTGCAAAATTATTCACGATTGCACCGGCTACCACCCCAGTCAGATTCAGAGCTTGGGAGAAGCCGAAACCGTCAAACAAGCACTGTATGGGGCGCTCAACTCTGAAACCCTCGGACGCAGACAAAAGCCCCGAAATCTTCGGACTCGCGCTAGATGGGCGTTAGACAACATTCGTTTTGGATTTGGAGGGGGCGATGACCCAATCGACGACGACCGCAACCGGGACTAAAACCGCATCTAAAGCCGAATATCTCAATTTGGTTTGCTACAGCCGTAAGTTCTCAGCCGAAGATATTTTTTTCACCGAAGCGGGGATAGACTATCCCGACCTCTACGAAGCTGCCGTCAACTTGCTCGACAACGGAGAGACGGCTTGGGATACGCCAGAGTTTGAAGAATGTCTCTATCAGATTTTCTGCGGGTGGGCGAAAGAAGGACGGCTGGAGCGAATTGCGCTGACGGCAGACTGGCTTGTCCGAACAACAGATGGCGATACCCGCCAATGGCTTGAGGATTTTGTTGAAGGTCGATTCTATCTCCATTTGGCTGACTGGGAACTTCGAGAGAAGGTTCTCGGCTCTCCTGAGAATTATCTCTACCCTCTCCAGTTCCATCTTTTAATCGCCTCTCAACGCCAACGGGAGGTTGCTCGAGCAGAACTCGACCAGCGCAGCCATGAGCGGTTGTGCAGTTAAGGTCTGCTCGATTGCTATTGCTATAAGCGCGCGACGTATTTAAATTGGGTATCCCTTATTGTTACGAACTGTAAACTTAGAGCGAGAGAAGTCGCTAGTTTTTTGTAACCTTATTTTACCAAATATTGTTTTTTCTTTATATATCTAACATTCTCGCAAACATAGGTTTGTCAAATTAGTTTTATGGGTTCTAATGCGTTACCAGAGGGTCAAATTGAGAGCTGAAGAGCGGATAACTGTAGGTTCGTCTTCAGCGTCAGATCGTTTAAACACTGTTAAAACGTTGAGTTCGTTTGCGTCGCAAAATGCTAACGGGTGCGACTTTTCCATTTTGCATTTCGCCTCCTAAATCGTCCCCTTCGCCCTAAAAGCCCATGTACGATCGCCCCCGAAACTACCAATTAGCCGACGATTTTCGTCGAGAACGCTCGGTTCGTCGGGCTGTAACGGTACTAGAAACCAAACGTAGACGGATTCGAGACGATATCGAACAATTAATTTCCCAAATTTCCCTGCTGATGCCCCCTTCGAGTGGCGATCGCGAAACCTCTGCCCTTCTCGAAGATGCCGCCGAACGCTTGGGCGACGAAGCATTCGTCCAACTTTTACGTCAGGTGTGGCAAGAAGGACGCTGAAACTAAAAATTAAAAATTGAGATATTTAGCGCGATCGCGCGGGAAAGTATTACTATATGGAGATTGATTTGCAACACAATCTTTAGAATTTTGTAGTGTTTCAGTCTACTCTGCAATAATTCTTACAATAAAGGAAGAAATCTGACTTGTCCTTCCCATTCCCCCTCAAGACTGCACTCCGCTAGCAGTAAAATTTCCTCAATCGCCAAGCCAACAGTTACGCGACGACTCACTTCAAACACCCCGGCATAGACAAACCTACCTGTATTCGTTCGTAGGCAAATCGGGTCATCGTCGCAACATCATGAGTTAAAACAACTCGACCTTGCTGCGCCGCCCATTCTAAAACAGTTGGATCGTCTGCTGCGGACAAACCAACATCTCGAACGCGAACAATATCAACATCAGGATTTTGACGCAGAACACCTCGAATAACCCGCTCGTTAAAGTTTTCATCAGCCAGAAATCGTAACATCATCAAATTATCCTTGTGAGTTGCGCCTTGCTAACAAGCGATCGCGAACTCCCACCGGACTAAAACGCCTCTCAGCTTCCTGACGAACCTCTGCTGCACGCTGTTGGCGTTCTCGCAAATAAAGCTCGACTTCGGTTTTATGCCGTAAATAGTAGCCAATGACCCAATAGACATCCGAAAGCTGAAGCGATGGATATTGTTCTACGATTTCTTCTGCTGTCGCGCCTTCTAGAAACGCCATAACAACTGTATCTAATGTTACGCGGGTTTCCCCAATGCGAACGCTCCCCGAAGTATGGGTGGCGAGTGGAATTGGGTCTGTTTTTAGTACGAGTGACATGGGTGCAGCAAAGGGATGCGTTGTTGGTTTTATCTTCCACTATAGAGAAGTTTTAGCGCCAGTGCGTATCTTACACAGAAACGCGATCGCGCCCAGTCTGAGTTCGGTTCTATCCAAGACGCGCGATCGCAAAACTGCACGTTTATATAAAATTCCGATAGCATATGCTACACATCTTTCCCCCAGTCCCCTAATGAGTTCAGAGTGCGTGAGTTTAAAACCCTGAACCCTGAACCCCGAACCCTGAACCCCAAACCCCGAACCCTGAACCCAGTCCCCCCGTCAATCACTCGTAGCAAACACTTAAGGATTCCATATTAGCCGTCCGCCAAGGAAACCTCGCAAGTCGCGCCATCCCCATCCCCGAAGACCGTTTTTTCAAAACGGGGAACGTTGAGCTAAGATTGGCTAAAATTCGCTAATATTCTTCGGGGGGTGTGAAATTTTTGTGAAATTGGAGGGAAATTTATTTGAAGTTTACATAAAGAGACACCAACCCAACCTGACAAACCCAGGCCGGATGTGCCAAAATTTGGGAACTGTACGCTCAAACTCCCTGTCAATGGCTCCCCCGCCCGAATTCCAACTGACGCTTTAGCCCAACATCCGACTCAACTCCAGTGCATCCTTGTAAAGTTCCCGATTCGCGAGCTTAGACCTTCATCCTTCTAGAGTTATGAACACGACCGCCCATTCCGCCGAAACGGTCAAACCCGCCACCCTTATCGAATGTCTGCACCAAAGCGCAGGAACGTATCCCGACAAACTTGCCTACACCTTTCTCGTCGATGGCAAAACTGAAGGGAAAACATTCACCTACAGCCAACTCGACCGCCGCGCTCGAGCGGTTGCCGCCCTTTTGCAACAGCATCAAGCCAAAGGAGAGCGGGCGCTGCTGTTATATCCCCAAGGCTTAGAAGTCATCGCTGCGTTTTGCGGCTGTCTGTACGCAGGAGTCATTGCCATTCCCGTACCTCCCCCAGAAGCCGGACGCTTAAAGCGGACTTTACCTCGATTGACCGCCATTGTCAAGGACGCGCAAGCCACGCTCGTGCTAACCATTGACTCCATTTTGCAGCTCGTCGAAGAAGGGCGATCGGAATTTTCAGAATTTGCTGAATTCGACTCCATGCGTTGGATCGACACCGAGCAAATCGACGACACCCTTGCCGACCAATGGCAAGACCCCCAAATTGACGGCCATTCCCTCGCCTATCTTCAATACACCTCCGGCTCCACCTCAACGCCCAAAGGGGTGATGCTGACTCACAAAAACCTGATGCACCACTGCGGCTACCTGCAACGAGCTTGCGGCTACACCCCCGAAAGCGTCAGCGTCACTTGGATGCCCTATTTCCACGACTACGGCCTCGTAGAAGGAATAACCGTTCCCCTCTACAACAACACCCCCTGCTACCTGATGTCGCCGTTTTCGTTCATCAAGCGCCCCCTGCGCTGGTTGGGAGCCATATCCCGCTACAAAGGAACCCACAGCCAAGCCCCTAATTTCGCCTACGACCTGTGTACGCGCCGCATTAAACCCAAACAAATCGCCGCCCTAGATCTGAGTAGTTGGGAAGCCGCAGGCAACGCCGCCGAACCCATCAACCCCAAAGTGATGGAAAAATTCTACGGACTCTTTAGCGACTGCGGCTTTCGCTGGAACGCCTTCGCCCCCGCCTACGGATTGGCTGAAAATACCCTCCTCGTCTCCACCAAGCCAAAGTTAAGCGATCCCGTTCTCTTTTTCGCCGACACCGCCGAGTTGGAAAAAAATCGCGTTGTCGCCAGCAAACCCGATCGCGAAAACGCCCGAGCCTACGTCTCCTGCGGCAAACTGGTGTGCGAAACCCAAGTCGCCATCGTCAACCCCGACACCTTCAAACGCTGCGCCTCCAACGAAGTGGGCGAAATTTGGGTCAGCGATCCCAGCGTGGCGGACGGCTACTGGAAGCGTCCCGATGCGACGAAAGAAACCTTCCAGGCCCGCATTGCCGAAACCGACGAGGGACCATTCCTGCGAACCGGCGACCTCGGATTTATGAAAGATGGAGAACTCTTTATTACCGGACGGATTAAAGATTTAATTATCATTCGCGGCACCAACCATTATCCCCAGGATATTGAATGGACCGCCCAGCAAGTCCACTCCCAACTGCGTCCCGACTACGGCGCGGCGTTTTCCATTGAGGTGAGAGGAGAAGAACAACTGGTTGTGGTGCAAGAAGTCGAACGACGGGCTCGGGAATTAGAACCCGATCGCGCGATCGCCGATATTCGTCAAGCCATTGCCGAAGAATTTGAACTGCAAACCTACGCCGTCGTCCTCGCCAAACCGGGCAACATTCTCAAAACCGCCAGCGGCAAAGTTCAGCGTCGCGCCTGCAAAGCCAACTTCCTCGCCGGAACCCTCACCGCCGTTGCCGACTGGAGCGAAGACCCCAAGCTCACCTCGAAATACCGAGATTTACAAGGAGAAGTGGAATCGCTGGCAGCGCAAGTGAAAAAATCTTAATCTAGGAGAATCAAGAATTCAAAACTTATTCAAAATCGAGATAAATTCCAAACATTTTGAATGCGTGACTTCTAAAAAGATACCCTTTCTCTAACCGTACAGGAGAAAATCAATGGAACCCTTAAAACAATATTGGCTTGCTGAAAAGTTAGAACAAGACCTCGGTCCAGCCGAAAACCCAGACAGCACGATGTCCTTCAAACGGGTGGTCGAAATCGACGAAAGCGAAGCCTTTCCCGTCGAAGAAATTCAATGGCTCTACGACTGGAAACTCCAACACTACTACATCCCCGTCGAATTTGGCGGCGAATTCACTTCCTTTGAAGAATTGGTTTCCTTCGTCCGCGTCCTGTGTCGGCGCGACCAAAATATCGGTATCGCCATGACCACGCTGTTTTGGTCGTTCCTGAGCTGGATGGCGGGGACAGACGAACAACGGGCCCATCTTTCCAATGAGATTAAGAACAACAACGGAACCCTGTGTTTGGGCTATTCCGAACGGGAACACGGAGCCGATTTAATTGCCGGGGACTTAACCGCGCGCAAAGTGGAAGGGGGATACATCCTCAACGGCGAAAAATGGCCCATCAACCGCGCCACTCGTTCCACCAACTCCTACATCCTCGCCACAACCGACCCCGAAGCCGGGGCGCGCGGATTATCCCTATTTCTAGTTGACAAAAGTCGCATCGACCCCAACGGCTATTACAACCTGCCCAAAATTCTCACCCACGGTATCCGCGCCGCCGATATGAGCGGCATTGGCTTCAAAGACTGCTTTGTTCCCGAAGATATGCGCTTGAAAGAAGAAGGAACGGGGTTGGAAATCGCCCTTAAAGGCTTCCAAATCACCCGCACCCTTTGCGCTGCCTTTTCCCACGGAGCCGCCGATACCGCCCTGAGAACCACGCTTAATTTTGCCCTGGGCCGCGTAATCTACGGAAAAACGGTATTTGAGATTCCCCACGCCCGCCAAACCTTGGTTAATGGGTTTTTGGATTTGTTAATTTGCGACTGCGAAACCATTAGTTCGGCGCGGGGGTTCCATACGGTACCCGAGCAATTTAGTATTTGGGCGGCGGTGGTGAAGTATTTCGTCACCGTGCAGTTGGAGAAGACTATTGACGAAATTTCGGTGGTGTTAGGATCGCGCTTTTATATGCGCGACGAACACGACTGGGGGATTTATCAGAAGATGCTGCGCGACAACGCCGTGATTAGCGTGTTCGACGGCAGTACGGTGGTGAACTTGCACGCCTTGATTTTGCAAATGCGTCAAATTACCAAGGCGCGCAGTCGGAGGAAACCCAAGCAAATGGACGCGATCGCGGCCCGTTTAGAAGCCACCTTTTCCCTGGAGAAACCCGTCCCCCCCTTCCAACCCGAAAAGCTGGAACTCTTTGGGCGAGGTGCCGACGACGTGCTACAAGGATTGGAAATCGCGATCGCCAAGCTTCAAGACCTCAACGCCCAATCCCATCTCAGCGCTGAGGTGCTAGAACAGATAAAATCCCTCGCGGGAATTTTACTCGAAGAATTGGACGCGATCGACGATCTCGTTGCCAACTCAGCCTTTGAATTCGGTCACGATCAATCCCCCGAACTCTTCGACTTGGCGAAAAAATATTGTACCCTCCATGCAGGCGCATCTTGCCTCCATATGTGGCTGTACAACCGCCAGCGTCTCGGAACATTTTTCGAGAAAGGGGAATGGCTCGTACTCGGGTTGAACCGACTGCTACAACCCTTTGGGCGCTCCCAAAAAATGGATCCCGCCTACATCGAAAACGTCGCTGATGAGCTGTTAAAGCTTCATCAGGACTCTAAAATGTATTCAATTGTTCCATTTCAACTCGCAAAACCTCAAACCCAGGAGAAAAACGCCGATGCAACTTCAGAACTCCAACTCCAAGCCTAATACCGAATCTCAAACCGAAAATTCGCCCGTCGAAGTGTTGCAAAACTGGCTGGTGGTTAAGCTGGCAGAACAACTCTCAGTCAAACCCGAAACCATCGACACCAGCGAATCTTTGACTCGGTACGGTCTTGATTCCATCGACGCAGTTACCTTAGTCGGCGACCTCGAAGATTGGCTCGAGTTAGAGTTACCTTCGACGCTATTTTGGGACTATCCCACCATTGAAAAATCGTCGGAATTTCTCGTCACAGAATTTGATGTTTCTTCTGCCATAGCCAACGCCGACTCCGAAGAGAGCGTCCCGGCAGAACAACCCAAAGAGAAAGAGAAATCCGGCAAAGGGTGGGGCGGTTTGTGGAAAGGACTGAGCGGCAGCTAGTCGGACAGTTCGGTCGGTCGTGTGAGTGTTGGGGTTTCAAAAAGGAAGTCTCAACACTCGTACTTCAGAACTTTTAGATCGTTATTCTCCTGCGCTTCAATCGTCATTCTTCTGCACAAGGCTTTAAAATCACAATGCTCAAACCCCAAAATGCAATCCAGACCCTCAAGACGTTTCGCCATATTCCCGATTTATACTGGTCTCAAAAAATTGCCGAATCTGGAATTAGTCTAGGCGATATTAAATTTGATAAAACATCAGAAACCGTCTTTGTAAAACCGTTAAATCTTCATGTTGCCAAAGACAAAAAGGACTTCTTTTTAAGAAAAAAGTTTTTAGAATTGGCAAAATCCTGTATTAAAAATGCCAATGCCAAATTTTTTGTCAATGACGAAAAGGAGTTGGTTATCGATATTGAAGGAATCAAAATCATTATTGATACCGAACAAGAACTGAGTATTATTCGCGAAGTTTTTGTCGATGGAACCTATAACTTGATTTACGATCGCCCCACCGTTATTTGGGACATCGGCTTGAATACAGGCATGAGTAGCTTGTACTTTTCCACCAAAGAGAATGTTGTGGGAATTTTTGGCTACGAACCCTTTAAAATGACCTACGACCAAGCGCTACGCAATATTGCCTTGAACCCGGAAGCCGCCCAAAAAATTCAAGCGTTTAACTATGGTGTTGGAGGGGAAAAAGAAGAAACATTAATGCTCGAATATAACTATGAATGTAAAGCGAGCGTTGGTATAAACGGGATGACAGTAGACGATAAAAAGAACGCCGAACGGTCATTTTCCAAAGAAGAAATTAAACTCAAACCGGCACGGGATATTTTAGCTTCCATTCAATCTCAGTATCCCGATGCCGATATCGTCGCGAAAATCGACTGCGAGGGAGCGGAGTACGACATTCTCGAAGCACTCGACGCGGAAGGTCTCCTGGGAAGCCTCAAGGGAATTATGATGGAGTGGCATAACAAAGGGCCTAAACCATTAGAGGAAAAGTTGCGGAAGTCCGGTTTTGTTATTTTTTCGCGTCGTCCCAAAAGTAAAACAATTGGGGCGATTTATGCAGTGAAAGCCTAAAATCACAAGATCGAGCTTAATGTAAAACCAATGCTGCAACTCGGATCGATCGTTAGAACAGACGTTGAAAATTGTCTTAGCCTTCGGCATTCTCAAGTAATTCTTCGATATCATTCACATTTCTACGCGCTATAAATGTTAGATTTTGAATTGGGATAAACCTCAAAACTGTGAACTATTCTGATTTTTCCTTTTGGTGGATATTGCTCCTGTTTTGCGTTCCGTTCTTCACGGCGCGTGCGGTAGGAAAGTCATTCAATCTCTGGCGAGGGACTTTTGATGCAGTGGGAATCGCCAGTCTATCCCTGCTGCTGTTTTACAATGCCAGCGCTAAGAGTTTCATTATTTTCACCTTTACCATTCTTTTTAACTACGCAATGGTAAAGTGGATGCTGCGCTATACAGACCAGCGAGCGAAACTTATTGCCACAATTGCCATTGTTGTTGACATTGGAATTTTGGCTTATTTTAAATATCTGACCTTTTTTGTCGAAGATATTTTTGGGTTGGCGGTGGGAGGAGTCGGTCGGAACTGGCAAAGTAGCTTTCCTTTGCCCGTGTTTAGCGAAATTCCACCGGGAGTTTCCTTTTACACCTTTCAAATGGTCGCCTTTATTGTAGACTCCCTGCAAAAGAAAAATCGTAAAAAGCCTATTGGCTTCCTCGATTATATTAACTTCGTCGCCTTCTTCCCCCAAATTGTTGCCGGCCCCATCGAGCGCCGCGTTGACCTGTTTCCTCAAATCGAAAATTTTCGTTTTAAGTTCTCCTTAGAAAACTTCGACCAAGGGTTTCGTTGGCTCTCCTTGGGATTTTTTATGAAATTTGTCTTGGGGGATAATATGTCTCCCTACATCGACAAAATGCTAACGGAAACCGGGAATCCTTGGATTATTTGGTTTGCGGCTTTTCTGTTTACCCTCAGAATTTACTTCGACTTTGCCGGGTACAGTTTTATGGCCCTTGGCATTGCTCGGTTTCTCGGCGTAAAGCTGACGGTTAATTTCCTCGCACCCTATACGTCTATTAGTATTAACGAGTTTTGGCGGCGCTGGCACGTTACCTTAAGTACCTGGTTCCGGGACTATGTTTTCATCCCTTTAATGGGAGCGCAAAAACAGTGGGCGGCGTTTTATCTCTTTCTCACGTTTACTTTATCGGGTTTGTGGCACGGGGCGGCGTGGAATTTTATTCTGTGGGGAGCGTATCACGGGGGACTGCTACTCGTATTGCGCTATTTAGGCAGACCCTTCGATCGCGTCGTCAGTCGGTACGTAGCGAAACCACAAATTATCGCTTGGGCGCTGACCTTTGGCTCGATTATTCTCGGCTGTTTGTTCTTCATGGAGACGAATATTAGCCGGTTGGCGGCCAAAATGCAAAGTTTAATTACACCGTGGAACTATTCGCTGTCAAATTTGAGACAATTTTTAAGTTCCTACAGTATTAACGAGGGAGTCGTCTTAATCGTTTTGCTGATTCTGGCGATCTCGGTTTTACTATTGGAGCAAATCGCAGTCTGGCAGCAAAAGTTCGAGTACGAGTTGCTCTTATCAGGATGGGTTCCGCCCGTATTGCTCGGTTTAACCGTCCTGCTTGCAGCGAATACGCCTTCTAAGTTCATTTACTTCGCCTTTTAGCAAAAAGGAGTCCGATGCGGAAACCTGCAAAACTAGTGCCGTGGTTTGCGGCATTGGGGATCGCCTGGTCGTTAGGCTATGCCTATAACATCTACGGCGGCGGTCTGATTAGTTGGCTCAGAGCAATGTATCAAACGAAGCGAGTTTTGGCAGCCAAGATTGAAGCGCCAAGGCGACTGCTGATCGCAGGAGGATCGGGAGCGCACTATACAGTGAATTCCCAGTTAATCGAAGAGAAATTGGGCATTCCGGTCATGAACTTTGCCCTTGATGGAAACCTGGGTCTCAATATCATCAGTCCGCTGATCGCCGAGCAGGTTCGTCCTGGGGATATCGTTCTATTAATGCCCGAATATTTAATGCTGATGGACGACGACGGTATTGGCGACCGCACCGTCGAATTTGGCATGGCGATCGGGCGACCGGGATTAGGTGGCGTTCCTCTTCGGGAAATTGCCCAAGATACTTGGCTTTTAGGGGTACCCAGCCTGCGGAATTTGACGAAATCAGCCGTCGATCTCGCCACCAAAGGTCAAATCGAAGAGTATTACTCCGACCCTGTCACCCCACGCGGCGATCCAACCAGAACGTGGCAGCGCCAAAGTAAGTGGTTTAAGCTCAAAATTGGCAAACCCATCACCAAGCACGCGATCGCGCGCATCAAGCAGTTTCGCGAGGAAGTGGAAGCTAAAGGCGGACACCTAGTTCTTTCTGCATCTATCATTTACGGTGCCGCAGACGATCCTAAAACGATGAAAAACGTTAAAAAGACTGTCGAAGAACTTAGTAAAATTGCTCCTACAATTGCCGTCGATCCGCAAACCTTAAATGTGTGGACGGACTCCAGTAAATTTGCGGACACGCACTATCATCTCCAACCCGAAGCCAGAATCACGCGATCGAAACAGATTATTCAAGACCTCAAACCTCTTTTGGAGGACAGTAAGTAAACAACGGTTTTTGAAATCGTTTCATCAAAAATAATTTGCACACCTATCAATTGTTCAGGAAATTATGACATCTATAAAAACCACTTTTGACCAGGATACTTTACCGGTCTGCGTTCAACCTCATGAGATCGTACATAACGACGAAGTTTTGGCTATTATTCTGCCCTTTGAATTTCGCGAACCCGGAATTCATTTTTTGACCCCCAATAGCTTCTCCCAGCAACTTGCGTATATGAGGCATCCTGCGGGTAAAGCTATAGCGCCTCATCTCCACAATCAAGTTCCCCGACAAATTTTATATACCCAGGAAGTGTTACTGATCCGGCAAGGCAAACTCAGGGTAGATTTTTATAGCGACGACCAGCAATATTTGTGCAGTGAAATTTTAAAATCTGGAGATGTAATTCTTCTCATTCAAGGAGGACACGGATTTCAAGTTCTTGAAGAAGTTGAAATGATTGAAGTCAAACAAGGTCCCTACGTCGGCAATCAAGATAAGACGCGCTTTGAAGGCATTAAAGAAGATTGCGTTAAAATTGGGGAGTAAAGGGCGATGAAAAATTTTATCCCCGTCAACGAACCCCTACTGAATGGGAAAGAGAAGCAATATCTCAACGAGTGTATTGATACGGGTTGGATATCTTCAGAAGGAAATTTCGTTAGACAATTTGAAGAGTCTTTCGCTCAACGGGTCGATCGAAAATACGCCATTGCTGTCTGTAATGGTTCGATGGCATTGGAAGCCGCAGTAGTCGCCTTAAATATTAGCGAGGGAGACGAAGTTATCCTGCCAGCTTTTACAATTATTTCCTGCGGGGCAGCAATTGTTAAGGTAGGCGCAACTCCCGTCGTTGTTGACTGCGATCCTCAAACATGGAACATGGATATCAATCAACTCGAGGAGAAAATCACCCCTAAAACTAAAGCCATTATGGTGGTTCATATCTATGGCTTGCCCGTTGATATGACCCCTGTTTTAAACTTAGCCCATCAGTACGGATTGAAAATTATCGAAGATGCTGCCGAAGTTCAGGGACAAACCTATAAAGGTCAACCTTGCGGGAGTTTCGGAGAGATTAGCGTATTCAGTTTTTATCCCAACAAACACATTACGACTGGCGAAGGAGGAATGATTGTTACCAATGATGAAACCCTAGCTGACTCCTGCCGTTCGTTGAGAAACTTGTATTTTCAGCCTCAACGACGTTTCATTCATGAAAAGCTGGGATGGAACTTGCGTATGACAAATCTACAAGCTGCTGTAGGTCTTGCTCAGTTAGAAAGATTAGATGAATTTGTTGCACGCAAACGCTCTATGGGGAAACGTTATACAGAACTATTGACCGATGTAGCTGCGTTAGAATTGCCCCTACCTAAAACAGATTATGCCAAGAATATTTATTGGGTCTATGGCATCGTTTTAAAAGATAAAGTGCCGTTTGACGCGATAGAAGCAATGAAGCGCTTGCGGCAGTATAAGATTGGTTCCCGCCCATTTTTTTGGTGTATGCACGAACAACCCGTATTTAAAAAAATGGGACTGTTTCAAGGCGTATCCTGCCCAGTTGCAGAACGGCTTGCCCGTCGCGGCTTTTATTTGCCAAGCGGTCTAGCTTTAACCAACGAGCAGCTTAAAACTGTTTTTGAAGCGATGCAGAAAATTTTCCAATAAAACCATTTAGTCTTGGGTCAGGCGACCCGGTCGAGTTGAGGTTCGTTTTATGATTAGCAGTGGAGATTATTTTTCCTGGGTCATTATACTGGCAGGAATTCTGTATTCGCTGTATCTATGTTGGCAAGTCCCCAAAGATGTATTTTTTAACGGCGATGGAGCTTTAAAGGCACTACTAGCTCAACAAATCAGTCGCGGTCAAATGCGTTTCGATTTGGTGAATAATCCAGCATTGTGGCTTCACCAGCTTTGGAAAAAGGGGCTTTATCCTTACAAAGAACCGTTCGTGTTTCGCTTGAATCAACGGTACTATATCTCTTTTCCATTTCCGTTTTCTTTACTTACGTCTTTATTTTATAGGCTTTTCGGATACCGAGGGTTTTACTTCGTCCCCTTAGCCTCCACTTGGATTATCTGGCTCAGTTTTTATTGGGCAGGTCGAGCGCTACAACTGAGCGGTTGGGGAATCAGTTTTGGACTACTTCTTCTAATTTTTGCTTCTCCTCTAACATTTTATAGTGCAATGTATTGGGAACATACGCTCGCGGTTGCACTGAGTTTCATGGGTATTGCTGTTGTTTTTTTTACTCCAGAAAATTGGCCGGGAATTATTCAGATTTTGTTAGGAGGTTTTTTAGTCGGCTCGTCGGTCTGGTTTAGATCGGAGTTACTAGCAATGGTTGTCGCTCTCGTATTATTGACAGGGTTGGGATTATTCCTCGATCCCTCTTTCACAATCATTAAATCGCTGAGTGATGGCTCAACTCAGAACCTAGCAAATTGGTCAATGGGTATCCTTGAAAATAAACGAATTATATTTTGTGCTGGAATGATATGGGCAGTCGGATTTTTTTGGATTTGTAATAAATTGGTTTACGGTCGATTTTTAGGGATTCATTCTTTGTTAGTGTTGAATGAGTTTTCTTGGAAGCGAAGAATTAAGGAGGCATTCGAAAGCTTTAAACAACTCAATACTTCTTATTTTCGGTATTTTCCGATCGCTTTTTTCCCTACCGCGTATCTACTCGCTTTTTTAGTGCAAAAAGGGATTGGTATTGGGCAGCCTAAATGGGCGATCTTTTCTTTATCGGGACTCCTATTGTCCTTAACTGTACTGATGGCTATCTTTAAAGGAATTAGTCAGTTAAAATTCTTAATAAAAAAAAGAGGGTTATTCTTGATTAGCATTACCGGTTGGTCTTACTTTTTACTTGTAAATGAAGTACAAGTCTCCCATCAAATGTGGATAGTTTACCTCCTTTATGTGTCTTACACTATCGGAGTCTCTTGTTTGGTTGACTTTGCGCCGGGTGAAGAGATTGTAGGGGGAAAACAATGGGGGCCTCGGTATTTACTCATCTTAATGCCTTTCACTACCCTACTCACTGTAAAACAGTTACAGGTACTTTGGAGTTCTTCTAACTTTGCTTTGACTTATTCTAGCTTTGCATTTGCTTTAATTCTTTTAGGAATGGGATGCTATCAAAATATTTATTTTGGCTTCCAATACTTTTACAAAGCTCACGAAGGGATAGCGCCTGCACTTGACGCTCTTAGACAAAGTTCTCATCAAATTATCGCTTGTTCTCACCAATACGCTGCTCAAGCATTGGCTTTTTCTTTAAGCAATGAGAAAAGTTTATTGTGCGTTGAAAACCATGAAGCAATGATAGAATTAGGAACAACATTGGTAGAACATAATCGACCCAAAAAGATGATTTACGTTCGTTATCCTTATCGTCCTTGTTCTTTGATAGAAGAAAAAAAAGGCGATCTTCTTTTTACCCATAACGAAAAAAAATTCCAAATAAAATTGACTCAATTGGGTCAGTTTGGTAGGTATCCGCTCTATGAAGCTGATATCCTTCCAGCAAACTGAAGCTTAAAAACAAAAAAAATGACAACTTATCCAAAGAAAACCAGGGCGCAACTTGTTTGTACAATTCTGCCGACGTTTAACGAACGAGAAAACATTAGCCAATTAATTGAGCGTCTTATAGCTAGTGTCCCCGCTCCTTATTTGACAATCGTAATTGACGACAATTCTCCTGACCGAACCTGGGAAGTGGTTGAAACCTTAGCGAATCGTTACGATAGAGATCCAGATAACGAATCTTTTCGCTCTGGGGTTATCTCGATACGGCGAATTGGGGAAAAAGGCTTGACATCTGCGATTCAACGAGGCATTAATGAAGCAATAAACACTTATGGAGCTGAAATTGTAACGTGGATGGACTGCGACCTTTCTATGCCTCCTGACGATGTTCCCAAGTTGATTCAAGCAATTCGACAAGAAAAGGCAGATGTCGCTGTGGGTTCTCGTTGGATTCCAGGGGGTGGAGATATCGCTCACAGTCTAATGGCTCGAATCTTAAGCTGGATTATCAATCACTTTGCAATTTTACTGCTAGGCAGTCAGGTGCATGATTATACGAGCGGCTTTGTCGCTGCTCGCTGTGAAGTGTTGAAACGTATTCCATTGCGAGGAAGCTATGGAGAGTATTGTATTGACTTTCTAGGTCAGGCTGCCTGTTTAGGCTACCGATTAGTGGAGGTTCCCTATAAGTGCGTTCCGCGAGTTTCTGGCGAAAGTAAGACGGGAGTAAATCTATGGGATTACCTGGATAAAGGGCGCAATTACGTAGCAACAATTTGGCAACTTTTTTTGGCTAAAAATATGGGACGCTGTAACCTCTGAGCAGCTCTCCAGCTCGTCAAGTGTAACACTCAAAGCAAGTATGACCCATCTGAAAAAAGCAAACTTGAAGACGATCTTTGGCTTAGATTTGCGCTCCTTAGCCGTCTTCCGCATTGGATTAGCTCTTGCGGTGATTGCCGAGGTTGTGACTCGGTCTAGGGCATTGGAAGCCCACTACACCGATAGTGGAGTTTTACCTCGTACTGTTTTAATCGATCAACTACTGCGACCCTGGTACTGGTCGATTCATCTCATTAGCGGCCAACCGGCTGTTCAGGCATTCCTCTTTTTGCTAGCCATTGGGTTAGCGATTTGCTTATTAGTTGGATATCATACACGCTTAGTGACGATTGCAACTTGGGCTTTAATTATTTCAGTTCAGAATCGCAATCCTGTCTTGAGTTTTGCTGGAGATCACGTTCTGCGAGCCGTTCTGTTTTGGGCAATGTTTTTGCCCTTGGGGGCTTGTTATTCTATTGATAGCGCACTTAATTCATCAAGCCAACCGCTGCCCAAAAGAATTTTTAGTGGAGCAACCATTGCATTTATTATTCAGCTTTGCTTCATTTATATCTGGTCGGCAGCTTTCAAGACGAAAAGCGATTTGTGGTGGCCTACGGGTGATGCAGTTTACTATTCATTAAGCTACGATCAATACACCACACATTTCGGTCAGTTTTTATTGAGTTTTCCTAATTCGTTTCTAAGAGTCCTGACATTTGCCGCTCTGGGTTTTGAATGGGTCGGTCCCTTGCTTTTATTTATTCCTTTCTATAATAATTTTCTGCGAATTATTGCAATTGTTTCGTTTGTTCTTTTACATATTGGATTTGAATTGTGCTTTGACATTGGTGTTTTAAGTTATCTGAGTATTGTGAATTGGTTATGTCTAATTCCCAGCATTGTTTGGGATACAGCGGCTCGGAACCTAGAAACATCAGCAAGACAAGGCTTAAAAATTTACTATGATGCTGACTGCGGGTTTTGCAAAAAAGTTGTTCATTTCATTCGTACCTTTTTGATTCTGCCCGGAACTCCCTTGCTCAAAGCTCAGGACGATGCTGAAATTTATGCGGCGATGGAGGAGCAAAATTCTTGGGTCGTTCGAGACTATCGGGGAATCAATCATTATAAATTTGAGGGGATCGTTTACGTTTTTAGCCTTTCTCCGATCTTAGGATTCATTGCGCCTCTACTTCGGTCAAGTTTCGTCAGGAGTGCGGGAACGAAAATGTACGAAACAATTGCCTCCAACCGTCAGAAGGCAGGTTTACTGACTCGTCCATTCAAGTTTCGTCCAATTGAGGTTAAGCCATCCCGAATTTTAGATACGGTTGCTCTATTCTTCTTGCTAATCGCGTTCATGTGGAACTTGAAAGGTTTTGCCGATCAAACCGTTGTTCGTCGTCGCAATCAACCGCGAGAAGATTGGGCGAGTCAAGTTCATCGCCTTTTTAAAAGACGCACTGTCCAGCGACTTTATTGGCTTCCAGAATTAACTCGCTTAGATCAAGTATGGAGCATTTTTGCGCCCTCACCTCCGTTGGATGATGGTTGGTATGCAATCGTCGGTCAGTTAAAGGATGGGAGTGAAGTTAACGTTCTTCAGGAAGACCAGCCAATTCCTTGGAATAAACCTACTGTGCGACAGCGTAAAGCTCTCTATAAAACCATACAATGGCGAGTTTATTATATTGAAATGAATCGCGCAATTGGACAAAAACTATATCCTTATTTAGGTCAGTATTTATGCCGAACTTGGAATGCCGAACATTCGGGTAAAAAACAGTTGGTCAGTCTCAAAGTTTATTTTATGGATGAGAGAACTGTTCCTCCCGATGAAAAGCAAACTGTGAAGAAAAGTATGGTTTGGCAGCAATCCTGTTCGGACTAAAGAGCGGCGTTTAATCCGCTCGCTGACAGAAAATAGCTCGATCTACGAACGTACTGACTCAGAGCGATCGCAATAGGACTTCCAAAATGGCTCGAACCGAACATTTATCTGGAAATTTGTCAACCCCACCAAGGCGAAGAATTTGCATATTGGGGGGCGGATTTGGCGGGTTATATACGGCGCTTTATCTCCAAAAGTATCGCGGATTCGAGCGAAAGAATTGCGAAATTATCCTGATCGATCGCAACCACCGTCTCTCATTCACCCCTCTCCTCTACGAACGGGTCACAGACGAACTGCAAGCATGGGAAATTGCCCCCCCTTACGCCAAACTGCTTGTGGGAACGCCTATCGAGTTTTATCAGGATTGCGTTCAAAACGTAGATTTGCGATCGCGCCGCGTTTTACTCGCACAACGGGGAGAACTTGCCTACGACTACCTCGTCCTCGCTGTCGGCGCACAAAATCGCCGATCCGGTATTCCAGGACTGTCAGATTATGCTCTAACCTTCCGCAATTTTACAGATAGTCAACAGCTCAATCGCGCTTTAGAAGAGTTAGAACAAAGCGATCGCGCGCCCCTGCGAGTTGCCCTCATTGGCGGCGGGCCCAGCGGTGTAGAATTGGCAGGAAAAATTGCCGATCGCCTGGGAAGCCGAGGAGAACTCTACTTACTTGACAGCGGTAAGCAACTACTCCCAACCTTCACGCGGGCGACGCGCAAAACAGCGCACAAAGCTTTAGAAAAGCGTCGGGTGCGCATCAGTCTCAACACGCGGGTCACCACCATTGCTCGAGATACCCTGACCCTCGAGCAAAACAGTCAAGCGGCGACCCTACCCGTTGATTTAACCATTTGGGTCGCCGGGACGCAAATGCACGATTGGGTGAAAAATCTTCCCTGCACCCACAACGAACGAGGTCAAATTTTAACCGAGAAAACGCTGCAATCCGTCGATTATCCCGAAGTATTTGTCCTGGGCGATCTAGCAGAAACTATAGATGCTGCCGGTCAGCGCGTCCCCGCAACCGCTCAGGCAGCGTACCAGCAAGCGAGTTGTGCGGCAAAAAATTTGTGGGCAACTTTGAATCGAAAGTCCCTAAAACCCTTTCGCTATCTGCATTTGGGAGAAATGATTTCTTTGGGAGAAAACGACGCAGCGATTTCGAGTTTCGGATTGCACTTAAACGGCGCGATCGCTGCCCCCATCCGCAGCCTCGTTTATCTTCAGCGCTTGCCGACCCTTTCTCATCGTCTTCAAGTTTTATGGCATTGGCTGAAAAAGAGTTGGGGGTGGTTGCGAAGATTAGGAAAAAAAGAGCTGGTTCATCGTCCAAAACGAAGACGGGATACATCGACAAAGGAAATTTAAGAATTACTTCGCTCGATATTCCTTTTTACGAATTTACAAATTAACTCTTAATGTTATTCAACTCCTACATTTTTATTTTTACTTTCCTGCCAATTACAGCCCTTGTCTTTTTCTTTTTAGCGAAAAGACGTTTGGTTCGGGCTGCTCGACATTGGCTAACGGTGGCTTCGCTATTTTTCTACGGTTACTGGAATGTTGCTTATCTTCCCCTTTTAATTATTTCAATTGTCTTTAACCATCAAATGGGAAAAGCTCTTGCTTTAGCTGAACCCAAAAGCAAACGTGCTAAATCACTTCTGTGGGTAGGAATTGGCGCTAATCTGGGGATCATTGCCTATTATAAGTATGCCTATTTTATTGCTGACTCGGTTGCTTCTGTTATTCGGACGAATATTAATATTCCTGTTATTTTGCTGCCCTTGGGGATTTCGTTTTATACCTTCACTCAAGCGGCTTATCTCGTCGATGTATATCGAGGGGAAACAAGAGAAACAAAGTATGATTTTATGACTTATGCTTTATTTATTTCGTTTTTTCCTCAACTGATTGCCGGTCCAATTTTACGACATGACGAACTGATTCCCCAACTCCGCCAACTTAAAACCTTCGTCATTTCTAATAAAAACGTGGCAACGGGTTTGGTGATATTTAGTTTGGGATTATCGAAAAAAGTTTTGATTGCGGACACGCTATCGCCTTGGGTTGCGCCTGTTTTTAATAATGCAGCCGATGTTAATTTCCTGGAAGCTTGGGTAGGAGCATTAAGCTATACATTTCAGTTATATTTTGACTTCTCTGGCTATTCGGATATGGCCATTGGCTTGGGATTGATTTTTAATATTCGATTACCTATTAATTTCAATTCTCCCTATAAAGCTAGTTCAATTAGCGACTTTTGGCGGCGCTGGCATATTACGCTGTCTAATTTTTTGCGGGATTATTTATATATTCCACTGGGAGGGAGTCGCCAAGGAGAGGTGCGTCGATATGCTAACTTAATTATTACTATGCTACTGGGGGGATTGTGGCATGGTGCGGGTTGGACGTTTGTAGTATGGGGCGGTTTGCACGGTGTTTATTTGGCGATTAATCATGCTTGGAGAAAGCTGAAAAAACCTTTGCCCGCGCTGTTGGCTTGGTTCATAACTTTTGTGTCAGTTTTAATAAGTTGGGTATTGTTTAGAGCGAAAACTTTTAGGGACGCTCTCCACATTTTGCAGGCAATGGTAGGGGTGAAAGGTGTGGCGATTCCAGGCGAACCTCAAGGAAAGTTAGCTGTGCTGAATCAGTTGGGAATTCAATTGGAGTCTTGGAAGAATTTAACCTACTTGCCGGAGTTTTGGGAAAACAAAATTTGGCCGTTTTTTATCTTAGCAATTTTGCTATTATGCGTTAAATTCTCACCTAATACGCAGCAAATTGTCAAGTCTTTGAAGCCAACTTGGTGGTGGGCAGCTTGGGTGGGGATTTTGACGGGCTTTTGTTTGCTGTCTTTAAATCGAGTGTCTGAATTTCTCTATTTCCAGTTTTAACAAAACTCGGGAAAATTTATCTCAAAATAATTCAAAATGACTGACCAACTCAAGCAAAAACTGGCGATAACTATCGAACCAAAGAAGGTGAGCGATCGCCAAAAATATGCGCGTTTTACGGCTTTGTTTTTGCTGATGGCATCGCTCCCAATGGTTGCAGTGGGTCTTTTTAATATTATCATCGATCCTTACGGAACTTTCAACAGTCCCGTCGGTAAATTCAATCACGAAAAGCCAAGCAAAGATAATAACGACCGCTTGTACAAAGCAGCCGATATTATGCGAATTAAGCCGGTTACTGTCATTTTGGGTTCTTCGCGAACGAAGCAGAGTATTAACCCGGAACATCCCACGTTACAGGACAAAACTCCGATTTATAATTTAGCTTTGAATGGGGCCAATATCTATGAAGTTAGGCGATATTTAGAACACGCGATCGCGAATCAGGAAGACATCGAATTAGTGGTATTGGGCGTTGACTTTTTCATGTTCAACGGAGAACTTGACAATCAACCGAGTTTTTCTGAAAACCGGCTGGAAACAGCGATGTTGCCCCCTAACGATCTGATTAATAGTGTTTTCTCTCTAGATACTTACCAAAGAAGTGTAGAAACTGTCGAAGCGAGTCGCACGGCTAAAACAATTAATCTGGATTACGGAAAAAATGGTTTTATGCCCAACCGAAAAGTGAATGACGGTAAAACAGAGGCTCGGTTTGACGGTTCAATTAAAACCTATTTTAAATTTCACTCCAATTATACCTTTTCTGAAAACTATTTTGAAGAATTCAAAAAAATTGTCGAACTCTGCCAGAAACAGGGAATTGAGTTAAAAGTCTTTATTCCTCCCGCCCATGCCACCGATAACGAAGCAATTCGCGTAACCGGACAGTGGGAAGCGTTTGAAGAATGGAAGCGAAAAATGGTTAAAATTGTGCCAGTTTGGGACTTTTCAGGTTACAACAGCGTCGTTACGGAACCCATTCAAGCTAAAATGGAAAATTATGCCGATAATTCTCATTTTACAGTTCGGGTGGGAAACTGGATTTTAGACCGTATCTTTTCAACAAATGCAGCAACGGTTCCGACTGATTTTGGCGTTCTTTTAACCCCTGACAATGTGGAGTCTCATTTAGCTGAAATCGAGCGCGATCGCGAAACGTGGGCAGCCCAACATCCAGATGAAGTACAATTAGTTCGACGGATTTACGATAAGTTTATCGCCCAGCGAGAAAAGGACAATCCATCTTAAATTCGTCGGTCGGTTTCATCGCGACGAACCGCGCGATCCTTAACGCCATTCCCATTATTAGACTCTTGGTGATTCAACCATTGGGCGAGACTATAAGATAACTGGGTCAACGACTCCAACAACTGCGGCGACATCTCCCCAGAAAAATTGCCCGAACGCAGGTGTAAATCGCGTTGGGGGAAAGGAATTTCAACATCGCGATCGCGGAACAACCCTTCAATGAGAAAATATAAATCGCTTTGAATGCGAAACTGTTTGAGTGGGTCGGCAATCCAAACCAATAACTGAAAGTCGAGAGAACTATCGCCAAATCCCTTAAAAAACACTAAGGGAGGCGGTTGTGACAACACTTCTGGATGCTCTCGCGCCGCTTCGAGTAAGGTATTTTTAACCGTTTCTAAATGGGAACCATAGGCAACGCCAACGGGAAGTTTCAGGCGCGAAACGGGACTGCGGTGACTCCAGTTAATCACCTCCGCCTCGAGAAAGCGGGAATTGGGAACGATAACCGAAATGCGATCGAGGGTTAAAATGGTCGTACTGCGCGCGCTAATATGTTCGACAGTTCCCATCAACTCCCCAATTTCCACAAAATCTCCCACTTGAATGGGACGCTCGAAAATAATCACTAAACCGCTGATAAACTCCTTGGCAATCCCCTGCAACCCCAAGCCAATTCCTACCCCCAAAACCCCGGCAAACACCGTCAGAGAACTCAGTTCCAACCCCCAAAGCTGAATAACAACGATCGCGCCGATGAAAATAAAGATATAGTTGCTGATGGTGGCAATGGTTTCTTGGGCGGCGCGACTGAGACCGGTTAAATTGAGAACGCGCGATCGCAAAATTTGTCTGAAGCTTCTGGCTGCCACCACCAACAGGGCAAATAATCCCAACAACCGCAACAAGTCCAGAATGGAAAACGATTTCCCTCCCAAGGGAAACAACTCCGAAGTCAGCGCCACAAACAGCGCGCTGGCAATATCGTGGCCCAACTGCCGCGTTTGGGGAAAAAGATAGGTGATATAAAACAACACCGAGGCAACCAACGCGAGGCGCAATACAGTCAAAACGAAGCGCGCTGGCAACTCCAGCCCATCCCTTTCGCCCTCGGAAGGTTGTCGTTGCAACAGCAGTCGCCGCCAATGCCGCCACAGCCATCCCAGGGCAGCACTTAGCAGCCCTGCTAAAATGGCACAGGCAACCGCCAGCAACACCGCCTGAGTAAAGTATTCGTTGGTCCGTTCGTAGCGCGCCCTATCGAGGCCAGTTTCAATTTGGGCTGCCCATTGCCGCGCCTGCCGGGTGGCATTCCCGCCGTCGGGAATGTCCTCTTGGGTGACGGATAAGACGTGATCTTCATTGACTCGAATAACGGGAATATCCTGGGTCGTGTCTACTTCAACTTCGATGGGGACATTGGAGGAACCGATCTTTTCATCGAGAATGTCGTTGGCTTGATCGGCGCGTTCTCGGGCAGAAAAGCGTCCCGAGTCGCTGACTTGGAACAAGGTACGGCCGTCGAGGAGAATGGGGGCGGTGGAATTCTCAACGGGGACGGCGGGGATAGCGGTGAGGACGATACCCAAGGCGATCGCGATCGCGCTCAGAATGAATTTGAATCCCAATCGAGAGTTACTCATCGCAGGAGGCAGTTTTGGGGGGGGTTTGGATAGAGGCTTTTCTATTATCGCCTTCTTGCTGCGAGGAGGCGACATTCTCGCAACTGCTGTCTTCGGCGAGGAGTTTGGGTTGCACGTACAAGTTATTCAATAGAACCGATGCGCCTGCCACCCAAGGCGGTGCAATTAACGCGCCGATAATGCCCAACACTTGCGCGCCGCCTAATACCGCTAGGAGTTGATAGAGGGGCAATACGCGCACGGTGTTTCCTACGAGTAGAGGATCGAGGACGTAGGTTTCGACGTTTTGCACGAGCGCAAATAACAGCACAACCCACAGGAAAGTCCATCCTCCCTGGGCAGTCGCGACGATGAGGGCGGGAATGGCTCCTAATACCGGTCCGAAGAAGGGGATCAAATTCGTGATGCCCGCAATTGCGCCTAAACCCAGGGCAAACTCCGACAGTCCCAAAAAACTCAAGCCAATGCTGGTGGCGATCGCTAAAATGCCCGAAACTAAAACTCGACCTTGAATATAGCCTCCCATGCGATCGCTCACCGGCTTCACTTGGGCGGCTAAGCGTTCGTCCCAGGGATGGGGAAATAAGCGCGTGATGCTTTCGATGAGTTGCTCGGAACCGGCTAGCATATAAGCCGACAGCAGTACAGCTAAAACCAGGCTGAGAGTGCCACCGAGGAAGCTTCTCGTTACGCCGTAGGAGCGAACGATCAATTGTTGCGACGAGCGCAAAGCCCACGCTGCAAGTCCTTGCACATCTAATATCCGCTCGATTTGCTCCACGGCACTGGGTTCGGTCAAACCCGTACCCATGAGCCAATTTTCGGCGAGGGATTGCAAAACTTCTAAATAAACGGGCAAGCGTCCGGCAAGGCGCTGAATTTGCGAGAAAACGGTGGGACCGATGAGGAGTCCTAAACCCGTCAAACTGCCGAGCAAACCGAGGTAAACGAGCAATACGGCCAGCCAGCGCGGAAGACCGATTTGTTCTCCTGTGGCGACAACGGGTGCAAGGGTTGCCGCGAGAACGACTGCGATCGCTAACACGACTAATAAACTTTGTAACTGCCACAACAGCAGAGCTAATGCGCCTGCAACACCAATGGCGAGAAACGTCGAATTTGAAATTGCGATCCGTCTATTGCTCATGAAACAGCGAAAAGTAATTAGTAATCGGCGATCGGTAACCTGTAACCCGCAATCAATAGACATCTCCAGAAATGAACCTGAAACCCTTGTCTTGTCGGGGTTGAATCTGGACTAAGAGAGGTCTAATTTATTGCTGTTGAGCTTTGATGGGGCGAATTAGCCTGTTCTATAAAGAACCGGCGTTTTTGAAGCATCCCAAATCAAAGCGAAGGGGGGAAATCTCCAAGTCGTTTTGTGGGGATTTGTTTGATTGTATCTTGAGAGGTGGGCGATTGCCGTTCGGGAGGGATCTGGGAAGCGCGACGACGAATCGAGGCGATCGCACAAATTGAACTACTACACCGCAGCACTTTTGTCAAGACCTTCAATCGTAACCCTCTTGCTCGCGTTCGCGGTTTTGAAAGAGAAGATTCGTGAGGGAGCTAACGCGAATTTAAATTGGGTATTTCAAAAGTGCCTTTAGGAGAATTTTAAGTTCCCCACTTCTTCAGGCCTAACAGCTTATTTCTTATGGATTAATGTTTTCAATAACTTCCAGGATTAGAAAGAAGCACTTCTTTTTTCTCCAATATTGAATTCCAGTCAAACTGTGAAATCAGTGTGTGCCGACAACTGCGCTATCCGTCAATACAGTCTCCAGCTCAACTCAATAGAAGTGACATAGGAGCGCTCTGGAGCGAGAATGCGATCGCCAACGAGTTATACTTTTGCGTCCGGTCTTAATAAAACGCCGCTAAGAAACAACGTGCGAAACGCTGTTCTTAGCAACGGTCTTAGCGCTTTTCGACCTTTGGCTTGTTTTCATACTGTTTATTGTGCCAAAAATCCGCATGGTTCACGGTACCCATTACGGGTACTATTTTTTGTCTTTCATTAGTTTTTCACCGTACTAAATTCAAAACACCTGAAGTGTAAGTATTTTTGTCTAGAAATTTACATCCTTTAGGGATCGGTTCTCTCGGAAGCCGCAGTATGGGAAAACTGGTATAAAATATGGGCTGAAGTAGTGGAGAGTCGCGATCGCGCCCATCTCCACCCCAAAAAGCATTCAAAAATTATTGAAGACTGATTTAGGGTCCCAATCAATTCTGCGATATGGCTCAATCTATTGCTCTCGAAAGACTTGCTGCTCGGGACATTACTTCGGAAAACTTTAAACCCTACGGTCAACTCATTGTCCCCTCCCGCGAAGGAAAACCTTACGACTCAACAGACGCGCAACTGAACCTATCCCAAGGTACGCCTCGTTTTTATATCATGTGCCTGAACCATAGAGGGCTAAAATTTCATCAAATTACGCGCCATCGACGCTGTACGCAATGTTTAGGTTCGCTACAGGGAAAAGACTGGTTCATTGCCGTTGCACCTCCAGGCGATGGGGACAAGCCGGAACTTGACAAAATAGCTGCATTCTGCATTCCTGGCAATGCTTTTATTAAGCTCGAAAGAGGAACGTGGCACGCAGGACCTTATTTCGAGCATGACGTAGTAGACTTTTATAATCTCGAGCTGAGCGATACCAACGAAACAGACCGCTTCACTCACAATTTTCGCAAAAACGAACAACTCGAATTTGAAATTTATCGCCACTAAGGGGATGGGGAGATGGGGAGATGGGGAGATGGGGAGATGGGGAGATAGGGAGACGGGGAGACGGGGAGATGGGGAGATGGGGAGATGGGGAGATGGGGAGATGGGGAGAGGTCTGTAGCATTATGTTGGGGGATTTTATACAAGATGCCAATGACAAATGACGAATGACGAAGGACAAATGACGAATGACAAATGACGAATGACGAAGGACAACCCATGAAAATTCTCGTTTTAAATGCCGGATCGAGTACCCAAAAAAGCAGTTTATACGAGATCGATGGACAACTCTCCATTGAGCCGCCTCAACCGTTGTGGGAAGCGAAACTTGACTGGACGCAAACCGCCGATACTGCCGCTTTAACAGTAGAAACAGCTACAGGAGAGTCCTTAGAAGAAAAATTGCCAAGTGGGGATCGCCAAGGCGCGATCGCGGCCCTCCTCCAAACCCTCCACCAAGGCAAAACCCAAGTGCTATCGTCCCTCGACGAAATCGATGTCATCGGACACCGCGTCGTTCACGGCGGAGACAAATATCGCCAAGCCATCCAAATTACGCCTCCCGTGCGCGACGCGATCGCCTCCCTCACCCCCCTCGCCCCAGAACACAACCCCATCAACCTCCAAGGCATCGACACAATCACCCATCTCCTCCCCCAAATTCCCCAAATCGCCGTCTTCGATACCGCCTTCCACGCCCAAATGCCAGCAGCGGCTGCCGTTTACCCCATCCCCTACTCTTTCCTCAAACAAGGTATTCGTCGCTACGGATTTCACGGCATTAGCCATCAATATTGTGCCGAACGCGCTGCCCAAATTCTTAATTCACCCTCATCGGCATCAACAAAACCTTTCTTACTCGGGGGAGAAAAGGGGATACCCCATCGCATCATCACCTGTCACCTCGGCAACGGCGCATCCCTAGCCGCCATTCGCGACGGCATAGGAATTGACACCACAATGGGGTTCACTCCTCTCGAAGGACTGATGATGGGCAGTCGTTGCGGTTCTATCGATCCCGGAATTCTCATTCACCTGCTGCGTCAGGGATACGATGCCGAATCTCTCAACCGCTTGCTCAACAAAGAATCGGGACTCAAAGGGCTTTCTGGGGTTAGCAGCGACTTGCGATCGGTTCAAGACGCGATCGCCTCGGGCGACGAAAAGGCAACCCTCGCCCTAGACGTTTACCTACACAGCTTAGGCCGTCATATTGGCTCAATGCTCGTCTCCTTGGGAGGATTAGACGCACTCATCTTCACCGGCGGCATCGGCGAAAATGCCCCCCTCATCCGCAGCCGAACCTGCCAAGCCCTCAGCTTTTTAGGCGTGCAACTCGACGAAGGGAAAAATCAATCCCATCCCGTCGATGCCGATATTGCAACACCCGATTCTAGCGCGCGTATTTTAGTCATTCGCGCCCGAGAAGATTGGGCGATCGCGCAAGAATGCTGGAAGCTTTTTTGACATTCCTCCCCACCTGAAAGTAGGGAGATTTTGGGTTCTCCGAGTCTCCGTAACTGAGCGGGATTGCTCCAACTCATACCCTTGGAGAGACGGCGATTTTTAAAACTGCTCTTACATCAACTTAAACCCATCCTCTTCATAAGACAAGGCCGGCGCGCGATCGCCAGATGCTAATTCCAGACCGATTTCTCGCAACAAATCAGCCTTCTGACGGTCCAGTTCTTGATGATCCCGCTTTCCCTGCAACGTCAACTCCGCCAGTCTCATCTCATGCCGCCGATTTTCTTCGTTAATCGCTTGCAAAACAGCCTCTCCCCGATGATGATGTTCGTCTAATAGGCCTTCCATTTTCTCAACAGCCCAATTGGGAATGGGTTTGACCCGCCGGGAAAGCTCGGAAACGATCCGTTCGCGCGTCTCATCGGGAAAATCTTCCAATACGCTAGAGACATCTTTCCAAAAATTCAT
Organism: Cyanobacteriota bacterium; assembly: GCA_034189065.1. Lineage (GTDB taxonomy): Bacteria > Cyanobacteriota > Cyanobacteriia > Cyanobacteriales > Spirulinaceae > FACHB-1406. The sequence continues at coordinate 39,024 of JAXHVQ010000027.1, forward strand.
ATGTCCCCAGTAGGTATGAATATCTTCACTTCTAATGCGCGCTAGCAGTTTGACAACCCGCTCTTGAGACTGGCGGTCCCCAGAGCGAACTTCGACTAGCATCGCTTCCAAATTTTCCTTCCTTTGCTCCCACCGGACAAACATTATGCGATCTCTCTAAAAAGTCGTCACCGATGGAACTATTATATTCAGTTCCCAGCGACCCCATAGCAGCAAACATAGAGTAAAATACCGTCGGCTGTTTGGCAAGAGAGCGTCGGCAAAGAGCGTTTCAAAAGAGTGAATAAAAAATTAATGACAATGCCGCCCAATTTTCCCATTGCGAAGCGCGATCGCGACATGATGCAGCGCTGTCTCCAACTGGCTCGTCGGGCCTCGGGACAAACGTCACCCAATCCCCTCGTCGGGTCGGTTATCGCGCGCGACGGTCAAGTTGTCGCAGAGGGCTTTCACCCCGCCGCCGGTCGGCCCCACGCCGAAATTTTTGCCCTCCAAGCCGCCGGAGAGCGATCGCGCGGTGCCACTGTTTATGTCAATTTAGAGCCGTGCAACCACTACGGACGCACTCCCCCTTGTACGGAGGCATTGATTGCCGCAGGGGTGGCGAAAGTGGTCGTTGGCATGGTCGATCCCAACCCCCTCGTCGCGGGCAGCGGCATCGAACGCCTGCGCGGTAAGGGAATTGAGGTTGTTGTGGGGGTGGAGGAAGCGGACTGTCGCCAACTCAACGAAGCTTTTATTCATCGCATCCTTTATCAGCGTCCCTTTGGAGTTTTAAAATATGCCATGACCCTGGACGGAAAAATTGCTGCGACAACGGGACATAGTGCGTGGGTGACGGGGGAGAGGGCGCGCCATCTCGTCCATTTAGAACGCGGGGCTGCCGATGCAGTGGTTGTGGGGGGAAATACGGTTCGGCGCGATAATCCTTTGTTAACGAGTCATGGCGCGAGTTCCCATAATCCCTTGCGCGTCGTCATGAGCCGCAGTTTGGAGTTGCCCGTGGAGGCGAAGTTGTGGCAAACGACGGAGGTGCTAACGGTCGTTCTGACGGAGACGGGCGCGAATCGGGCGTTTCAACAGGTTTTGCGCCATAAGGGGGTGGAGGTGGTGGAGTTGCCCCAGTTGACTCCTGCCGCAGCAATGGCTTATTTATACGATCGCGGTTTATCTCGGATTTTTTGGGAGTGCGGTGGCGTTCTGGCGGCTGAAGCGATCGTCTCGGGCTCGATTCAGAAAGTGATGGCTTTTATTGCGCCTAAAATTATTGGGGGTCGCGATGCCCCCTCCCCGGTAGGAGATTTAGGTTTGTTGGAAATGACCCAAGCTTTACAGTTGGAGGGGGTTAAACTGACCTCAATCGAACCGGATTTTTTGATTGAGGGATATTTATACCGCGATCGCGCTTGATGCGAAATAGATGCCAAAACCGGCGAGCTGTCGTCTCCCGCGTGTAAATCTATTGCCTATTACCTTCTTGCCAGCAGTCCTTGTTCCACTATGTTTGGCAATTTGCACTCAGAATAATTGATAAATACTATGCACATTTTTACATTTTATGGATATATTTGTTACATTTGTTTATAACAAATTCAGTTAATCTCTAGAGAATCGACAAGATTGAGGAAGAAAAACAGATGACAAACCCACAAACCTGTCCGGTATGCCGTGTTTCGATCGTCAACGATGTCGTGCACTTCTCCAACGGCAATCCGGGAACGCGCGCCCGCCTCTACGCCCGCGTCTGTCAGTATGTCAATCAAAAAGGGTGTATCAACCAAGATGCCGATAAAATCGGCGAACTCGATCCGAAAGATGGATTTGCCGTTCCCCAGGCAGTCGATTCACAATGAACAATGAATAATTATTCATTGATAAGGGCGAGTTTTGTTGAAAAGAGCGAGCAACACAAACGACAAGGCTAACGAGAGGGTAAGGTCTCTAGCTAGGTTCCTACTCTCGTTAACCTGCCTCGTGCGATCGAACTCCAAGCTGGATTAACGCTTCGGTTCGTCTTCGTTCGGGTGGAAATTCAAGAGCGAATGTTTGCCTAATTTATATCTTTGCGTGAATTAGCCATTAACAACAACGCCGCCGTTGGGGTGTAAAACTTGTCCTGCAAGGTAGGACGAATCTTCCGACGCGAGAAAGACAAAACAAGTGGCAACTTCCACGGGTTGACCGGGGCGTTTCATTGGGACTTGGTTACCAAATCCTTTAACATGGTCGGGGTCGAAGGTACTGGGAATAAAGGGTGTCCAAATGGGACCGGGTGCCACCGCGTTGACGCGGATGCCTTTTTCGAGAAGGGGTTCGGCGATGGAACGGGTAAAGGCAAGAATTGCACCTTTAGTCGTGGAGTAGCTAATCAGATGGGAGTTTCCTTTGTAGGCATTGATGGAGGTGGTATTAATAATTGTACTTCCCTCTTTTAGGTAGGGGATAGCCGCTTTGGTGAGGTAAAACATCGAGTAGATATTAATGCCAAAGATTTTTTTTAAACGTTCGGCATCGATATTTTCGAGGGTTTTACCATCTTCTTCGTACTGTTCGGCGGCGTTGTTGACCAGGATATCGAGCTTGCCAAATTCGTCGATAACCTTTTGAATCAGCCCAAAGCAGAATTTATCGTCGCTGATGTCTCCCGGCAGCAGCAAGCATTTTTGCCCTTGTTCTTGGACGAAGCGCTGCGTTTCCTTGGCATCTTCGTGTTCGTCGAGGTAGGAAACGGCTACATCTGCCCCTTCTTTGGCATAGAGAATAGCGACAGAACGACCGATCCCGCTATCGCCGCCGGTGACGAGGGCAACTTTGCCTTCGAGTTTGTTGCTTCCGCGATAGCTTTCGCGATCGTATTGGGGTGGGGGATCCATTTTGGATTCTAAACCGGGTTTCCGTTCTTGGGATTGGGCTGGAATTTGGTCTGCTGAAACAGTCATGAAAATTAATTTTGGTAAGTTTTGGAGGGGTTGAGGGTGGTTTGATGCGCGATCGCGTTAACTTTCAGTTGTTAAGCCTTGTAACGCGGCAATGGTCGAAGTGCCACCCTATCCGCATCTTAAAAAATGCTAGGTTTGCGACAATCTCTCCCAGGTTGAGTCGGTAGGTCTATCTGAAGAGAGGGAGTGAGGGGGGAGATGGGGAGATGGGGAGACGGGGAGACGGGGAGACGGGGAGACGGGGAGACGGGGAGACGGGGAGACTGGGTGATATAAAATCCGGTTGAATGACCTAAAACCGGATTTGGTATTATGTTACCGACTCCCCAGAACCTCAACTTTCTGACTATCATACACCCTCATTGGGGTATGAAGCGCGAGTCGGGTTTCCTGCACGAGGGGAGTCGGACTCTGTTTTGGGCATTTCTGAGGTTGGTACTCGGCAACGAGGGTTTGTAACTCGGCGATCAGTCGATCGCGATCGCGCTGTCGGAGCGCGCGCTGCAACGTCTCCAAACGCGACTGCAAAATCTCCCAACTCCAAAACGCCTCGCGAGCGCTATAAATCTGAGGATGCTGAGTGGGTTTAACGCGCTCCCCCGCAATTAACAACTCCTCGTAAAGTTTTTCCCCCGGTCGCAAACCGGTAAACTGAATCTCAATATCTCGTCCCAGAGTCAACCCACTCAGACCAATCATCTGCAACGCTAGGTCGTAAATCCGTACGGGTTCGCCCATGTCTAACAAAAAGATTTCGCCCCCTTTAGCCATCGCTCCGGCTTGAATCACTAAGCGTGCCGCTTCGGGAATTGACATAAAATAGCGCGTAATTTCGGGATGCGTAATCGTAATAGCTTGTCTGCGGGCAATTTGTTGGCGGAAGCGAGGAACCACCGAACCGCTACTATCAAGGACATTGCCAAAGCGGACAATAGAAAAACAAGTTGTCGAGCTGCGGCGAGCGGCAAGGGCTTGTACGATCAATTCAGCCGCGCGCTTGCTAGCTCCCATCACGTTGGTAGGACGAACAGCTTTGTCGGTAGAAATAAAAACAAAGTTTTCTACGCCGCAGGCAATGGCGCTTTGAGCGGTTTCTAATGTCCCAAAAACGTTATTTTCAATTCCTTCAAAGGGGTTCATTTCCACCAGAGGAACGTGCTTGTAAGCGGCGGCGTGATAGAGGGTATCGATGCGATAGGTTTTTAAAATTCGATGGAGATGTTCGCCATCGTTAATATTGCCCAAACAAGCGACGCGCGGTACGTCGGGATAGGTTTCGGCTAATTCTAAATCGATTTGATAAAGGGCATATTCGTTGAGTTCGTACAGCACTAGACGCTCGGGGCGCTCCCGGGCAATTTGACGGCACAGTTGGGAGCCAATGGAGCCTCCCGCACCGGTGACTAAAATCGATTTTCCCGCGATCGCGGATTGGAGGAGGTGTCCATCGGATTTAACCTCCTTACGTCCGAGCAATGCCGTCATTTCAATCTCTTGAGACTGCGCCCGAACGCTTGGTTCTGAAAGGAGTTCGCTCAAACTCGGAACGGCTCGAACGGGAATCGACAACTGTCTGAGTTCCTCGACGATTTGACATTGGCGGTTTCGAGCTGTAGCGGGAAGGGCAACAAGGACGAGATCGAATGGGTTGCGCGATCGCATTTGGGGCAAAACGGCGGGCGAATAAACGGGAAGTCCTTGGAGCGTGACTCCGTGCAAATCGGGATCGTCGTCGAAGAAGGCGATGGCGCGATAGGTTGGCTCCTTCGCCAAAGCGCTGACAAGTTGAGAGCCTGCCGTTCCCGCACCATAAATAACCAGCCGTTTAACTTTAGCTGTCGGACTCTGCGGTTGCTGCCAACGACGTAACGCACCGCGCCACAACAATCGCACGCCAACGGTCGAGGTGAGGGTCAAAAGTCCATCTATGATGAGGACGGTGGGCGGTGGCAGGTTGATGCCGCAAACATAAGCCCACAGGACTAAAATTCCTAAACTAGACGCGACTGATTGTGCTGCTGCCCAGATGCACTCTCCATCTAGTTCGTGCGAAAGCGAGCGGTATATCCCTTGCACTCGAAAAACGAGATGTTCGAGCACAACCAACAGACCGAGCAGAACCGCGTATTCGGAGAGTTCTGAGGCAGAAAGCGGGGTGTCGAAATGAAGCCAAAAGGCAACCGGTACCGCAGCGACAAACAGGACTAGATCTATCAACATCAGGAGCTGCTGTTTGCGCGCGCTAGAGAAAGAGGTGTCGGGTCGAGCAGTAAAAAAAGGGTGAAGCAGTTTCATGCGAGGCATTCACTAAGCGTGAAGAGGGGCGCGAACTATTGGCAATCGAAGTTAATCTGTTGTGGAAGCGGCATAATTCTGCCTCAATCCCCAGAACGCGAGCAGGCACCCTCACAAACTCGTCTAATCCTGAAACAGTTAAGTAAGATTGCTAAGTTCAAGGTCACAAAAGTTACTTTATTATTCGTTTATCTCAAGAATCTCATAATTTTGAGATGTCTGTGAATATTCCCAAATGACTTCACGAAATCTTCAAACTTTGACCCACTTTTTTGAAGATCGCGTAAAATTTTTGGCAAAAATCCAGTAGGTTTGACGGGGTGTTCGCTGTCGGGCGCGAGCAATTCATTTGTTGGCTAACGATAAATCATGTCTAAAGCTCGAAAATCAAAGGCTCTTCCAGGGTTTGTTGCTTCGCCGAGAGGAGTGCTAAAAAATACTGACGCAAGCGCTGACATTGTTTGCCATCCGCACGGTAGCGACCGCCATCGGCGCGCACAAAAAGGGGTGCGGTCGTTATGCTGAGATAATCGCGATTTTGTTGAGAGGCGACAGTCAGTTGGTGAGCATTGGCGGTGGTGGGAACCAAACCGGGTGGAAGATAGCCTTCGAGCAGGCTCAACACTTGAGAAGCACAAGCGCGGGTATTGATGCCGCGCCTTTCAAGTTTTGCCATGAGTTCCTCAAGGCTAAAAGAGCGATGGGGAAGAACCTGTAAGAGTTCGCGAAGTAAAAAATAATCTCCGTATTGATGGCGGATGCGATCGCTAACTTGGGGGAAAAAGGGCAGTCGCGCTAACCCCGAAACCACCCAACCGTTCCCTTCACCCTCAGTTTCTCGCACGAGTGTCGCGTTGGGCAATTTCAACGCCAGCCAATGTCGCAGCTCGTCAAATACGGCTAAAACTGAACCGCCGCTACAGAAAACGCGCTCGACTCGCTCGGGCGATAAACCCGTTTGTCCCAACAGCGCGTTGAGTTCGCCATTGAGCTGTTGGAGCCAGGGAGCAACGATACACTGCTGAAAAGCTTGACGCTGAATTCCCCACTCTTGGTCGCCCAGTTGTGCGGTAAATTGGTCTTGGCACTGTAAAATTCGCCGAGCGCGCTCGGCGGTTTCCAACCAGCGCCGACTGCCGGGAAAGCCCAGGAGTTGGGCGCGGGCGCGATCTCGCCGCACGCGATCGCTTTGTCCCGGTTGGGGCATCTCCAGGTTTAACTTTGCCAAAAACGGCTGCTGGGGAAGCCATTGGGGATAGAGGAGTTGGTAAAAAATATCTTCTGCGATCGCGCGTCCGCCGTAGGCGAGACTGCCCAGGGTCCAATTGCTATAGGACAGCTCTTCTGACGATTCGGGAATGGTTCCCAAGGCGAGTTCTGTTGTCGTCGCACCGCCGTGCAGGACAAGGGTTGCGCCTGGGGGGAGGGAATAATATCCGTCGTAAGGTTTATCTTGCCACTGACTCGCCCCTAAAAGCGCCGCGATCGCTTCCTCGACGAAAAAAATCTGTTCGCTCTTCTCGACTAACCCTGCCCCTAAAACGGCCTCGCGCAGGTTAAAGCGGTAGGCTTCGCTCCAAGAAGTCGGACAGCTCAAAATCGCGCCTCTAAGCTGCTTTAATGCCCTTTTGAAGTCCTGTTCGACCAGCCCGCGCGCGCACAGGAGACAGTTCCCCTCATTCTCCCCATTGAGAGTTGCCAAAAGCGCGCCCATAGCGAGCTGAATCCAATCGAGCGATAATTCTAAATGACTGCTCGCTTGTAATTTTGGCTCCCATCGATTCAAGCCTCTCGCGTAGTAGGGAATTCCCAAGTTCAAAGAGGCTTTTAAAGCATCTAAAAAAACTCCCTCTTTGCCATCGGATCGAGCTAAGGCTTCCCAACCGACGAGGGGAGAGGCTGAAGGAGAAGATATGCCGACGACGTTTAAATAGGCAACTGCAGGGAGTTCCCGGTGTTGCTCGTCGCTGTTGGAGCCGGACAAGTTTTGCCAGTAGAGGGGATATTCTTGGGGGGGGTTCTGGGGGGAGGTTTGCAATAAAACAGCTCTCAAGGCTGTCGTGCCCAGATCGATTCCCAAGTACCACAGCGATTCTTGTGACATACTTTTACCGAAAAACTTGGGTCTAAAGCCTCCTCTGTTCAGAGGGACTTTTTTGAGCTTCAGAAAACAAAAGAGGTGGGGTATTACAATAATATACGGTTGTGGCATCGACCGTTAGTAGGGACGTTTCACGAAACGTCCCTACAGGCGACGCTAGATAGGTATAGCCTGCAATCGTTGTTTGAGCGAAGACAATCCCTGCGTATTTAGGGCTTGCTGCACAAAGCGGCAAACCCTTTAATCAATGCGCGAAGCGGTGTATTAGAGTTGCTTAAATCTTCGCTCTTCGGCGGGAAAAATTTATTAAAGTTCGGCACACTGCGGTCGCCCCAAATGTACTAGCTCCCCGGTGCTCATCACAACACTTATTCAGCAAACCCTATTTAGACCGGGGAGTATGTCAAACTAACTTGAGTACAGGTCTAGTATAGGCTTCGCAACCAATTCAGCTATTTTGAGCTTTACGGTCATATTGGGGAATCGATAAAATACAAAAGGCGCAAAACCAGAAGTGCAAGAGGTCTAATCTTGGGGGGGAATTTGCTCGCCTTCCCCTTTGACTCCTTCTGTTCCCAGTTCGGCGATGCTTCGAGTTGACGGTTCGCTCCACGGATCGGTTTCAATTTCCACAGGCAGTGCCAAGTTTTCCTCTTCCTCCGACTCGGAACCCGAAGTTTCTTCTTGATGTTCGCTCCAGAGGTCTTCTAAGTCTACCGCTTCTAGGTCTTCGCCTAATAACTCAGCAGGCGGTTCAAAAGACTCGCCAGTGGTTTGGACGAATTCACCTTCTTCTAATTTTTCGTCCGGCGGCTCGGGGGGCAGCTCAAAAGACTCAGCCGTTGTTGGGTCTTCGTCGGGCGAGTTGCCAGTCGTTGGAACCAGTTTGTCCTCTTCAGTTCGCTCGCTTTCTTCATTTCCGTTGCCAAAGCGCTGGAGATCTTCGGCAAGCCGTTCGCCCAGTTGGGCATCTTCTAAGGCTTGTTCGGCGATCGGTTCTTGTGGGAGCGAGGCTTCCTCGACTGCCAAGAGACTTTCCCCGGGCGGAACAGCGCTAAAGGTTTCTGCTTCGGGCTCGCTACGGGTATAAGCTTGCTCGAGCAGTTCGGTCAGAGAAGTGATGGTATCGGCTAAGTTGGGGATCGGTTCATCGACTGCAGACATGGGTTTGGCTTGGGGGACTTCGACAGCCGTGGGGGGGGTCGCGGCGGTTGTTGTTGGGGACGGAGTTGCCTCTGCTGTATTGGCTGCGCCAAAGAGACCGGCTTCAATGGAGGCGGGTTGTTGGCCTTCGCCCATTCCCTGGACTCGGGTTTCTTCTTCGGTATCCGATGCGACAGCGGGATCGTCGAGATTGCCGAAGAGTTGAGTTTCGAGGCTTTGGGAAGGCCTATCGGATTCGACTTGGGGAACCGGTGGTGGGGGGAGCGTTGAATCTATGGGCTGGGAAGCGATCGCGGGAGTTGATTCGCGATCGCGCTCTTCGTCCCCTTCGATTTGAAGTAGGGCATCGATCTCGGAATCGTCCATCGCGTCGATATCCACTCGATCCTCGGCGCTGCGATCGGGTTCCCTTGAGGGCAGTTCGATTCCCGGAAAGGGATACAGGGGAGGGGAGGGGAGTTGGCTGGGTTCGGAGGGGGTCTGTTCCCTCGTTCCCAATTCTAGGGGGTTGAGAGAAGCAGCGTTGGGGGAGTTGGATACTTCTTGGCGCGCTGACTGCGGCGTTTGAGCCTCTTGGGGGACAGGGCGAAGTCCCTCGGCTATGGGTTCGCCCTGCCGTCCCAATTCATACATCCGCGCGATCGCCGCCGACAGAGATTCTTCATACCCTTGTAAGTCTTGTTCGAGGGTTTCAAAAACGTGGCGGAAGGTTTGGTCGAGGCTCATCAACAGGCGATCGGATTGAACCTGAAGTTGTTGAAGTTGTTCGAGTCGCTGGGTGGGACTGTTGGGGAGAGCGCTTTGTCCTTCCCTTTCGTCCCGGCTGTAGACAAATTGCGTTTCGATTTTTTCTAAAGTTTGGGAAATTTCCTGCTTGAGGCTTTCGCTGACGCGGCCGAGCAACACTTGGAGGAAATCTCCAACCAACTGCTGTCGCTGTCCCTCGAGTTGTTGAATTTCTCGTAGGAGGCTGCTGCGGTGTTGGCGCGCGCCTTCGAGTTCCATCTGCCACGGCTGCATCCAGACAGCGCGTTGGAAGTCGAGTTTTTCAACCACAGCCGATGCGATAACCTCCGCTAGGCGATCGCTCTGTGGGTCTTCTCCTTCCCCGGAAGAAAAGCGCGATGTCTGGGAGTCTTCTTCTCGTTCTCCCACAGAAACCAAATAACTCCGAACTTTCTCTAAAATCTCGTGGCGTGCAGTCTGAGATGCAAATTGAGACCGGGAGGGATCGGCCTCTTCCCCGACTAAAACACTGTCAATTTCAGCAATAAGCGATTGAATGTCTTGAACTGTCACGGCGAAACCCAGATGCGAATACAAGCAAGGCGGGTCTTAATATGCTACCCCACGTTGGAACTTCGCGGCGCGAATCCCTCGTTATTTTATTTTGAGGAAAATTGCGGGCTGGACTTTGACCCAGGCAGAAGGAGGTTAGGCCTGAAATTAGCACAGCAAGAGCCTCATTCCATCGCTATGTTCGGTCTATGCCGGTTGGCTTCGGCTAACGAGAGAGCAGGGGGTGTTCCCGAAATAGCGCATAATAACTGTGTATACTGAACTCTGCCTCAATGCGAGTAATCTAGAATACTACAGCGACGCGTTGACAACCTGCTTTAGCTCATGGACGACCGATTCAGCTCCCGCGACCCCAATTCCGAAACCGACGACTCAATCCACTCGGCCCCTTTTTTCAAGGGGTTACCTGACGAACTTGTGGAAAAGGTCACCTGTCATGCTGTTACCCGCAGCCATCCGTCCAATCAAGTCATTCTGTTGGAAAATGACTGGGGCGGTTCGGTTTATTTTATCCTGGGGGGATGGGTCAAAATACGGACGTATAATTTAGATGGAAAAGAAGTCACCCTCAATATCATTGGTCGTGGGGAAGTCTTTGGAGAAATGGCAGCCCTAGACGAAGTGCCGCGTTCGACCGATGTGATCACGCTCACGCCGACTAAAATTAGCAGCGTTCCCGCCCAAGATTTTATTGAGTTAATCCGCACCGAACCCCAAGCGGGGATGCGTCTGGCTCAATTGATGGCAACGCGGTTGCGTCAAGTCAACCGCAGACTGCGACTGCGAGAAGCCGATAGCGTCTCCCGAGTAGCCGATACCATTTTATTTCTCGCCGAAGGGCAAGGGAAAACGGTTAACGGCGGTACGGAAATTCCCAACCTGCCACACCGAGAATTGAGTAGCTTGAGCGGATTGGCACGGGAAACGGTCACTCGAGTGTTGACAAAATTGGAAAAAAAAGACTTAATTTCGCGAGATCAAGATGTATTGCGTATTCCCGATATTAGCGCTCTCGAACGAATTATTAATTAAATGTCAATGGAATAATCAGGCTAAAGGCACTTTATCTCTTTCTGCCCTCTGCCCTCTGCCTTCTGCCTTAGAAAGTAATGCTCCGACTGAATTCACATCTTTACGTAAACGATTAATGACTGAAGATCGACCCGATCGCCAACCGCGCGATCGCGCTGAAGCCAATCCACCCGCTTCGGAGTCCGAAGAAGGTCGCGAAACCCCCCCCAACTGGGTTGATTTAGGCACCTCGGAGTCCGAAGTCGAGCTGGAGAGAGTCAAGGAGCAACTGTATCGCCTCGAAGCACCGACATTACGAGCCAGCGCCCCTGTAGTCATGGCGGAAACCGCATTTTTAGCGAGTGCGGCAAGTCTCATATGGCTGATTAATTTTTATTTCCCGCCCGGTCCAATATTGCGCATTTTATTTCCATTGCCCATTGCACTGGTTTTTTTGCGTCGGGGGGCGCGTGCGGCGTGGATGGCGGCTTTAGTTTCGGGGCTGTTGCTGTCGATTTTAATGGGTCCCAATCGCAGCATTATGTATGTCATGCCCTATGGATTGATGGGCGTTCAATTGGGAGCCATTTGGCGCAGGGGCTTAGGGTGGTGGCTTTCCATCGCGACGGGAACGGTGTTGGGAACTTTGGGTTTCTTTTTCCGATTTTGGGTGCTTTCGATTTTATTGGGCGAGGATTTATGGATTTATACCATCAATCAAATTACCAATCTTGCCGAATGGTTTTATCAGCGCTTGGGTTTGCTCGCTCAACCCGAACCGTTATTAATTGAGGCGATCGCTCTCGTGGCAATAATCGTCAGCAATTTAGTTTATCTATTTACCGTTCATTTGGTTGCCTTGCTCCTGTTCGACCGCCTGCGAACCCCGATTCCTCGTCCGCCAGAATGGATTCAGGCCTTGGTGGAATATGATTATTAGGGCTTGCTTAAAAATTAAAAATTAAAAATTAAATACAATTCCCCCCTGCTCTCCCTGCTTCCCCTGCTCCCCCTGCTTCCCCTGCTCCCCCTGCTCCCCCTGCTCCCCCTGCTCATCACAACACTATAATTCAGCAAGCCCACTATTAGACTTTCTAATTACTGACTGGGCATTGGTGACAAGTCGGAATGTTTGACTGGTAACTGTTTACTGTTTACTGTTTACTGGTAACTGATATGACGATCGCGATCGAGACGCAGATAGAACGGGGACAACGCTGGTTGCAGCGACAAGAGAATGCCACCGCCAAGTTTGCTTGTATTTTAGGCTTCACGGCGACGGGTTTAATGGAAGGAATTTCTGCCGCCGGAGCGACTCCCGAAGCGCGAAAATATACGGCGATCGCGGACGCAGAGTTCCTCGTCAACGGCCCCAAACCCCAGCCGACGTATCCCCTCCCACCCCTAGCTGCGGGCGCATCTCCTGTCTTTATTTCCCGGGCGGCAGTCGAAGCGTTACAGTTACCCATCTTGGTGTTGAACGCGGGGTTGCTCGAACCGCCAGCCGTCCCTGCTATCGATTTAGGCGGACAGCCGGCGAATTGCTTGACAACCGGTCGAGCACTTCCTCGACGTACCGTTGAAGGACTGTTTGCAGAGGGTTTGAAGTGGGGAGAAAGGTTAACTGCCGAAAGGCAGAATTCTTATTTAATTGTTGCAGAATGCGTGGTTGGAGGGACGACAACTGCCTTAGCTGCGTTAGCCGGGTTGGGGATCGAAGCCGCCGACAAAATTGGTAGCAGTCAGCTCGTTTGCGATCGCGCCCGGAAATGGGAGTTGGTGTGTCAGGGGTTAGCGCGGGCTGGACTTTTGGGTACACCAGGAGTGGAACCCCTAGCCATTCTCGCTGCGGTGGGCGATCCCATGCAAGTTGCCGCCGCAGGTATAGCCATTGCTGCTAGTCGAACCCGCGACGTTTTGCTCGCAGGCGGGACGCAGATGCTTGCTGTTTATGCCCTGAGCGACGCGATCGCCCGATTTTACGATCTCAGTTGGGAGCCCGAGCGCATTGTTGTCGGAACTACGCCTTGGGTGACAAAAGATGCAACCAGCGATGCCGTCGGTTTAGCCCGGGCCGTTGGAGATGTTCCGCTTTTAACTGCGCCGTTGAACTTTACTGCTTCTCGCTACGACCAACTGCGCGCCTACGAACGGGGGTATGTGAAGGAGGGGGTAGGAGCTGGGGGGAGCGCGATCGCAGCGCATTTGGCGGGTTTGACTCCAACGGAATTTTTGGACGCGATCGAAAGCTTGATTGACAAAAACTATTCCGCTTAACCCACATTCCGCACGACAAAAAGTTGTCTCCCGGTGCGACAGATTGGAGGAGTTTCGCGCCAAACAAGCTGCTAGGAAAAAGCTATCAGTAGGGTGTGTTAGCGCAGCGTAACGCACCTTTGTCACTATAGCGTTTCTGAATGGGATGTAAACCGTTTCAATGTAGGGACGTTCAATTGAACGTCCCTACAAAGCGCGGTGGATTTTAATTCTGGATCATTTATTGTTTACGTTTCGTTTAAAAACGCTATATAGCGTTTTTATTTGAGTTGTAAAATCTTGACGGAAGGATTAAGAATGGAAGAATAGAAGAATTTAAGAGGCTTTGAGGAGTTATTAAAAGTATGTATAGCCTTTTTCATTTGGATGAGGTATAGTTAAAGAGAACCTCAAAACTTCGGTTATGAAAGCTTATTCAACAGATTTTCGTCAAAAAATCCTGGAAACTTACGAAACTACTCCCATCTC
>JAXHVQ010000270.1:0-1987 GCA_034189065.1 Cyanobacteriota bacterium
TCCGGCTTGAATTATAACGATACCATTAGCTTAGGCTTTGTGGATGAAAACGCTGAGCGAAATTCAGTTTCTTGGAGGCGAGAAATTGGCAGCTTCAGGGGAAGTAACGGACTTTTGCCAACTTTGTGGGGGCAAAACGAAGTTCATACCTTCAATTTCGATCTTGCCAATTTACCCCTACCAAACGCAAGTACTCCAAATTTCATTTCGACTCTGAACGCACTGCGGTTCCTTGATATTCACGTTCAAGATGATACCAGTGTGGATTACGTGAAACTGACTATTGAGACGGAGGATGAACCGCTGGAATCAGTTCCCGAACCCTCTTCCTTATTGGGGATTTTAGGTTTGGGAATGCTAGGTTTTGGCACTTTAAAGCGCAGACAGAAATGCTAATTGAGTCTGTTCTGTGGAAAAATGTAACTTGGTTTTAGAAAGTTACAGCGCCTTGGGCTGTATCATAGTACAATCGATTAGCAAGGCGCGTGGTGGGCATTGCCAAGGGTGAGAGAATTTGTTGAATCCAGCTTGAAGGAGAAATCGGAAAAATCTCTTGCCCACCACCGGGGGCAAGTTAATGGTGGGCATTGCAAAGCGCGAGAGAATTTGTTGAATCTAGCTTTTGAGCGGCAATTCCCACCCTACACAATACTAAATTTGGACGATTGACAAGAAATTGGTTTGCTCATTGTTGTTACTGTACCTCATAGCAGCGCAGAGCACTGTATGCGATCGCGACTGGGAAGAAAGCCTTCCTCAAATCGCGATCGCGTTCTCAGGTCAATTTTTTCTCTAGGTCGTCCGGGTTGACATAAGCGAGTTTAAATGGTAGCGATCGCGCTTTCCCTAAGCAATTGTCCCTGTAATCGAGTATTGTCCCAAACTCCCGTAATCGCTATATCCGGTTGCTGGCGAGCCTTGACCTGTACCCGTCACGCTTAAGAAGTACTGTCCCGAATTGACGCGAGTTGAAAATCCAGCCGATAGAGAATCAGTCGGATTGGAAGAGCGAATCAGTTGACCCCGCGAATCATACAATCGAGCTAAGATATCCAAATTTGCACCAGGCTCGAAAGCATCAATGTCTAAATCAATATCGCCCGTCGTCGTAAAACGAAACCAATCGTAATCTGTATTGCGTTCGATAATTCCATAGGTTTCTACCTCATCTCCATTCATCGCTAAAGTCGAAGCATTATTCAAGCGATCGGAATAATCATCGGCGCGATAGCCAAATCCATTTTGACCGGTAATAATATCGAGATCGTCCTCTTGATTATCAGCATCCTGATATTCCCCTCGACTCCATTGGGTTAATTCGCGATAGTAACCATTCCCCAGAATCGGGGCCCAACCCGTGTCGCCGCTGCCATGACCTCGATAATATTCAACACTGGATGTACCGTCATGGCGAAGTCCTAGCGTATGACCGACTTCGTGACTAATAGCCTCAGCCGTAAACTTTTCGCGACCATTTCCCAGGTTATTTTCAAAAACAAAAGTGGGAGTATCCGTACTCCAATCAAACGAACCCACATAAGCAACACCACCCGCGCGCCTGCCAAACCAATCTGAAGAACTGCCGCCAATGGCAACGCGAATTCCCCATTGATTATCGCTACTTCCACTCTTCATTAACTGGTCTCTTGAAGGAGCCTCAGTGGTAACATTGACATTAAAAGGACTAAAATCTTCTGCAACTCGCTGCCAAATATTCCACATTCTTTCTCGCTCGGCGTTACTAAAACGAGAGGTGTCGCTATCTGTACTATAAGCTGGAGTAACAAGGTTATTTCCGTAGCGACTATTCCAAGGTGTTCCTGTGGTTCTATGTCCGTCGAAATCAAGATAGATGGTATGGTTGGCTGTTGCGTTGCTATTGAGATTAAAAACTTGGCTGGCATCAAAGGGACGATAGGTTTCTGGTACAACTGACCGAGCGGCTCGCATAGCCGGTTCAGCCGGTTCGTCGGCAACCGAAGAAAAA
>JAXHVQ010000271.1:0-1980 GCA_034189065.1 Cyanobacteriota bacterium
TTGCGGGGCATCCGAATATTTTCGTCATTGGCGACTTAGCCAACTTCTCCCACCAAGGCGAACGCCCCCTTCCCGGCGTTGCCCCCGTTGCCATGCAAGAAGGGCGCTACGTGGCAAAATTAATTCAAAAGCGATTAAAAGGCGAAACCCCGTCTCCTTTTCGCTATGTTGACTATGGCAGCTTAGCAGTCATCGGTCAAAATTCCGCCGTCGTCGATTTAGGATTTGTAAAACTGTCCGGGTTTATCGCCTGGTTAGCATGGGTATTTGCCCACATTTATTATTTAATCGAATTTGATAACAAACTAATCGTAATGATTCAGTGGGGATGGAACTATTTTACGCGCGGACGCGGGGCACGCCTGATTACAGGAGAAGCAACAATGGCAACTGGAGACTCTTTTACCTTTCAATCTCCAACAGCCAAAGAAAGCGAACCCACTGCCGCCGCACGTTCGTAGTCCATTCCAGTTCAGTTTGTAGTCGGCACTTCAGTGCCGAAATATTGCTACGTTCGTAGTTAGCACTTCAGTGCTGCACAGTTCGTAGTCGGCACTGAAGTGCCGAAACATAGCAGTAAGCAATAGCACTTCAGCCATCAGCTTTCAGAATTAGCAAATTCTCCTCAAAACTAGAATTTCACAACTTAAAATAGAACCGCTCAGAAATTTTGTTGAATCTTTTTCCAAACCTCAATCAAAGTATCAATTAAGCTATCGAGTTATTTGACTTGCGTAAAAAGCTAGGAATTCCGTAGAGAATTAAGGAGAACGGTTGTCGAGCTAAACTCCCTTACGTTCCAGCAACCCGCAATTGTAACAACAAGAGGTTTGTTTTGAAAAATGCTATAGTTGTAATATAATATCCGCCCCTCTCGCCCATTAAAAAACATTTCCGGTTTCTCCCCATCCCCCCATCCGCCTTAACGAGCGGTCATTTAACCGGATTTTATATAAGCCCTTAAAACCTATGAACCTCAGAAGAATAAAGGATGGCGAAACAAATTTTTTGGCAGATATGCTCTACGAAGCGATTTTTATTCCTGAAGGATATGAAGCATTACCAAGAGATGTCATTAAAGACACATCATTATCGAAATACATCGACAATTGGGGTAAGGACAGTTACGATATTGCTTTAGTCGTGGAAGTGGACAATCAACTCATCGGAGCTATTTGGGGACGACTCTTAACAAAAGAAAACAAAGGGTTTGGTTATGTAGACGACAACACGCCTGAGTTAAGTATGGCAGTCAAACCTGAATATCGGAATAAAGGAATAGGGACTGAACTGATAAAGTCGATAGCTTCTGAATACCAAAAAATTGGAGTCGATTATTTATCGCTAAGTGTCGATAAGGCAAACAACGCTTTGAACTTATACAAACGCCTTGGTTATGAAATTGTCAAAGAAACCGAGACATCTTGGACAATGAGAAACAGAATAAAATAACGGCTTACAACAACGGTAGATGATACAAAACTTCCTTTTTTCTGTAAAAAAGACTTGTTTTAAGGAATAGTGTCTAAAAAATATTTATCGAATTTCAAGGTGTCCTAAAAATGGGAAGCCTATATCGTTCCGCGAAGACTAAGTAGGTGGGCAAAAATAAACGCATAACCTCGAAAACCGTATTCCTTGCCAGGTAAGGGTTTTAGCTGGAGATATTGTTCTTTTAATTACGCCCACCTACTTAATAGTGCTGCGGTGCGTTACGCTACGCTAACGCACCCTACGAGCTACAATGAACTCGAGTCTAAACTCTCTGCTTCTGCCCACGTCTGAGGGAGATGGATGCCGCATTCCTGCTTGAGTCCTTGGAAACGGGTATCACGATCGCGATCGTCCTCCAATGTCAGAGGACGACTCGAATGCCAATCTCCCACTGTCATATACCCTTGGTCGAACAGAGGGTGATAGGGCAAGTCGTTGGCCATTAAATAATCGTACACATCTTTGGCATTCCACGTCAAAATTGGC
>JAXHVQ010000272.1:0-1943 GCA_034189065.1 Cyanobacteriota bacterium
GGTACGGTAGACAATGCTGTAGAAGCGATGAAATTGGGAGCGGTTGACTTTTTGCAAAAACCCTTTACGCCTCGGGAATTAAGGGATTTAGTCGATCGCGTATTTCGGCGCAAAAACCTTAAAAGCGAACCCGCCGCAGACTACGAATTAGCCCTAGAAGCGGCAAAACAGGGGGCAAATAAACGGCAATTCGAGCAAGCCGTGGAACGGGTAAAAAAGGCGATCGCCATCGATCCCTCCCGTCCCGAAGGCTTTAATTTCCTCGGCGAATTGCTAGAAATGTTAGGAGAAAAAGAAGAAGCGCAGAAAAATTATCGCGTCGCCGTCGGCATCGATCCCGCCTACGAACCCGCCCGAAATAATCTGTCTCGCGCCACGCGATCGCCTCGCAGTCGTCCGAGTTTGTGAGAAAATTAAAATTGGTCTTCTTGGGTAATAGGTAATAGGGGATGGAATTTGACTCCATTGGATTTTCAATTGTGCTTCGGAGTCTATTTGTTGTTTCCTCAATTCGTACAGGTAAAAAAACTCAATGAGCAAATCTCAATACATTGTTGTCGTTGGTTGCGGCAGACTCGGTTCGATTTTAGCCTCAACCCTCAGCCGTCAAGGAAACAGCGTTGTCGTCGTCGATCCTGATGAAGAAGCCTTTGGGCGACTCAGCGGCGAATTCAGCGGATTTACCATCGTTGGCGATGCCTCGGAATTGTCAGCGTTGCGCGCAACAAAAGTCAGTCAAGCCGACTGTTTGTTAGCTGTAACTAACCAAGATAATGTAAACTTAATGGTGGCTCAAGTGGCTAAAGTTGTGTTTAAGGTTCCCAAAGTTTTAGCGCGGGTTTTTAATCCAGCCCGCCAGAATATTTATCGAGAGTTCGACATTGCAACGGTAAGTCCGACTCAGCTATCGGCAGATGCTTTTTTACAAGAGATTTGAAGTAAAAAACACTTAGACTACATGAGAGTTATTATTGTTGGAGACAGCAAACTCGTCTATTTCCTAGCTAAACAATTTATTAGTAAAGGCGATCGCGTTACCCTAATTGCCTCCGATCGCGAAATTGCAACGGAGTTTTCCAGACAACTGAAAGCAACCGTTACGGCGGGAGATGCTAGCGATCCCGATATCTTAGAGCAAGTAGGCGCAATTGGTGCCGATATTTTGGTTGCCCTCACGCCCGAAGATCCGAATAACTTAATCGCCTGTCAAATTGCCCAAAAACAGTACGGCGTTCCGCAAACTGTCGCCTTAGTCAACGATCCCGAAAATAAAGCGATTTTTGAGCAATTGGGCGTAACTGTTGCCTTTTCCGCCACTGAGTTAATCGCTCAATTAATCGAACAACAAACCGGTTCCGAAGCGTTGGAAAATATTGTTCCCATTGCTAGCGGAAGACTAAACGTTATTGAAATTGTTGTGGGGGTAGAAATGCCAGCCGCGCGCCAAACTTTGGGTGAGTTTAATCTTCCGCCAAAAACATCAATTGCCTGTATTCTGCGTGGAGGAGAAACCATCGCTATCGATGCAGAAACATTCCCGCAACCAGGAGATCGTCTCATTGTCGTTAGTCCCCCAGAATGCTACGGTCAATTAATGCGATCGTTAACGGGAGAGGTATGAGTAGGGACGTTATATATAACATCCGTATTATTCGTAGGGACGTTATATATAACATCCGTATTATTCGTAGGGACGTTATATATAACGTCCGTTATGAGTTTCAACAATTTCCAACTTCGAGATAGGATCGGGTCGTGAGGGTTAAAAGCCTAAAACCCGATCGTTAATGTGAGGAGCAAACAAACGTGGGGCGTAAAAAAGCAAAAAACGATCGCTATCAACACTTTCTACGGCAGCGCTACAAAGCCATTTTAGGCTATATCGGACTCAGTTGCGCGATCGCGGCCGGGTTCATTCTTTTCCCCCTCCTCGCCCTCCTCGC
>JAXHVQ010000273.1:0-1905 GCA_034189065.1 Cyanobacteriota bacterium
CTCGCATTCGATATCGGCGAGGTAACTCCCCGATTCTTCGAGCGCAAGCGGCTCCCAAGTCGTCGGGAATGCGAGCGATCGCGTCTTTGAATTTGGGTGTAGGCGAATGTTGAGTCATGATGGGTTTTCTCTCAATAAATTGCTTTGAGGGCGCGCGGGAAAGTTTTCTCCCGCTGCCGCGCCGAAAACCAGGCATAGCAAACTGAGGCAGTGGGGGTGTTTTTTCCCGTTGCCGCCGGTGATTTTGTGTGGCATAGGCGCAAACAAAGTGCTGCTTTATGTGGCGGCGACTCGCATCAACAGAGTTGTTCTTAGCCGAAGTCGTATCGCGCCTGGGTAGCGCCGTTACGAAGGACGCTGAGTAGGTTCTTGAGAAAGCGAATCGCGGCCTTTTTCTGTATGTTGGCAACTATTGCACATTACGTAATGCTCGTCAAGTAATGCGTAACGCTGTAAATTGTAGATAATCGAGTTGGAGTAGCAATCATGGATTTAATGAGAATTATTATTGAGGTTGAATTAGAAGGAATTGGTACTGCTCTTAAACAGGCTCGAGAAAAGGTGGGGATGAGCTTAGTTGTTGCTGGAAACCAAGCGGGTATGAGTGGTGCCAACTTTAGTCGTATAGAAAATGAGGAAACTAAAGGGGTTCCTCTAACAACTCTTATTAGAGCTGCTACTGTAGTTGGGTTAGACCTCAAAAAATATTTGGGAGATTGGATAGAGCATATTCCGGGAGTAGAATTGCCGAGTCTTGATGAATTGAAGTAGGAGAGCGAAAAAAAACGGGGGAGATAGTAGTAAGATGACCCTATGCCAGCAGCTTCAACACTCGCCATCTATCAGCTCAAAGTCGTTTTACTCGGCATCAGTCCCATGATCTGGCGGCGCATCAGGGTGCGTAGCGATAGCACGATAGCCGATCTACACTACACAATCCAGATTGCTATGGGTTGGGCAGATGAACATTTACATCAATTCATCATTCACGGAGTCCGCTACGGCATTAGTTACATGGGCAGTGCGGGGTTCGGCGACAACGCCCAGGAAGTCAAGCTAGCCCAATTCAGTTTCCGAGAAAGAGAAAAATTCATCTACGAATATGACTTCTGCGACTATTGGAAACATCAAATCCGGGTAGAAGCAATATTCCCCGACGACAATCCCTCAACTTATCCGATATGCACCACAGGAAAAGGGGCTTGTCCTCCAGAAAATTGTGGAGGGACTGCGGGCTTCATCACGCTACGGCAAAAATACAATCGAGTGGATATCGCCTTGAGATTGGCCGAAATATTCCTCATGGGAGAAATCGAAGAAATTGCTCAACACAAAGCCGAATTAGCGCAACTCCATTATTGGCTCAAAATCCACGAAATCGATCGTCCTAAAATCAATCACCAGCTTCAACAGTACGCTACAGGAGATGAAGCTTGGAGAGATTCCTTATCTCAAATCAGACTATGAAAATCCAAGTTCAACTGCTCGTCGAATCCGACAATGGCCATGAAGAAATCGTTGATGAAGTGCAAACCTGGCAACGAGATGAACCCCTTCACCCCTCTAATCTGGGGTTAACTCTCGCCGAATCCAAACAAGTCCTGCTGAAGATTCAACAAATTTTAGTTGAAAAGCAAATCGAACAATATCAGCAACAGCAATCGCTCTGTTCGGCCTGCGGTAAAAAATTGCGCCATAAAGGAGCGCATTCTTTAGTTTATCGAACTTTATTTGGCAATTTAAACCTCAAAAGCCCAAGATTGTTTCACTGCCCTTGTCAAAAGCAACCGCAAAAAACCTTTAGTCCTCTAGCCGCTTTACTGGTCGAAAGAACGGCTCCCGAAAGATTATACCTCGAATCCAAGTTTGCCTCCTTAATGTCCTATGGACTGACCGTAAAATTAC
>JAXHVQ010000274.1:0-1841 GCA_034189065.1 Cyanobacteriota bacterium
TCGATATTTTGACCCCACAAAATCGCGACAGCTTCTTTCCAGGCTGCAATTTCGGCAGTCGTCCCATCCTCGCCATCTTCCTCTCCGTCTACCTGGTTCGTGTGTCCAAAGGCGGTTTTTAAACTCGCGACGGTTACTCGACTGAGAGAGTCTTCATTAATCGTGTCGCCTACACAATCTTGCAAGGCTTCAATCATCTCGCCGACGGAAACTTCCGATAGAACTCTTGTGGCTAAGGCAATTCTGAGGGCGACTTCGGGGGAAATAGTGTCTTCGCTTGTCATCATTTTTATAGCAGCGATACTCGCTGGCCAATCGACTTATTTCCTCTATTCGTATCAAAAAAACTTTTGGCGATTCGGTGCCTTTGAATACCAACTTTCGGTATCAAATCTGTAATTTCTTTTAAGAAATTTAGCTTCGGGTGAAGGAACGCTCGAAATGCGTTTTCAGTTGTCCGGCTAAACCGACGGTTGTACAGGCAAGGACAAAGCTAAGGGCAAAAATAAGCCTTACTGTATCCTCGCCGATGAGGGCCAGCGAAAGAAAGGCGATCGCGCCAACTATTCCCCCTTGTTGAATTTGCCTCATTCTGCGATGGACAACGCTACAGGAACCGCACTGTTGAGTATGGCGTTCAAAGCGGTTGGGAAGTTGGTTGGGTTCGGGGGTATGAATGGCGCGATCGGGCTGTTTTTGGGTCTCATAGCCCCAATACCAAGGCAAATTCCCCCCAAAGCGATCCAACCATTTACGATGTTCCATGACAAAAAGGTCGCACGTCTTGAGGGGAAAGTAAACCGATTTTGTCGCGCGATCGCCTCGTTCAAAATATCGCTGTTGTTCGACGATAAAGCGCAAATCTTCTTCGAGAATCTTATTTTGGCGCAAATGTTCCAGCCAGCGGGGTTTGAGGGTAAAGGGACGTTTGAAAAAATTGCCGTAGCGTCGGACTAAAATGCGGCTTTTTCCCGGCGCGAGGGGAAGGGAATAAAGGGCGAGTCCTCCCACTACCCCAAAAGCGGCGTTGGAGAAGCTGTAGTGGACGAAATGGGGCGCGATAAAGTCGAGAGAAGTCCAGGGACTTTGGGCGCGATTAACCCCCCGAAATCGAGCTTGGAAGCCCCTTACAGAGGTCGATAGAACCTCCATCTCCAAGGGTTGTGCGTCCTCTCGCCGAATTTTGAGTTCGGTGCGATCGTGGCTGATGTAGACGTGGGCGGGATCGAGGAGATTTTCGACTAAAAAGGTGTGGTCGAAGGGAAAGTCGGTGGTCGTATCGACGATGAATACGTTCTGTTGGTCGAGTTCGGGGAGGTTGGGGAGGCGATCGCGCGTTGCAGTTTCGGGTTCGTCTGCCCAAACCCAGATGAGTCCTCGATCTTCAACGACGGCAAAAGATTTTGCATGGGCGCGCGCTGGCATTTGCGCCGAGTCCTGCAGTTGCGGAACGTGCAAGCAAGTCCCTTCTTTACCAAATTGCCAGCCGTGGTACAGACATTCGATGCGTCCGTTGAGAAGTTGGCCATCGGAGAGTTTCGCCGCGCGATGGGGACAGCGATCTTCGAGACAAGTTAACTGTCCGGTTTCATCTCGAAAGAGGACGAAGGGTTCGCCGTAGATGGAGAAGCTGTAGGGATGATTGGAGGGGAGATCGGCGCTAAACGCGATCGCATACCAACAGGTGCGCCAATTGAAGGGTTTGTCGGGTTGGGACGCGGGGTTTGAGTCGGTTTCTGCAAGTTTGGGCGCGATCGTCGATTGTTCCAACATTCTGGTTTCCCCACGATGATTTTAATGAAATTTTGGCAAATTTGAACTGTTTTTGCCAGGGGAATGGG
>JAXHVQ010000275.1:0-1531 GCA_034189065.1 Cyanobacteriota bacterium
TGGTATAATAGCCAAGGGCCTTTTCAATGAGGCGATCGCTAAAATCGTATTGATGCTGCCACTGATAAACTTGAGCTAAGCGTAATAAATTTAGCGCTAACAACCGTAAATCTTTCAACTCTTTGCTCAACGCGATCGCGGCCATCAATGCCTCTCTTGCTTGACAAAAGTCACCCAAAATGCGAGAATATACCCCAATTAATCCATACAAACGAGCTTGAACGCGCCGGTCTACTTCATCAGGATTCAGCAGTTGCACTTGAAGATAGTCGAGTGCTTGTTGCATCTGCTTGGGATTGTTGGGAATTTCGTGAAGTTTATCGTCGATGTGAAACGAAACGTCGAAGCGATAAATCGGGTTGAGGCGCGTAAAACTTAAATCAGGCTCGCTTAGGGTTTGACCGGTAACGGTTCTGTTGCGCTTCCCTTTCATCTGTTTCCTCTCCTTAATATCCTTAATAACGCGCTAAGCTGTCTTTCATTGCGGTATTGACCGACTATCGGTGCTTTTTCGATGGCTGGTGTGCGATCGCGATCGCCCATCAGCAGGTTATGAAGTGGGACGAGGATAACTGTACGGCGATCGCAAAATTTATTGATATACATCACAATTATAGAGTCCATTTTTTGTTTTATCTGGCGAGAGATTAAAAAAATCTACCAGTCGCTGTAAAAATTTAAAAAAATTAATATTAAGTTCAGAATATATACCCTTGACAACAAGATTTATTTAGGAGTAATCGGAATTCACGCATTCAGAACTTCAGATCGGCGCAGGGCTACCGTTATTAGACGTATAATATCCATTTCCCACAATGATATTACCGGCAAGACTCAACTCAGATGCGTTCAAGATTACCTTTGCACCGCTCTCCCTGGACGAAGTATATCGCCTTGCTGACGCTTCAGCCAACGGTGCCATTGTGGTGATGAGCGGCACCGTGCGCGATCGAACTGATGGTAAACCCGTCTCCTATTTAGAATATCAAGGCTACGAACCGATGGCGATCGCGGTATTCGGGCAAATTGCGACTGAAATTAGCAAAACTTGGCATCAAACCAACCGAGTCGTCATCCATCACCGCATCGGCAAATTAAAAATTGGCGAAATCAGCGTCCTTGTCGCCGTCGGTTGTCCCCATCGCGGCGAGGCATTCGAGGCGTGTCGCTACGCCATCGACACCCTCAAACATCAAGCCCCCATTTGGAAGAAGGAATATTGGGCAGATGGTTCGGGAGAGTGGGTTAGCATCGGTGCGTGTGAAGAAAATAGCCAGTAGGAAAGTTCCGACAGATCGTCCGATGGGAAACCTCGCAGTGCCAAGAATATCAAAACCCAAAACCCAAAACCTAAAACCTAAAACCTAAAACCTAAAATCTAAAACCTAGTATGGCGTACAATGATTCTAACGCGCTCTCAATCATCCTCAAGCTGAAGAATGTCCAAAACCGTTGCCGACCTGATGACCCCCGATCCGATCGCGGTGGAACCGCAAACGCCGTTAAAAGATGCCATTAAACTGCTGGCAGA
>JAXHVQ010000028.1:0-51915 GCA_034189065.1 Cyanobacteriota bacterium
AGATGGGAGTAGTTTCGTAAGTTTCCAGGATTTTTTGACGAAAATCTGTTGAATAAGCTTTCATAACCGAAGTTTTGAGGTTCTCTTTGACTATACCTCATCCAAATGAAAAAGGCTATATTAACTATATATTCTTTTCCGAAATTATCCAGAACTTTCTTGATATCTTACTGGTTACTGGTCACTGATTACTGGTTACTGATTACTGTTTATACCAATTTAATATGACGTTGCATAGATTGTCTTCCCCTAAATTTGCGATGAATATAATGGTGGGTTACGCTCCGCTAACACACCCTACTTGATTCTGTGCAGCTTCATGTCAATCTGATATTACTGATTACTGGTCACTGATTACTGATTACTGTTTACTGTTTACTGATTACTGATTACTGGTCACTGATTACTGATTACTGATTACTGGTCACTGATTACTGATTACTGGTAAATTACCAACTGCCAATGAGTTTATGCGATCGCAATTCGCTATGGGCTGCGGCAATGCGATCGCATCCCGACTTAGGATGAGCCCATCGATAGTGACATTCCTCCGGGCTGCCCCAGCACAACCCCAAGTATAATTCGTAGCGAGCCGCTTCTACCTCCGCCCATTGCGCCCGTTGTGCCAACTGTTCGACTTGTTGCGCCGTCATCGATTCGAGTTGTTTCCCCACGCGCCAAAACTTCATTCCCCCCGTCGCCTCTCGCCAAAACTCCAATACCGAAGCCTTCACCGAGATTAGCACCTCCTTATCTTGAGGAACGGCAATTAACTGATTGTGGAGTTCGCAAAAGCGCACCTGTTTTCCCTGGAAGCAACACTCTCGCCAAACCAAACCAGACACTTGATGTTGCAGTTGGTAGCGATGAATTTGGTCGCGAAACTCCCGATAGGCGTAAACTTTGCTAATTTTATCTTCGCCCAATGCCATTGCCAGCACCGGGTCTTTAAGTCGCTTGCGGGCTGACAGGAGAACTCTCTCGCCCTGCCAACTCGCGCGGAGTTCGTCTTCGAGAATTTGAATCAGTTCTTCGGTGGTATAAATCATCCCGATAGCGAGCGATCGCGCTTTTATTGCATTATAAAAGCTGTCTTTAATTTCGAGGAGGAAACCATAGCGTTTTTTGCCCTTTGTGAGGTACATTGACGGCGATCGCGATCGGTGCGTCGTTATAGCTCTTCGATTTCCTTCTGTTTCTCCAACTCCAAAGAAAGTTCTTGTTCTTTTGCCGGATCCAGCGCCAGCGGCACCTTTTCGAGTTCGGGCAATTCGAGAGCGCGCTGTGCCTCTTGTTCCGTCTCTTTGGAAATCAAAACCGGCAGCGGTTCGGGTTTTTCTAGCCAACAACTGGCTACCGGCAAACTCTGTTCTAAATCTTCGAGGGGTCTGGGGATTACCATCACCGCACTCAATTCTCCAATTCGCTCGGCTTCATACATTCCCACTTCCACGGCAACCGCCACATTCGCCACCGAACCGCGAATAATCGCCGTACACAAGCCGTCGCCAATTTTCTCATAGCTGGCTAACTGTACGTCGGCGGCTTTGAGCATCGCATCAGCAGCCCCCACCAAAGCCGGGAAGCCGCGCGTTTCCACCAAACCGAGAGATTGATTGCTCAGACGACTGTAGCCCCGTTGTTCGGCCGCGATCGCCGCCAGGTGCTTGCCAATGGGAAAAATCGCCTCCAAATTGGGCATAGGACGCGGGAGAACCATTTTCGACACCAACTGCCCAAACTGTTCGGCAACCCTCGCTCCTTCTTCCACTGCCAGCCTTACGTCAGCCGTTTTGCCGCGAACAATAGCCGTACACAGACCGCTGCCCACTTTCTCGTAACCGACCAACGACACCTCAGCCGATTTCAGCATCATATCCGCCGTACCGACGATTGCGGGAAAGCTTTTTGTGGAGACTAAACCCAAGGCAAGGGAAGGTTCTCTCCTTGCCGGTGGTGGCATCACTCGCCCTTGCTGAACCGAGAGGGTCGATCGGGTTTCTAAACTAGACATTTTTTAGGAGCGCTGTGTGTAGGAATTTCCAAAGCGCGACGACGGGCCGCCTTCTTACTAGGATAATCGATAAATTACCATCAGCGATCGCGAATCGGGAGACCGATGGACGGGGAACGACAAGTGCGATAATAAAGGACAATTAGTAAAGAACCCAATACTCAGCCGTACCGCCCAACCCTACCCAAACATCCGTTGACGAAGGACAAAGGACAAAGGACAAAGAACAAATGAAAGAGCCAACTTCCCCCCTGTCAGAAGAAGCAGCGCAGAACCTCCTGTTACGGTTGCGGCGCAAAGAAGGCAATTGGGTGGAATGGGGTCGCGCCTGTCAGCAGTTGCAACAAGCAGGCTATCTTCCCTCTGTTATTTTTGAAGAAACGGGATTTGAAGGAAGTCAACAGAATTTGATTATTGTCGCGGCGCAGGTGTACGAAAGTTTAGTGCAGACGGGACTTAGCGAGGAGATTTTGACCTACTACCAAGGACCTCGCAGCGACGTTCTGTACGAGTTTCGCGTTCTCAACCAAAAACAGCGACCGGCAGCGGCGAAGTTTGCGATGGACAAACAACTCGAAGTCGATGATGCCAAGGATGTGGCGCGAGCGATGAAGAATTTCTCTCGTTTTTCCTTGCTCCCCGAAGGGTTTTCTCGCGATCCCGGAGATGCCGTCGCCTATCAGTGTTGGCAAAGAGCGCGGGAAAAAAAGGATTTGCAGGAGCGATCGCGTCTCATCGCTCGCGGGTTACAATTTGCGAGTACCCCGGAGGCGAGGACGCAAATCGAACGACTGCTCAGCGATTTTACGGTGGTTCCGGCGGCGCGCGCTCCCATGTTGCCTCTCTATCGCCTCGAAGAAGAGGAGGAACTGGCTCGTATTATTCCCGTGGCGGGGGAATGGCCTCTTTCGCCAGCCGCTTTGGAAGCCGTGCCGATGTACGAACCGGTCGAACCCTTTGGCATCATTCGGGTTTCGGAAATGGGAGAGTTTCTTCCTGTTCCGGGATGGCAGGCGATTTTGAAGGCAGCGGATCCCGTGGCGATTTTGGGCGCGAGCGATCGCCTTCCTTATACCCAAGCCGAACGAGTCGAACCGGTGGTTTTGGTGGTCGATCGGCGATCGCGCGATTGGGATAGTAATGCTTTTTTCCTCGTCGAACGCGACAATGAGTTAGAAATTCAGTGGTTTCCCGAAGAACCCCAGGAGTCTCTCCTCGGTCAACTTGTTTTGATTTTGCGACCTAAGCGTATTTTCGACGAGGGGAATTTGACCCAACCGTGGCAAATGGATGATTGAAGTTTGAGATTGATGTAGAAATATTTTATAAAACGTCCCTACTGGTAACTGGTCGCTGAAATGATAACTCCTCCCCGGGTCAGTTGGCTTGCCATAAATCTACCTTTAGGATTATGACAGTCTTACCTTGAGGGTTGTTATGAATTATCAGAAAATTGACGCGGCATTGAGTATCGAACTCAGTCGCGTCGAAAATCGACAAGATGCTCGTTTTGCAGTTTTTATTCACACTCAGTCAATTTCCACAGCCCAGGCAACGGCAATTTTGGAACGCTTAGGCGCAGAAAGTCCCACCGGGTCTCAAAATTTAATTACGGCTACGCTTTCAGCACGGGACGTTTCGGAGGTTTCAGAGCAGCCTTGGGTTAAGTATCTAAGGCTGTCGCAGGTTCTCTATCCGCTCGATCTCGCGCCTTGAAGCGCGCCTAACAATCCCGCGATCGAAAAATATTTACTTTTTTCAGATTTTTTTGCCTTTTCCTCTTGCCATTGGGAAAAATATAGATTACGATCGATCGGTTGGAGGCGCTGCGCTTGCGCGGCGAACTCAAAAAAAATCCCTAGCAAGAAAGCCAGGGAAAGGTTCAGGGTGCATCTACTCTTACTGTCTTCATTGTTGCCGGGGCGCGATCGGGATAAATTTCAACTTCTTCTGTAACTCCCCAAAAAAAATCCCTAGCAAGAAAGCCAGGGAAAAGATTCAGGGTGCATCTACTCTTACTGTATTCAGGGTTGCCGGGGCGCGATCGGGATAAATTTCAACTTCTTCTTGTAACTCCCCCAAAAAAATCCCTAGCAAGAAAGCCAGGGAAAAGATTCAGGGTGCATCTACTCTTATTGTTTTCATTGTTGCCGGGGCGCGATCGGGACGAATTTCAACTTCTTGTGTAACTCCCCAAAAAAAATCCCTAGCAAGAAAGCCAGGGAAAGGATTCAGGGTGCATCTACTCTTATTGTTTTCATTGTTGCCGGGGCGCGATCGGGATGAATTTTAACTTCAGCCAGCAAAATGCTTAATTAACTTTAGTTAATTATTGATTTCCCCCACAGCCCTACTTCTCTTCCTATTGTCAAAGTAAGAAGCAATTTACGTGAAATATAATGAATATTGCCTTCGGTAAAAGAAAGTAGATAGCTAATCAATCTTTTGAATTTATCAAAGAACTAAACGTTTGATTGCTCCGACTTTTCAATGAGAGAGAATCAATTACTGAATGAGATAGAAAAGTCAAAAATAAGACTAGCGCTGTTACCGCAATGAATTATACATAGCGATTCTTGATGAGCGAGGAACAATGCGAGTTTTGGACGGGTGTCATAAGCAATCCATTTTGTGTAAGTGCTTACCTCCTTGTCCAGTAAGGCGCAGCAAGCGCACAAACTGTTAAAGTAGAGAGAACGATTCTTTAGATACCCAATTCTAGAAAATAAGACCGTGAGTACGCCCCGCTCTATTCGTCTTCTAGTTGGAAAAGCACTCCATCTGCGCCAGTTAACCCCCGAGATCGAAAACGCGATTAACTCCGAACTGACACGCTTGGGCTATATCTCTGATATTGACTACGAAGCCTTAGAATTACTGATGGCAGAAATGGATGCCGGGAGGATTCGACTCGTTTCCAGTCATTAAATCAAGAATCTGCCCGAGTCCAGCAATAGACATAAACGTACTTTATGTTAGGCAAACAAGAGTACGTTAAACAACTAAATTGTTGGGTTTAAAGATTGTTTATTAAATACAAGTTCCTCCTCAAATGCTTGCCGATCGAACCGATAGTTACTTCCCAAAAAAGAAACTAATTGTTCTGTATCCTCTTGTGCATTTTGCAAGCAAGTCGAAGCGCCTGGAGAAGGTGTAATATTAAACAAAATTTTATCGCCAATAATTTTAGCTTCTCCCAGTTCGAGACTTTGAGTTTTTAGGTTAACAATTTGCGGCCGAATGCCCCCGTATCCGCGAGCGTAACTCAGATCGCCTAGCTCAATTGAAGGAACAATTTTTTTGACTTCCTCAATAAATAAGCGCTTGCCGATCCAGGGCAAATCGTAGAGGAAGTTTTTGATGATATACTGTAAAAAGAAAGGGTCGGAGAGAATTTTTAAGAAACTCGCGATCGCGTCAATACTCAACCCCGCCGTTCGCAAATACTCAAACACCGTTTGGTAGCGATGTCGTTCGAGAAGCGGTAAAACTTTTGCCGTTGGACCAAAACGAGTCGTACTGGGATCGTCCACTTCTGGATCGCCGTGAATCGCTGCAAACGGGAGCTTTTTCAGTTGTACCGTGTAAACTTTCCCTCGCAAAACTTTCGGGGCGACATAAAAACTTCCTGCCACGCAAAGCAACGCATAATGTTGTCCGTATCCAAGGGATTTGGCAAACAGTAAACTATGCGCTCCTGCTTCTACCGCAACCGCTTTGGCAAGAATAATCTCTCCATTTTCCTTCACGACTCGATACAGGTTTCCCTCCTTTTGAATCCCTCGAACTTTTTGACCGAGTTCGACGCTAATATTTTTATCGGTACAGGCAAGCGAGCGTTCTAAAAAAGACTGAGAAAGTTTTTGAAAGTCGAGCGCGTATCCCTCTGGGGTAAAAAGAGCTAAAACATCTTGTTCGTTTTCTCTTCCTTTTAAAACCTCTGGCTCCAGTTGCTCGATTTCCGATCGCTCGACAACGCGCAAATCGGGAAAAAGTTCTTTAAATTCTTCGTATCTAGTCCGAAGCTTGTCGGCTTGTTCTTTGCCAACCGCTAAAACCATTTTGTGGTACTTGTGGTAAAGAGAGCGATCGCGATCGTGTTGGAGAAGATAATTTTTGACTAAACTGGCTGCTCGATTGACGTTGCGCGCTTTTTCAAGGGTATAGTTAGTTTCAATATCGCCAAAGTGAAGCGTTTGGCTATTACTGGTGCGATGAGAATTAATATCCGCAACTTCTTGTTCCTTTTCGATTAAAACAATGTCGTGGATGTTGGTATAATGGCTTAAGACGTACAGTAAAGCCGTTCCAGAAACTCCTGCTCCGACGATCGCAACTTCGCGAACGTTTGTTGCTGCTGACATGGTTGCTCCCAAAAATGACGCGCGATCGCATAACCTCGCTTTGGTTATTAGCGACCGTCCTGCTTACATGATAACGGTTTGGGCAAGCAGACAGGGGACATTGGTAATAACTGGTACTATGGTGAGTCTCTTTGGTTTACAAAACCCTCACTTCAGTTAAAATACAGAAGTGAATAAGGGAGGGTCAGGAAATTTTTACGAAATAGCCGTACTAATAACCAATAACTAACGACTGCTAAAAGACTGAGTTTGCTCGACGATAAAATCGACCACATCCTCATAACTGCCCGCACGCTGATAAACTCGACGCTGGCGTTTTGCGCCATTTCCCTCCTCAAGAATAAGGTTAACTTGCTGCGACACCTCTTCCCATTCTCCCAACTCTTCGAGGGCAGGACGGATGTAATCCAGGAACTTTTGGACTAACGCGCGGGCGGGAACGGGACGCGATTCGAGGACATCAATCAATTTCGAGTCCAAACCGTAACGCGCCGCCCACCAATGGGAAACGCGCAAAAGTTCCGATCGCACCGGTTTAAACGGAATGCCCGCGATCGCCGACTCGTAGCACGTTTTCACTAAACCGCGCGCCAACCCCGCGATCGCTACAGCCTCATCAACAGTCATACAAACATCTGTGGCGCGGAACTCGACGGTCGGAAATCGTTCGGAAAGGCGAATATCCCAGTAAATTTTAGTCGCATCTTCGATAACCCCCGTCGCGATTAAATCATCAATTAACCCTTGATACTCCTCCTCATTGGCAAAGACGGCAGGAGGACCGCTGAGGGGCCAACGAGACCATAATTCCGTGCGATAACTATCGTAGCCCGTTTCTTCCCCCACCCAAAACGGCGAGTTCCCCGCCAGCGCCAGCAACACCGACAGCCAAATGCGGGCGCGGTTCATCACCTCAATCGCCAAGGCGCGATCGCTCACGCCCACGTGGACGTGACAGCCAAAAATAATCAAATCGCGGACAATTTGCTGATAATCTTGCTCTAACTGCTCGTAACGTTCTTTAGAGGTAACCTGCTGTTGTTTCCAACTGGAAAAAGGGTGCGTTCCCGCCGCCGCGATCGCCTTTCCGTCTCGATGTGCAGCTTCCACAATCGCCCCCCTCGCGCGTTCGAGTTCGCTGCGGACTTCGCGTAAGTCCCGACAAACCGGGGTTGCAATTTCGATCTGGGATCGGTGCATTTCTCGCTGTACGGTGTCTTCTTCGAGTTTCTCCCGCGCGAGAGATAGGATTTTTCCCGCACGTCCGCACAGTTGGCGCGTTTCGGGGTCGATAATTTGATACTCTTCCTCAATGCCAAGGGTAAAATCTTCGTCGTTA
Organism: Cyanobacteriota bacterium; assembly: GCA_034189065.1. GTDB lineage: Bacteria > Cyanobacteriota > Cyanobacteriia > Cyanobacteriales > Spirulinaceae > FACHB-1406. The sequence continues at coordinate 7,718 of JAXHVQ010000028.1, forward strand.
GTTCCCATTACTCTTTTTCCCCTACTCCCTCAATCCCTTCATTGTCTCGCATTTGAAGTTTTTGTCTTGTATCTATCGAGAGAAGTTATACCCATTAAAAATCAAAAATTAAAAATTAAAAATTAAAAATTCAGAAGCTTAGGCAAATTAGGGGTTTCGGCGCTCAACGATGTGTCGTCCGCTCCGCGCGGGAATTGGTATTAGCAATGGGGTAGGGACTACAAATTGAACGTCCCTACAGACGAAATGGACGTACAATGACGAATGACGCGCTTTAAAACTCTTCGTCCCAAACTTCGTTGGAGGACGACGAACTTTTATCTGGCTTGGGAGTTGTTTCTTCAACGGGTGAAGCAGACTCGCCATCAATGCGTTTTTTGGCTTCCTCTGCCAGTTCTTTAGCCTTGTCCTTGGCTTGTTCCGCGATCGCTTGCACTTTCTCTTTCGCTTGCTCGAATTTCGGTTGCGTCTCTTCTCTAAATTGGCCGACTAATGTGGCAAATCGTTCTTTTGCCTCCACTAACTCCTGCTGAGTTTTGTCGCGATCTTCGACGATAAAGTCCTTTGCGCGCTCGAGTAAACGGTCTAGGCGATCGCTATAGGGTTCGCTTCTTTGTACGGCTTCGACACTCGTGAGGACGCGCTTTTTCCCCATCGACGCGATCGCCTCCGATGGCAACATATACGTTCGGTGGCGCAGTCCTCCCCAACCACTTGCGCTAAACAAGTAGCAAGTAACTGTCCCGGTGTCAAGATCGAGCAAACAATCTTCAATTTTCCCCGCCTTATTTCCCGTATCCGTCCACAACTCGCAGCCGATAATCGAATCTTCCGGTTTCTCCCAGTCGGTTTGCGCCTGTTCTTCCCAGTCAGTTTCGCCCGGATTGCTATTGGCAACAATACTATCTTGACCGATACTATAAATCCGCTCCCACAGCACCCATCGCGTTTTAAAAAAGCCAGACTTACAAGAAACTGCCATCACTTTATGTGCGCGTAAGTCAAACCCCAAACAGTCGATCTTACCGATTGTTTCTGTCGTTCGACGATCTAGCACCAACCGTCCGAGTAATTGACTTTGTTTAATCCATTGAGAATGCTCGTTCATTAGCTTTACTGAAGTAACGGGGCGATCGCGCGCGATTCTGTAGTCAGAGTTTTGAGATTGGGTAGAAAACCTAAAACCCTCATTAGTGTAAAGGGCCTCGGGCAAAGGGCAAATAACCCAGCGTACGGGCGTTTTGAAACATCCCGACTGACCAAAGACCAATGACTTTTAAACACCTGTGAGAAGGCGAATGCTATCGGGAGGCATTCTCACCTGTACGCGGTCTCCTACAGTAAAAGAATTCAGCGAACTGCGCGAGAGGTTTTGTCGGCGAATCGCTAAAGTACTATCGGGAGTAAGACGGACGATAAAACGGGTATCTGTACCAATATAAACGATATCTTCGATGGTTCCAGAAACGCAATAATCCTTATCGTAACTTATGGGATAGAGACTTGCCTTTTCGGGACGGATGGCGATGACAACCGATTGACCTGCGGCGACTGGAGAAGTATGGGCGATCGTTAGGGGGAGAATCTCGTCAACAGTGACAAAAACCAAACCTTCGCGCGTCTCTTTCACCCGTCCCATCAGAAAGTTCGTTTCGCCAATAAAATCGGCGACGAAGCGCGAGGTAGGTTCTTCGTAGATTTCCGTTGGCGTTCCCACTTGTAGCACTTTTCCCGCGTCCATCACGGCGATACGATGGGACATGGTGAGGGCTTCGCCTTGGTCGTGGGTGACGAAAATGAAGGTAATTCCGAGCTGTTGCTGCATCGACTTGAGTTCAAACTGCATTTCCTTGCGCAGTTTCAAGTCCAAAGCGGCGAGGGGTTCGTCAAACAGGAGGACTTTAGGCTTTTTCACCAGCGATCGCGCCAAAGCCACCCGCTGTTGCTGACCGCCTGACAGTTGACGGGGACGGCGGTTTTCCATCCCCCCCAGTTTCACAAGGGCTAAGGCTTCTTCAACTCGCGCGCGCGTTTCGGTTCGCGAAATCTTGTCCATCGTCAAGCCAAAAGCTACGTTCTGAGCCACTGTCAAGTGGGGGAAAAGAGCGTAGTTTTGGAATACGGTGTTCACCGGTCGATGGAATGGCGGGCGATCGCGCATCGGTTCGCCATAGATATACACCTCCCCCCCAGTCGGCGCTTCAAATCCCGCGATCGTCCGCAACAGCGTGGTTTTGCCGCATCCCGACGGACCCAGGAGAGAAAAAAATTCGCCTTCAGCAATTTGTAAGTTGACGTTATCGGCGGCGAGGAACTCTTTTTTATTCTGCGTGACAAAGCGTTTAGAAACGTCTTTTAATTCGACTGCATACATAATTTTCAGATTGTCCTAGCTTAAAAAAAAGAATTACTCATCGCGACTTTAACTTCAGTCCAAGCATCGTCGTAAAGCTCGGTCGCATCGCCAATATCATCAACATACTTTAGCTTACTAAAGACTTCTGGAGGGGGATAAATTGCTGGATTTTCCAAATCTTCAGCTTCGATTAAGCCTTGTTCGATTGCTGCACGATTCGGGCTTCCATATTTAACGTAATTAGAAATAATCGCTCCCACTTCCGGTTCGAGAATAAAGTTAATGAATTTTTCTGCTAATTCTTTGTTGGGAGCATCTTTGGGAATTGCTAAATTATCCGTCCAAACAATCGATCCTTCTTTGGGAATGGTATAGCGAATATCGGGGTTTTCTTCCATGACTTGGAAAATATCTCCGCTCCATTCCACTGCAACATCGACCTCTCCTTGATCGAGAAGATTTTGACCCGTATCGGGGGCAAAAGCCGCCACGACTTCCTGATGCTTAATCAAATAATTTCTCGCCTCATTGATTTTGCTTTCATCGGTCGTGTTGGGGTCGTAGCCCAAGTAAATCAAGACCGTACCCAAGGTGGCGCGCAAATCCTCCATCAAAGAAACCCTTCCAGCAAATCGAGGCTCAAAAATCTCCTTCCAACTGGTCAGTTCGCCCCCTGTTTTTTCAATATTGTAACCTAATCCCATCGTCCCCCATTGATAGGGAACGCTGTATTGATTTCCCGGATCGAAGGGGGGATCGATAAAGATTTGGTCAACGTTTTTTAAGTTAGGAATATTGTCGTGGTTCAGTGGTTCGAGCAATCCTTCGCTTGCCATAATGACAACATAATCGCTGGTGGGAACAATGATATCGTATCCCGGATTGCCCGGACGAATTTTTGCGAGGAGATCTTCGTTGCTTTCGTAGGTGTCATACTCAACCTCGACCCCAAACTTTTTCTCAAAATCCTTAATTGCTTCGGGATCGATGTAAGTTGACCAGTTATAAACACTGAGAACTTGAGGATTCTCGCCACCTTGCACTCCTAACGGCTCCAATGACGTGCAACCTATAGGGAGAAGTGCGCCAATCAAAAACAGAAGGAGTAAAACCAGCAACCGTTTCATGGAAAATTCCTTAGTCGAGCAATAAAAGCCTGTCCCGGGCAACACTTCAATGATATACCCAGACTCTTCAAAAATTGAAATTTCGCTTCTGAAAGCTCAGAAGCGAGGAAAAATTGACCTCACTGGGAATGGCTAGCGCAGATGTTGTTGTAGCACCGATCGCGGGGCGCGGCGCACGCGGCATTTAATGGTTTCCTTTCCGAGGCGTTGGTGCGCTTCGTAGCGGTGACAGCCAGAAAAACCGTAATATTGACCGTCCACTTCCAAAACATCAATGGCTTCTCGCAGTCCTTCGAGGGCGATGGACTCCATGAGGGCTGAGACTTTTTCGGGATCGGTTTGTCGCGGGAGGGGACGGCGGATTTGGGCGATGGGAATTTCTTGGATGGGAAGCATACAATTCTCAAAGAGGGAAACGCGCGGGGGAGGCGTATTCTTAGATCGTACTCACAAAAATTTGAAAAATGAACAGCAACGGAGATTTTTCCGGCGATCGCGATCGCCGCGCGCTGGTGATTGGTGGGAGTATGAGCGGACTGTTAGCAGCACGGATTTTAAGCGATCGCTTCGATCGCGTTACGATTATCGATCGCGATCGCTTCCCCGATAAACCGGCCCATCGTCCCGGCGTTCCCCAAAGCTATCATCTCCACGTTCTCTTAGATCGCGGACGCAGTATTTTAGAAGACCTGTTTCCCGGTTTCCAAGACGAACTCGTTGCAGCGGGTGCATCTCCCCTCGATATGTCTGCCGATATCCCGTGGTACACGCCTTTTGGGTGGGCGGCCCGCTTCCCATATAATCGCACGTTGCTCTCTTGCAGTCGCTTGCTCCTCGAATGGCATACGCGCAGCCGTCTCGAAGCCTTTCCTCAAGTCGAATGGTTTCCCCAAACGCAAGTCAAAGAATTGCTGCCCAATGCCGAAGGAACGGGAGTTTCGGGCGTACTGCTGCACCACAATGGTCGAGAAGAACGCCTCAAGGCAGATTTAATCGTCGATGCCAGCGGACGCACCTCCAAAGCCCCCCAATGGCTGGAAAAGTTGGGATATCCCGCCCCGCCGGAAACCGTTGTCGATGCCCGCATCAGCTACGCCAGCCGTTTCTACCACCGCCCCGATAATTTCCAGGCAGACTGGCAGGCTTTAGTCATGCAAGCTGCCCCTCCGTTACAACCGCGCGGGGGGATTCTCTTCCCCATTGAAGGCAATTTGTGGTTGGCGACGCTGACCAGTGGCGGGGGCGACTATCCTCCCACCGACGAAGCGGGGTTTCTGGAATTTGCGCGCAGTCTTCCTCATCCCCGACTATACGAAACGATCGAGCAGGCAGAACCGCGATCGCCGATTTATGCCTATCGAGATATCCGCAACCGCTTGCGTCATTACGAGGGCCTGTCGTCCTTGCCCGACGGCTTCGTCGCCCTTGGAGACTCAGTTTGCGCGTTCAACCCCATTTATGGTCAGGGCATGAGTGCAGCCGCAGTTGGCGCGCTAGTTCTCGACCGCGCTTTGAAGCGAAGGCGCGATCGGGTTAGTTACCGGGCTGACTTTTCCCACCACTTCCAAAAACAACTCGCTCGCAGCAATGCTCCCTTGTGGCAGTTGGCAGCGAGCGAAGATGGTCGCTATCGTAACGTTACTGGTTTATCGCCCACGTTGTCTATGGGACTGATGCACCGATATCTGGATCGCGTTGTCGCCCTCACAACGCGCAGCGTCTTTGCTCGTCGGACGATGTTGAATATTTTTAACCTGCTCGAGCCGCCGAGTGCTGTTTTTCATCCTCGCATTGCACTTGGGTTGCTCGATCCGAGGGCGAACCGACCGAAACTTCCTTGAAGTTCTCCCCCTAAAAATTGGTCGGACCGCTGCGCACGAAGGCAAAATGCGGTCGAACGCGCCCGGAAGTTAAACTCATCCAAGCGAGCCCTTCGCGCGTTCCCACCCACAGTTTATTGCCGGTATCGGGGGAAAGGGACAAGATTTCGTCCGACGGGAGGTCGGTAATTTGTTCGAGAACAAAGCCGCTTTCGGGCTCCAATTTCCACAACCCGTTGCTCGTTCCCACCCAAACAGTGTCATCGTCTGCAAAGCGGATCGATGTAATATTGCGATCGCGCATCGTCTCAACGGTCCGCACTACTTGGCGCGTTTCGGGATCGACAACCGACAAACTGCTGGGCGTTCCCACCCACAACTTGCCGTCGGGTGCCACAGCTAGGGTTTGCACCACGCCGCCGGGAATATCGGCGACGCGACCGATAACAAAGGCACTCGCCGTATCGATGCGCGCCACTCCTTGCAAGGTTCCCACCCACAATTGACCGTCTTGGTCCAGGGTCATGGCGTTGGCGCTGAGTCCGGGGAGGTCTTGTAGCGTCGTCATCAACAAGCCTTCGTCGGGACTGATGAGGGCCAAACCGCGATCGGTTCCCACCCACAGGTAGCCGCGTCGGTCCACGAGGAGGGATAAAACGCGGTTGGAGGGGAGGGAGGTATTTTGGGCGGTGACTTCGTTGCTGCGCGGGTCTACGCGCGCCAATCCTTCGTAGGTTCCCACCCAGATGCGCCCCACTTTATCCTCAGCCAGCGCGCCAATTGTGTAGTTGGGGAGGGCAATGCGGGCGAGAATGTTGCCGGTGTTGGGGTCGATGCGCGTCAATCCCAACCAGGAACCCACCCACAGGGCTTCGCGGTAGTCGGGTTGGAGGGCAGTGACGCGAAAATCTTTTTCCGGGGGAAGGCGGTCGTTGAGTTGGCGTTGGGAGGGGAGAGGGGCGACTCGTCGGGGGGGTGCGTCGTTGGGGAAACGAGGAGCGTATTCGCCCGGGGCGGGGAGTCTTTGGGCAACGGAACGCGCGGCGGGGACAAGGGCGAAGAGGGCCGCGATCGCGAGGAAAAAGGGAGTCCGTATTTTCAAGCACTTCATGAGCTGTTGTTCAAAATTTAAAGATTGCGTCTAAAAAGTCAATTCAAGCGGCGAGCAAGCGCGATCGCATTTCCTCTATACTATTGGGGTTAATTGTCTTGCCACTAAGGTCTAAAGAGTAGAGTAACAACCCGACCGAATCCACACAATTGCGCAAATTCAAAATTCCGTCAAACCTTGACGTGAAAAGGTAAAAAATTATACCTTTGGTAAAAGTGCAAGAGTTTCTCTCCTACCAATTTACGTAGAAATGTGAAGAGCGTAGGAACGTATTATAAAACGTCCGTACCTAGAATACCGCTCTATCAAGCAACAGGGGTTTGAGTTCAACTCTGCAATCGTAGTTTCAGCGTCTATTTCATATGATTGCGTAATTCCCAAAACTTTGGCTATAGTATCGGTCTCCGGTGTCACCCCCTTAAGGAGTGTCAATTATCTATCTCAACCGGAGCCGATCTAAAGAGTCCAGCGAAGAATAAAGGCTAAAAGTCCATTCCCCCGCGAACTCGCGCTACGATCGAAGCCACCTTATACTATCCAACTCCCAGACTCAATATTGCCAAACAAACACAGCTCGCCCTCAGCACATTAATTCCCAAAAGCGAGCATTCAGTCGGCGTACCGCATTTCGACCGATTTCTCTCATTTTAGAGGTATAACAGTAAACGTAAGCTCGTGCGTCTACTCACGCCCTCCATGATTACTCTTCCAGGTTTCTGCATCACTAAACAAATCTACACAGGCTTCCGCACCCTAGCCTATCGGGGCCTGAGAAAATCCGATGGTCAACCCGTCGTCATCAAAGTTCTGCGCAACGAGTACCCCAGCTTCAACGAACTCGCCCAGTTCAGAAACGAATACGCCCTCGGCAAAAAACTCGACCATCCTCACATTGTCAAAACCTACAGCCTGGAGCCTTATCGCAACCGCTACGCCCTAATCGTGGAAGACTTTGGAGGGATTTCTCTCAAAGAATGGATGGGAAAACAACCGCCGAGCGTCGATCCCATTGCCAATTTTCTCGAAATTGCCCTTCAAATTGCCGCCGCCCTCGAAGAATTATACCGTTATCAAATCGTCCACAAAGACATTCAACCTGCCAATATTCTCATCAATCCCACCACCCAGGCTGTCAAACTCATCGACTTCAGCATAGCCTCGGTTCTCCCCAGGGAACAGCCGCTCCCCATCAACCCCAACATCATCGAAGGAACATTAGCCTATATGTCGCCCGAGCAAACCGGGCGCATGAATCGGGGAGTAGACTACCGCACCGACTTTTACTCCCTGGGCGTAACGGCCTACGAACTCCTCACCGGCAGATTGCCCTTCAGCGCCACCGAACCGATGGAGTGGGTTCACTGCCACATTGCCAAACAACCGCTCCCCCTCCAAGACCTCAACCTTTCCCCTCAGCTTGCCAATACGAGTACCCTCGAAGGCTCCCTCAGCGTTGCGATCGCGCAACAAGCGACCTTAACCTTACCCCAAGTCTTAGAAGCCATCGTCTTCAAACTGATGGCGAAAAACGCCGAAGAACGTTACCAAAGTGCCTTCGGCCTCAAGCGAGATTTAGAAATCTGTCTCCAACAGTGGCAGCAAAGCGAAAAAATCCAAACCTTTGAACTCGGCAGTCGGGACATCTCAGACCGATTTACCATTCCCGAAAAACTCTACGGTCGCCAACAAGAAGTCAGTCAATTACTCGCCGCCTTCGATCGCATTGCAACCGAGTCCAAACAACCGGTCGTCGGATGGGGAACAACCGTCCTTCAGGACAAACCTTCCCCCTCTCCCGTCGAACTGATACTCGTCACCGGCTTTTCGGGAATCGGCAAAACCGCCGTCATTCACGAAGTCCACAAACCGATCGCGCGTCAGCGAGGTTACTTCATCCAAGGCAAATTCGACCAACTGAGCCGCAACATCCCCTTCGGAGCCTTCGTCCAAGCCTTTCGCGACCTCGTCGGCCAACTCTTGGGAGAAAGTCGCGATCGCTTGCAACAGCGTAAAACGCAACTCCTCAACGCCCTCGGTCAAGACGCGCGCGTTCTGGTGGAAGTCATTCCCGAACTCGAACGGATCGTCGGCCCCCAACCCCCCGCAACCGAACTCTCCCCCGAAGCCGCTCAAAAGCGATTCAACCTCCTATTTGAAAAATTCATCGGCATATTCGCCCGCACCGAACATCCCCTCGTTCTCTTTCTCGACGACCTGCAATGGTCCGACGCAGCTTCGTTAAAACTGCTCCAACTCTTGATGGGCAAAACCGAAAACCAGTCCCTCCTCCTTATTGGGGCCTACCGCGATAACGAAGTCAGCGCCGCCCATCCCCTCATGCTGACCCTCGACGAAATTCGCCGCCGCAGCAACCGCGTCAACCAAATTACCCTCGCCCCTCTCCCGCGCGAAGCCCTTGGGTCGCTCGTTGCCGACACCCTCAGTTGCTCGCGCCAATTGGCAGCCCCTCTCACCGACCTCATTCTCCATAAAACCCAAGGCAACCCCTTCTTCGTCCACCAATTCCTCAAAACCTTGCACGACGAAGGTCCGATCTCCTTCGACTACGAGCGCGGTTGCTGGCAGTGCGACATCGCCCGCGTTCGAGAACTTGCCATTACCGACGATGTTGTCGAATTTATGGCCTTGCAACTACAAAAGCTTCCCCCCGCCACTTGTGAAGTCCTAAAACTTGGCGCTTGTCTGGGAAATCGCTTTGATATTGCCGATCTAGCCCTTGCGCGCGAGGAGTCGCCGATCGCCACCGAAGCTGACTTGGCCGTTGCTGTGGAGGAAGGCCTCGTCTTCCCCAAGAACGACTACCACCAATTCCTGCGAGAATTACCCTCAGACTCCGCCGACTCCCTCATTACCCGTCCAGCGCGATCGCGCATCTATCAATTTCTCCACGACCGCGTTCAACAAGCCGCCTACCTCCTCATCCCCGAAGACCTCAAAGCTCAAACCCATCTCAAAATTGGCAAACTTCTCCTGGAAGCCATACCCGAGCGCGAACGAGACCCCAAAATTTTCGAGATCGTCAACCCCCTCAACCTCGGACGGAAACTGGTTCGCGATGCAACAGAGCGCGAACAACTGGCTCGTCTCAACCTCAGCGCCGGTCGCAAAGCTAAAGCCGCAACCGCCTACACTGCCGCCAGTTCCTACTTTACCATCGGCCAAGAGTTACTCGAAAAGGATTGCTGGGAGCATCAGTACGACCTCGCCTTCGCTCTCTACGCCGAAGCCGCCGAAGCTGCCTATTCCAAGGGCGACTTCAATGAAATGGAAGCGCGATCGCTCGTGGCACTCCAACACGCGCAAAACATCGCCGATACCGTGCGCATCTACACCATTAAAATCCAAGCCTATTCTGCTCAAAATCAACTGCTCGAAGCGGTGAAAATTGGCTTGAGCGCCCTCGATCTTCTGGGATTTCCCCTGAGCGAGGAGCCTGCTGAGGAAGAGATCGCTCGAGAACTAGAAGCCATTCGCCATCGCCTCTCGGACAAAACCGTTGCCTCCCTGGTGGAACTACCGCCGATGGAGGATACCACCGCCTTGGCAGCGATGAAAATCCTTTCGAGAATCACGCCCGCCGTTTATATGGCCGCCCCGCAACTGTACCCCCTCGTGGTGGGCCGCCAAGTTAACCTTTCTCTCGACTACGGCAACACGCCCACCTCCGCCTACGCCTACAGTTCCTACGGTCTCAGTTTATGCGGCGCGATCGCCGATGTGGAAACGGGCTATCAATTCGGCAAATTAGCCCTCAACCTGCTCGAACGCTACAGCTTAAAAGAGTTTAAAGCCCGAACCCTACTGGTGGTTAATCTCTATATTTTTCCCTGGAAAGAACCCCTGCGCGCTACCCTAGAATCGTTGCGCTCGGCCTACTCAGAAGCCCTAGACGCGGGCAACACCGAAACGGCGGGCTATTGTGCCGTGAGCTATTGCTATCACTCCTATTTCGCCGGAAAAATCCTCGAAGAACTCGATCGCGACATGGCACTGTTGAGCGAAGCCCTTCAACACCTTAATTTGGAAGCGAGTCTGGGTCATATCGCGCCCTATCGACAAGCGGTGTTGAATTTGACGCGGGGGACTAAATTGCCGTGGGAATTCACAGGTCCGGTTTGCGATGCCACTCATTTTCTGCCGGACTTGCTGCGCGAAAACGATTTAACCGGGATTTTTTATTTCTATCTCAATCAACTGATTCTGTGCTATCTCTTTCGGGAGTTCGATCGCGCAATTGAGTGCGCGCGCCAGGCCGAACAATTTGCTGCTGGTGCCAGTTCTTCAATGTCGCTGCCGGTCTTCCGATTTTATAAGACCTTGACCCTGCTGGCGCGATCGCGTCCGGGAGAGGCCCTCGATGCCGACATTCGCTCCGAAATCGCCGCCTACGGGGAAAAAATGAGCGATTGGATGCAGCACGCACCGATGAATTTTGCCCATAAGTTTTATTTGATCGAGGCCGAACGACATCGCGTTCTGGGAGAGCGAGTAGAGGCAATGGAGCTTTACGATCGCGCGATCGCCGCCGCCCACAAACACCAATATCCCCAAGAAGAAGCTCTCGCCAATGAATTAGCCGCTCAATTCTATCTCGATTGGGGTAAGGAAAAATTTGCTCGGCTCTATCTGTTGGAAGCCTACTATTGTTACGCCCGCTGGGGGGCAAAAGCGAAGGTAGACGACCTCGAACGCCGCTATCCCGCCCTCCTAGCTACCGCCCTCAACGCGCCCGCCCTCAACGAAGTCAGTGCGGATGAGGAGATGAAGGCCTCCCTCTCAATGCACAATACCCTCAGCACGGTAACTTCGGCTCAAATTTCCCAGGCCATCGACCTCGCCGCCATTACAAAAGTTTATCAAGCGCTTTCCAGCGAGATTCAACTCGAACGGTTGCTTTCGACGTTAATGCGCGTCGTACTGGAAAATGCCGGGGCAGAACGAGGCGCTCTCATTTTACCCGAAGGTCAAGACTGGAATGTGATGGCGGTTGCCTCTGCCGGTCAAGCAGAAACTGTTTTTGACCCGTTTCCTCTCGAAACAGCCTCCGATTTGCCGGTGTCTCTCGTTCGCTACGTTCAGCATACGTTAAAAACGTTGACCATCGACGATGCGACACTGGAGACAGCTTGGGCTGGCGATTCTTATATTGTCCAGCGGCAACCCAAGAGCCTTCTGTGCGCTCCCTTACTCGATCGCGGCAAGTTGCTCGGTCTACTTTATTTGGAAAATCAGTTGACAGCAGGAGCGTTTACGAACGAGCGCGTTGAGGTGCTGAATTTGTTGTGCGCTCAGGCGGCAATTTCTTTGGAAAATGCTCGTCTCTATCAGAATTTACAGTCCTCTCTCGACGAGCTGCAAGCGGCTCAACTCCAAGTGGTTCAGAGCGAAAAAATGTCGGCATTGGGGAATTTGGTGGCTGGGGTTGCCCACGAAATTAATAACCCGTTGGGATTTATTGAGGGGAATTTACATCTGGCGTTGGATTACGTACAAGATATATTTGGGTTAATTTCTCTCTATCAGGAGCATTATCCCCAACCCGCCGAAGCTGTAGAAGAAGAGATTGAAACCATTGAGTTGGACTATCTCCAAGAAGACTTTCCCAAATTACTTCATTCGATGGAACAGGGAGCCGATCGCATTCGCAATATTAGTACGAGTTTGCGCATCTTTTCGAGGGCGGATAGCGATGCTCCTGTCTCCTTTGACTTACATGAAGGGATCGACAGTACGCTCCTCATTCTCAAGCATCGCCTCAAAGCGAACGGCGCGCGCGGTGCCATTGACATTGTGAAGGAATATGGAGAGGTTCCCCAGCTTGAAGGGTTCCCCGGACAACTCAATCAGGTTTTTATGAATATTTTGGCCAATGCCATTGATGCCCTCGAAGAGTCCGCAGAAACGATTCCACAGGAGCAGAGAAATCCCGAAGCTCCTTTGGGGTGTATTACAATTGAGACCGAAGCGATTAATGAAAACGATCGCGTCTGCATCCGGATTCGGGATAACGGGGCGGGCATGGAACCTCAAACCCAACATCGTATTTTCGATCGGATGTTTACCACGAAAGCGGTTGGGAAGGGAACGGGTTTGGGGTTATCTATTGCGCGCCAAATTGTTGAAGATAAACACGGTGGCGCTATTGCTTGTTCTTCGACATTGGGGCAGGGAACGGAATTCGCGATCGCGCTTCCTATTCGTCAGTAAATAGTTAAGCTGTTCGTCATTCACATTACTGACCTAATTTTTTTATTTCATGTTAGCAACGAATGACAAATGACAAAGGACAAATGACCAATAACTAACTCTTCTTTCGATGAAACCGAATTCCTAAAAAGACATCATACAAAAAACTCCAAAAATCCTTCCCTTGAAAAATACCCAAGGACAAATGACTTCCCTTCGCCTCCAATAACGGTTGAGTCGCCCGGTAAGCTGCCTGATATTTGTACCAAGGAATCGAGGGCCAAAGATGATGAACGAGGTGGTAATTTTGTCCAAAAATCAGCATATTCAGAACGGGGCTTGCGTAAACCCTCGCATTTTTCCAGCGACCGCGATCTTTGAATGGGCGATGGGGCAAATAGTCAAAAAAGAGTCCCAACGCCAAACCCACAACCAACGCTGCCGATAACCAATAGTTAATCAAGTAGGGGAAAAAGCCAAATCTGAGGGACGAAGCCACCAGCGCTGCTAAAAACAAGCGGCTTAAAAACCACTCTAGCAATTCGTACTTTCTCCATAAACGTCGCCGGAAAAAGAAAATCTCGTGATAAAAAAAGCGCGGCGCAATTAACCACAGCGGCCCGCACGTCGAGACAAAATGGTCGGGATCGTTTTCGGGATCGTTGACATGGGCGTGATGTTGGAGATGAACCCGCGTGAATACGGGGAACGCAAATCCCAAAATCAACGCGCTGGCGTGTCCTAAAATGGCATTGACAATCCGATTGCTATGTGCTGCATTGTGCGAGGCATCGTGAATCACCGAGCCTGCCAGATGCAGCGCCAGCACGTTCATCCAAAAACTACACCAGTGATACCAGCCCCAACACCAATAGCCGCAGGTCGAGAGCGCGAGAATTGCGATCGCGGCTGCCACCATGAAAACATTGGGATTGAGACCGCCGTGAGCTTTTAAATACTCTCTCGGCACTGTCAGCGGCATCTGCGCCTCCGACATTTCTTTCTGCGCTCCTTATTCTAAAACTTTCTTTGCGTAGTATAAGCGACAACGGTCATTCGATAAAGATTTGTAACACGGCTTTCAGCTTATAGTTCGCCGCCTATTCTGAAAAGCTATGCTTATCATTGAGCCGGTTGCTCCCACTCTAACTGTGCTTCAACCCATTTTTCGTCCATTGGACTTTGGACGCAAGCGCTCCCTCGGTAACTGCCCGCAGTTTAACTTCATCCGAAAAGTCTATTGAGGCTTGCTGCCCGCCGAGACCGATTCGGTAGCGATCGCCGCCGGGTCGGTTAACTCCTGTTTGAGAAAACCATGCCCTTTCAGAATTTCATAAAGTTTTATGTCTTTCTCTAACAAACAGGCATGACCGCTACGAGGGAGGACAAAAATTTTGGCTTGGGGAAATTTGCGGGCCAAACTCTCAGCTTCGCGAACAGAAGGCAATAGGCGGTCTGCCGCACCAGCGATTAACAAAACGGGCTGTTGAAAAGCCTTCATCTTCCCTTCATCCAGCGTAAAATCGCGCAACAAAGACAAACGCCAACTGACGGTTTTCGGCGGAACCGACTGCATTGCGCGAAGCAGCGCATCGCGATCGCGCGTTTTTACCCGAGGGAACTCGATCAAAAAAGGGAGCAGTCCCCAGGCGAGACTCCCATGCCAGCGTTCGGGAATCCAATTCGCTAACGGAATTGCCCAGTGATATAAAGGGTAATGCTTAAAGGAAGAGGCAGGATTGCTGAGAATCAACGTATCGATTAACCCCGGCCAGTCGAGGGCAACCTTCATCGCCAAACATCCCCCAAAAGACTCGCCACACAGATAAACCGAGCGCTGCGGGCGTTGGTGGAGTTCCCGCTCAATGGCGCTGACCGTTTGCTCGGCAAGGGTATCCCATCCCCGGTCATTTTCAGCCGGAATCGCGGCACAACGCACGTCGAAGCTCTTTTCCAAGCTGCCAATTTGCGCGTGGAGCAATTTCCCCGTCGTATCCATTCCAGGCAAATAGACAAACAGAGGAGCGTGAGGGTTGGTTTGTCTCGGTTTTAAAAAAGCTAACTCGCTCATTTTTCTTCCCCCGCGCGATCGCGCAATTGTTGATTTAATAACGCCGCAATTTCGTCTCGGCAATAGTTTGTCAATTCTGTCACCACTTTTTTGGCTTCTTTGCCCTGATAGCGATCGATGAGGGCCGGAGTAATCCAATAAGGGCGACCGAAGACGATGTTAACGCGGCGATACGTTACCATCGGATGAATTCCGCCCCGGTCGAATAGCGGTTCGGATGGGTCGAACAAGCGTAAAGCTCTCACAGGAACCGCGCGATCGATGCGCTCTTCGAGGGACGCAATTGCCACGGGTAATACCGCCAAATTTGGCACTGAAGCCCTCAGCGCTAAATGGGCGAACCCTCGATGAAATGGACTCATTTCTTTGGGGTGGGTGACGCGCACCATCGGCGAAGCGCCTTCGGGGAAGATCGCGAGCCATTGTTGGGACCTCAACAACGCGCTGGCTTGCTCGAAGAAGACCGGTTCTCGGTTTTTCGGTTTCTCAAACGGAAAGCATCCCAGGAGATGAACCAGCTCCCGTACGACGGGAATTTCGCCCATATAGTGGTGACAAGCCGTACGCAAAGGGCGATCGATCGCTTTCATTAAGACAAAGGGGTCGAGAACGCTGCGATGATTGCTAACGACGATCGCGGGCGCGTCTAAGGGAATGCGGTTTTCGCGCTCCACGCAAATTCGCACTCCCAGTGTCTCTAACAGGAGTTGAGAGAGGATAAGGGGAGTAAGGGAGGTCATTGGAACCGTTTTTCAAAAAATCGCAATATTTGTTAACCTTCCTTAACAATAGCGCGGGATTTTAACTTTACCAAATGTAACAAATCGCTTAGGGTAATAAAGATTGCTTGATTCGAGGGCGATCGCCAGTAGAAAATCCTCTAGACTCTTAGCCAAGGAGCGCGATCGCAACCGACGAGAAAACCCAAATTGCTCTTGGCGCTCGAGGAGGACTTTTCCTCTGAAAATGCCAGTCAGGGTACATCTTGGGTGCTAAACCACTAGAATGGAATAATCAAAGGTCGAGTTTTCGATTGTTAAGCAAATAACGGGTCAGGAACGCAGATTGCATTAAGCAAAATTACGAGCGCATGAACTCACCAAATCGGCAAAAATTTGCCCTAACCACTCCCCTATACTACGTTAACGACGTTCCTCACATTGGCAGCGCGTACACGACGCTCGCGGCTGATGCGATCGCTCGCTTCAAACGCCTCCAAGGAGAGCGAGTCCTGCTGATCACCGGAACCGACGAACACGGGCAAAAAATCCAACGCACCGCAGAAGCTAAAGGACTCGCTCCCCAGGAACACTGCGATCGAGTTGCAGCAAGTTTTGCCGCCCTTTGGGAGAAACTTAACATCCAGTACGACCGCTTCAGCCGCACCACCGCTCCCAACCACGCCCAAATTGTCAAAGAATTTTTCGAGCGCGTCAGAGAGCAAGACGACATTTATCTCTCCCAACAGCAAGGCTGGTACTGCGTCGCCTGCGAAGAATTCAAAGAAAAACGCGAATTGACCGCAGAGGGAAACTGCCAAATTCACATCAACCAAAAGGTGGAATGGCGCGACGAGCAAAACTACTTCTTTCGACTGTCCAAATACCAACAGCAGCTCGAAGAATTCTATGCCCAAAACCCCGAATTCATTCAACCCGACAGTCGCCGTAACGAAGTGTTGAGCTTCGTCCAACAAGGACTGCAAGACTTTTCTATCTCTCGCCTTAACCTCGATTGGGGGTTTCCCATTCCCGGCGATCCCCAACACACGATCTACGTTTGGTTCGACGCACTTTTAGGCTATATCACCGCCCTCCTCGACCCCGAACAAGAACCGACCTTGGAAAATGCTCTGTCCCAGTGGTGGCCCATAAATTTACATCTCATTGGCAAAGATATTTTGCGCTTTCATGCAGTTTATTGGCCGGCGATGTTACTTTCAGCGGGGATCGACCCCCCCGAAAAAGTTTTCGGCCACGGCTTCCTCACCAAAGATGGTCGCAAAATGGGCAAAACTTTAGGCAATACCATCGATCCCCTAGAACTCGTCGGTCGATATGGTTCCGATGCCGTGCGTTATTACTTTCTTAAGGAAATCGAGCTGGGTCAAGATGGTGACTATAATGAAACTCGATTCGTCAATGTTTTAAATGCCGACCTTGCTAATGATTTAGGAAACTTACTAAACCGGACGTTAGGAATGGCGAAAAAATACTGTCAAGCTAAAGTTCCCGCACTCGACCCCCGTTCTATTTCTGAGGAAAATATACTGAAATCTGGAGGAATAAATCTAACTCAGAGCGTTACTCAAAATTACGAGTCTCTCAACTTTAGCGGAGCCTGTGAAGAAATCTTTACATTGGTTCGTAGCTGTAATAAATTCATAGACGATCGCGCCCCGTGGAGCCTTTACAAGCAGAAAAAACAAACTGAAGTCGAACAAATCTTGTATTCTGTCTTAGAATCAGTTAGATTAGCAGCCTATCTTCTGTCGCCCATTATTCCCAACTTAAGTAGCGCTGTATACAAACAACTTGGCTTTCAACTTGACTTTAACAACTGTAACCTTGTTAACAAAAACGAACTTTTTCAGTTGCACGGTCAATGGGGCGCTCTTCCCCCTAACCAAGCTCTGGGTCAACCCCGCCCGGTCTTTCCCCAACTGGAACTTCCGGCTTCAGAGGAAGCGTCCTAATGAGGAAGGGCGATCGCAACGGGCATCTGCTGGGTGAAAACGCTGAAAACCGCTCGGAAGAGCTGTCGTTCATATTTTTTGATAATAAATGAGGTATAAAACCATGCTAGAAGAAAGTTTTAGTGACGACCCGGTATTTCCACCGGAACAAGTTTTAGAAAATCGAGGACGAGTTGCAATTTTTATTGATGGCTCAAACCTGTTTTACGCTGCCCTACAACTCGGTCTCGAAATTGACTACACCAAACTTCTGTATCGTCTCACCTCGGGTTCGAGGCTGCTGCGAGCCTTCTTTTATACCGGCGTTGACCGCACCAACGAGAAACAGCAAGGTTTCCTGTTGTGGATGCGGCGCAACGGCTACCGCGTAATTGCTAAGGACTTAGTTCAACTCCCGGACGGGTCGAAGAAGGCCAATTTGGACGTGGAGATTGCCGTGGATATGATGGCTCTCGTTGGGGCCTACGACACGGCAGTCTTGGTGAGTGGGGACGGCGACTTAGCCTATGCGGTGGATGCAGTGAGCTATCGCGGCGCGCGGGTCGAAGTGGTGAGCTTGCGATCGATGACGAGCGATAGTTTGATTAATGTGGCGGATCGCTATATCGACCTCGATCAAATTAAAGAGGATATCCAAAAATACCCAAAGCCTCACGCCCATAGCCCAAACTACCGGAGCTTTCCAGGCATTAGAGTCTTAAATGAGGAAAAAGGACGATCTTGAGCTATACGAGGGCGAAAACCACATCTCAGTTCCGGCAGAGTTTCTTGGAAGACAACGAGGAACCTCGAACAGTTGAAAAAATCAGTGTTGTTTAGCTGGAATGCTTAAAAACGTCAGACGAAGGGGTTGGGTTAATTGGACAGTTGGCGGTTTCGTTGGGATTCTCCTCTCAACGACTGCCGCTTGCCAAACCCAAAAGCAAGCCCAGCAGCCAACAGAAACGCCCGCTTCCCCGGCTTCCCCGGCTTCCCCCGTCGAAGAAGGATTAGTTGCCGATCGCGCAACTCTCGAACAACAAAACGAGAAAGGGCAACCGATGTGGAAAATTAATGCGGGAAAAGCTACGTATTTGAAAGAACGTAAATTCGTTCGACTGGAGAATGTGACGGGGAATTTGTATCAGGATGGCAAACCGATTTTACAAATTCGGGCGAAAACGGGAGAAATTGAGGAGGATGGCAAGAAGATTGTATTGAAAGAGGATATTGTGGCAGTGGATCCTCGAAATCAGGCGGTGTTGAAAACCGAGGAACTCGAATGGCGGCCGGAAGAAGACGTGGCGATCGCGCGCAAAAATCTAACGGGAACCAATGCTAACATTAAAGCTTCGGCAACTGAAGGACGCTACGAGAGCCGCTCCCAACGTTTGGAACTGACTGGAAGCGTCAAAGCTATTGCCAAAGAACCCGCTTTACAATTGCGGGGAGAAAAAGCTGTGTGGGAGATGGCAGAGAAAAAGATAACGAGCGATCTTCCCCTTGAAATCGAACGCTACCAAGAGAAAACGGTCAGCGATCGCCTGACTGCAAACAAGGGACAATGGAATTTAGCGACTCAAGTTGCCACCGTTCAAGGCAATGTCGAATTAAAATCCCTCGATCCTAAAATGCAAATTGCGTCTAACTCGGCGGTTTGGAATTTGAAAACGCGCGCCGTTCAAACCAACCAACCGGTACAAATCGTGCATCACCAAGAAGGATATTCCGTAACGGGAAATCAAGGATTTATCGACCTAGAGCAACAGGTTGTGCGCTTGCAGGGAGGCGCACAGGGGAGTAGTTTGCGCAAGCAAGCAAAGATTTACGCCAACCAACTGGTCTGGCAAATTTCCCAACAACTGCTGCAAGCAGAAGGCAACGTCGTTTACGACCAAAGCGATCCTCCTCTTCACTTGACCGGTCCGAAAGCCACGGGAAACTTAGAAACCCAGCAAATTAGCGTCGCCAGCGAAACAAAAGGTCAAGTTGTTACCGAAATTACACCTTAGTTGAGTTGAAAACCCTTTTCTGCAAGTTGCTCTTGTAATGCTCTAATCGTGACAAAATGTAGAGTATCTTCTGGAGTAGGATTAACTTGTCGTTCTCTGGCAACATAGACTGCTCGTTTTTCTGTCAGTTCGCGAATAATCTGTTGAATTCTCACCCTTTCTTCCCGTTGCGTTGCTACATACTCCCGCCTTTGTTCCAAGGTCATTCCTTGCATAATTTCGGGTAAGTCATCAGGAGTAAAATCTTCTAAATTTACGATCCCTTCATCTAAAGCATCCACCAAATCCCAAGAGATATTTCGATAGTAAATCGAAACTTTAGATGCACTTCGAGTAGCAAGTTGCTCCCTTGAATTGACATCCTCAGCTTGCTGTCTTTCCTGACCGAGAAGTCCTTCCGAGCCATAGGGAATGTAAGTTTCATTCAGCCGCTGGTTCCAGAGAGCAATTTCCTCATCGTAAGGCGACTCAATAAAGGAAATATTACGGTTTTGATTGATATTGAACGAAGTTCCAGCGCCAACCCTGGCACCGGCAGCCCAAAGCTCTCTCTCCTCTGCTTCGGACGAACCGCAATAAATTGTATTGACAATTGTATCTTGTTCTAACGCTAAGTTAATGGAGGTTTGCCAATCAATTGGCCCTTGGTCAAAAGATTCATTCCCAGCAATAAAAATGACTCGAAAGTCAGCCTCATCTGCACTCCAATTGAGTTCGGTCATCGCCGATTTCACGACCCATCCTGCGTATTCCTGACCGCCTAAAGTATCGATGCCAAACAGCTTTTCGGAAACCAGATCTAATTCGGGTGTAAATCGGTTGAGCTGCCTCAAAAAACCTTCTTCGGAAGGAAGGCGATCGTTGCCGTAATGGTAAAGGGCAACTTCAAGTTCTGGTGCTTCCCCATCCTTGGTGACAGTCGTTAAGGCATTAACAATTTCCCAAAGTTGCATTCGAGTTTGGTCGATTAGTCCGTCCATACTATTGCTGGAATCCAGTAAGATCGCGATTTGGATTTTTGCTTTTGCGAAAGCAGCACTGGGAAAAAAGAGAAGTCCAAAAAATGTCGTTGCGACGATAAATAATTTGCTTAGTTTCACGAGCCATCCTGCCTTTATGCTAGGGAGAAGGTTTTAAAATAGAATATTGATTTTCAGGTGGAGACTGCACCATCAATACAAGGCTAACATCAATTCTTGCTGATATTTCTGCGTTAAAGGATGGGCATTTCCGAGTACACTGAAGATGGACAGCATCGCTTTTCTCGCTCCATCGTCTCGATAGCGACGGCTTTCTTCAACAATTCCTAAAAACAGTTTCAATGCCCCATCATAATCTTGCGCTAAAGTCAACTGTGCCGCTTTAGAAAATTGTCGGTCGAGTTCGTTTTCTGCAGGAGTTTCGATAATTTGTTGAAATTGAATCAGCGTTTTTAGCGATTGCGCTCGGGCATATTCTTCTCGTCGATCGGCACTAATTGTTGCCAACATCTCTTGGGCTTCCTTAAGTTTGTTGGCGCGGACTAAAAATTGAGCGGCTTCGAGGGTGAGTTTCGCGCTATCGGGGTACTTTACAAATAACTCGTCGAAGATTTGTTTAGCGCGTCGGGCATCGCGGGAGGCGATCGCGTCTTGGGCTTCCTTAATCCCTTTTTCTAACTCGGATTTTAAATTTAACTGACCGAGAAACTCCCGCAACTGAGGTTCTGAAAGTGCGCCCACAAATCCGGGAAGCGTTTCTCCCTGGGTCACAACGCGCACGTCCGGTACACCCTCAATCCCATATTGAGATGCTAATTCGGGATTTTTGTCAATATCAACTTTCGCGAGGACAAAATCGTATTCCCCGACCAACTTTTCTAAGATTGGCTTCAACAACTGGCACGGACCGCACCAAGTCGCATTGAAATCCACCAGGACGGGCATTTCATAGGATTTTTCCAATACTTCGGTTTCGTAATTGCCGCGATCGGCTTCGACAGAATAGCCCATTGTGAGTTATGAGTTCAAAGTTCAGAGTTCAGAGTTATGGATTGTGGGTTATTCGTAGGGACGTTCAATTGAACGTCCCTACATGGGTTATAGCAAAACCTAAAACCTAAAAACTTAGATTATGAGTTCGGAGTTCAAAGGTAAGTTTTTGAATTCCGAACTCATATTCGAGACGACAGCACTACTCTATTCGAGTTGCTTCACTTCATTGGCCAATTGAGCGACCATATCCTTGGCACTGCCAAACAACATCATCGTGCGATCGCCGAAAAACAACTCGTTTTGGACTCCAGAAAAACCGGTTCCCATACCGCGCTTAATCACAACGGCGTGTTTAGCCTTATCGACTTCTAAAATCGGCATCCCGTAAATGGGACTGTTGCGATCGTGACGCGCTGCCGGGTTAACCACGTCGTTTGCCCCAATCACCAGCGCCACATCGGTTTGCTCCAGGTCGGGATTAATATCTTCCATATCGTAGAGCTGAGTGTAAGGCACATTCGCCTCAGCCAACAAGACATTCATATGTCCCGGCATCCGTCCGGCGACGGGGTGAATGGCATACTTCACTTCAACGCCCAACTTTTCGAGGCGATCGGTTAATTCCCGAACGGCGTGCTGGGCCTGGGCGACGGCCATTCCGTAACCGGGAATAATGGCAACCGATCGCGCGTATCCCAACATCATCGCACACTCTTCGGCATCAATACTCTTCACCGCGCGATCGCCTTGTGCGCTTCCACCGCCGCCGCCAGCAGCCACTTCCGCGCCAAATCCGCCAAACAAGACGCTGGCGATGGAACGGTTCATCCCTTTACACATAATGTTGGTCAGGATAATGCCCGACGCACCCACCAATGCGCCAGCGACAATGAGCATATTGTTATTGACAACAAAACCTGCCGCCGCTGCTGCTAAACCGGAATAGGAGTTTAACAGAGAAATCACGACGGGCATATCGCCGCCGCCAATGGGGATGACAAATAAAACCCCTAATATGAGGGAAATGGCAACGAGACCGAAAAAGACGGGTAAATTCCCCGGTTCGAGGCAAAAATAAAGGCTTCCTCCCAAGAAACCGGCGAGAATTAAGGCATTCGAGGATTGTTGGAGGGGGAACAAAATCGGTGCGCCGGGGAGGAGTTCTTGCAGTTTGGCGAAGGCAACAAAACTTCCCGTCAGCGTTACGCCGCCAATTAATACGCCTAAAATAATGACGATTAACGAGGTCAGGGAAAGGGGTTCCCCCGTACTTAACAGCCGCCAAAATTCGGCGATCGCGACCAAAGCCGAAGCTGCGCCACCCAAACCGTTGAAAATCCCCACCATTTGCGGCATGGCTGTCATGGAAACTTTGTAGGCCGCGATCGCGCCCACCGCCGCCCCAATGCCGATACCAATGGCGATGGTGCCGTAGTTCAAAACCTGCTGTTCGAGGAGGGTTGCAGCAATGGCGACTAACATGCCAATGGCAGCTAGTTGATTTCCCCGGCGCGCCGTCGCGGGAGACCCCAATTTTTTGATCCCCACAATAAATAGCGAAATGGCGACCAAATAACTCACGCTTATGCCTGTTGGCAAAAATTCGCTGACGTTCATACTTTTGCCTCCTTCTTCTTGAACATGAGCAACATCCGATCGGTGACGAGGAAACCGCCGACGACGTTAATCGTTGCGAGAACAATGGCAATTAAACCCAGGATGACCGAGAGATTCCAATTCTTCTCTCCCGATACGAGAATCGCGCCCAGGACGGCGATCCCCGAAATGGCATTGGCCCCCGACATCAAGGGGGTGTGCAGCGTCGGCGGGACTTTATTGATGACTTCAAAGCCCACAAAACTCGCCAACACAAACACTAACAAACAAGCGACCAGTGTTTCTGCGCTCATATTTTCCCAAAAACTCCTTTGAATTTCTCAAAATAGGTCCCATGTTTCGGCAATTTTGCTGATAACAGGGGATTAAAAGCGGTTACGAATTGCGTAAAACTAACTCATTCAACGCTTCTTTGACACGCTGATGGCGAATTTCACCCCCATGAGCGACGCAAGTTTCAGCAATAATGTCGTCGTCAAAGTCTAATTGCATCGCGCCGTCCTTGACCAAATAGTTGAGGAACGTCGATATATTTTTGGCGTACATTTGGCTGGCGTGAACGGGCATGGAGGAGGGAAGGTTGACCGGTCCAATAACGGCAATTCCTTTGTATTGAATATCCTTACCCGCTTCGGTAACAGCGCAATTTCCGCCCTGTTCGGCTGCAATATCGACAATAACCGCCCCCGGCTTCATTTGAGAGACCATCTCTTCGGTGACAATGAGGGGCGCTTTTCTGCCGGGAACTTGGGCGGTGGTAATAACGGCATCGGCTGTGGCGACGCGGGCCGCGATCGCTTCTTGGGTCCGCTGTTTGGTTT
This sequence comes from Cyanobacteriota bacterium, assembly GCA_034189065.1. Lineage (GTDB taxonomy): Bacteria > Cyanobacteriota > Cyanobacteriia > Cyanobacteriales > Spirulinaceae > FACHB-1406. The sequence goes on from JAXHVQ010000028.1 coordinate 31,507, forward strand.
GTTCGGAGACTTCCTTGGCATAGCCGCCTGCGGTTGCCGTTTCTTCGTCCAAGGTCACTTCGACGAATTTTGCACCCAAACTTTGAACCTCTTCTTTGACGGCGGGGCGAATATCAAAGGCTTCCACCATTGCGCCCAAGCGCCGCGCTGTAGCAATAGCCTGCAACCCAGCAACGCCCGCGCCCACGACAAATACCTTAGCCGGTCGAATCGTCCCCGCAGCCGTCGTCAGCATGGGGAAAAACTTGGGCAAAGCAGCCGCAGCAATGAGGACAGCCTTATAACCCGCCACCGACGCTTGCGAAGAGAGCGCGTCCATGCTTTGGGCGCGGCTGGTGCGCGGGATCAGTTCCATGCTGAAGGCGGAAATCTGGCGCTGTTGGAGGTGCTGAATGATTTGAGGGTTGCCCAAGGGGTTAAGGAAACTGACGAGGGCAGAACCTTCTTTGAGTTGGTCGATTTCAAAGTCTTTGGGCGGGGCGACTTTGAGCAAAATATCCGCTTCGCCCCACAATTGGCGGGAGTCCTCAATAATTTTTGCCCCCACGGATTCGTAGGCTTCGTTGCTGAAGAACGACCCTTCCCCAGCCCCCGACTCAACCCAGATTTCCCACCCCTGTTTCCCTAGCCGCGAGATTGCATCGGGGATGAGGGCAACCCGACGTTCGCCAACTTCAGTTTCTTTCGCGATCGCTATTCTCATGAACGCTCCTTTTGCAGATGATGTCCCAAGCAACGCGGTTTTCCCGGATTTGGCGTTGCTTACCAAAGTGTGTGTTAGGGCTTGTTGACCCAAGACTTGCTTTCCAAATTTAAGGGCGATCGCGCGATCGCGCCAGCTATCTTTAGCTTGTCTTATAGATTGAAGGGAGAATTTGTAGGAACGTTTTATAAAACCTCCCTGCACGACCTCTGGGTTATGTCAAAATGACCTTGAGTGTGAAAGAGATGCCAAAACCACGATCTTAAGATTAAGAGCGAATCTTTTGTCCTTTGTCTTTCGTCCTCTATTTTTGGCGATCGGTATAACGATTGACCCACGGCCCGCGACGAAATTTTGTAAAGTTGAGTAACATGAGTAATCGTAATTTAAGAAACGTCAGTTTTGAGTTTATGCGCTCCCTCAAATGGTCTAAATTCCCGTTGGTTCCAACTTTAGCCGCCGCAACCTGCTTGTTAACGGGCTTTGCCGCTCCTCTTCTGGCTCAAGGTACGCCGGGATTAACAATTTTCAGCGGAGTCGAACGAGCCAACCAACTCAGCTATTATCTCGACTTTGGGGGCCGCCGCAACCACCGCGATCGCTATCGTCTCCGCGTCCCCGCCGACAAAATGGAGTTGGGCGTTAAGACCTTTGCCATCAGCTACCCCGATTACTACGACGGCGTTTTCGATATCGAGAAAATTGAAGTTCGCGCCGACGGTCGCTCGTTTCCCATTGATGAAGTTGTCTGGAATAAAGCCGATCGCGTTGTTCTGATCTACCTCGTCGAACCCATCGAAGCCGGTAGAGGAGTCGAACTCGTCTTCTCCAACGTCCGCAACCCTCGCTGGGGAGGGACTTACTACTTTGAAGGCCGCGCCTCCTCCCCTGGCGACGTTCCCCTCCCCCGTTACTTGGGAACTTGGATTGTCAGCATTGATTAATTGAATCTCTCAAAAAATCGGCAACAAACTTTGGTATGATCGAAGACTGTGACTTTTTTATCTAGCCGAATCAGTAAAGAACGAGGAGAGGAGTTGTGACTCAGCGAACCTTGGGTGGCACCAATCGCAAACAAAAGAGAACGTCAGGATTTCGCGCCCGAATGCGCACCAAAAACGGCCGCCGGGTGATTAATGCGCGTCGGCGTAAAGGTCGCCGTCGTTTATCGGTTTGAGGCCGGGAGTAAACGCTCCAAGCGACTGGGAATAGTTATAAACCTTCGACAAACTCCAACGAAACGCTGTGGGATTGCCCAAAATCAATCGACTTCATCGGCGAGATTTTCGAGCTGTTTATCGGCGCGGTCTGTCGCGTCACAGCTCGCACTTAAAATTGAAGGCGATCCCCGCCCCCTCTCCGAACGAAACCGATCGCGCGCCCCTAGCACCCACACAATTCGGCATTTCCCTGGGGCGAAAAGTTAGCAAAAAAGCGGTCGAACGCAATCGCCTAAAACGCCAACTGCGCGCGGCGATCCGCCAACTTTTGCCAAGCCTCGCGCCCGGTTGGAAAACCATTATCGTGGTGAAACCCGAAGCCAGGAAGTGCAAATACGAGCATTTTTTGCGAGAATTAAAGGAGTTATTGTTGCAAGCGGAGGCAGTTAATGGGCATTAAAGAAACCACGTTTTATGAAGGCGGCCCACATATTGGAGATTTGATTATCAATATTTTGCTCGGATTTACCGTCATTTGTTTGCCTCTGACCGTCGGTGCCATAGCGCGCGCGCTGTGGCTGCGCTACAGAATTACCGATCGCCGAATCTCGGTGACGGGAGGCTGGCAGGGGCGCGATCGCACGGACATCATTTATCCAGAAATCGTTAAAATTGTCAAGGTCGCGCGCGGAGTCGGATTGTGGGGCGATATTGTCATCACCCTGAAAAATAAAAGCCGTCTCGAAATGCGAGCCGTTCCCAGACATCGAGAAATTTACGACTACATCGCCGAAAAAGCCGCCTCTAAAAGCGGACTTCCCATTGACGCAATTAAAAGCTGAACTCCGACTCAGCCGAAGCGCGATACACTCGTAGGGGATAGTTCCTTTGCCGTCCCAAATCCGACATCAAGCGTTACTTCTGGTGTAGCGCTTGAGGTCAAAAAACAGAGAGCGCGCTGCGGTTGCGATCGCGTCGATGAAATTAAAAACTACAGTATCGAGGCTGAACGTCAACACGAAATGATCGGGTTTCTTTCCACCAACATAATGCTGCCGATCCTGGACTTTTTCTACAGGATTGTGCCGAGCTACGGCTTCGCCATCGTCGCCCTCACGCTCGTAATTCGCTTTGCCGTCTATCCCCTCAGCGCGAAATCCATTCGCAGCATGAGGCGCACCAAAATCGCCCAACCCGTGATGCAAAAGCGGGTCAAAGAAGTCCAAGAACGCTATAAAGAGGAGCCTGCCAAACTCCAGCAAGAAATGGGCGAAATCTACAAAGAATTTGGCAATCCCCTCTCGGGCTGCTTGCCCGTAGTTCTGCAATTGCCCATTCTATTTGCCCTCTTTGCCACGCTGCGGGGGTCGCCCTTTACCGACACCAACTATACCATCGACCTGCAAATTTTCCCCCAGGAGCAAATCGAGCGCGTTGCCCCTCAAGTGTTTGCCACCAAACCTAAAAATATCTATATCGATAACGGCGTTCATTCGCCCATTGTCGCCTTACTACCCGCAGGCAACAAATTAGCAGTTGGGGAAAAGACCAAAGTTGAATTCCAAACCCCCGATGGGAAATCCCTCGAAACCCTAGTTGTTCAAAAAGCAGACAGCGAAATCGAACCTCGCTGGCAAGTCACCAAAGGGGAAGACCGTCTCTCGGTTTTACCCGACGGCACCCTAGAAGCCATCGCCCCCGGAGAAGCAACCCTCCAAGCAACCATTCCCGGAATTGCAGCCGGAAAAGGCTTCCTCTTTATCCAAGCTTTAGGGCAAGTCGGCACCACAGACGAACAAGGTCGCATCAACTGGGATATTGTCGGCATGGTGATCTTCTTCGGCCTCAGTACCTACGTCAGCCAAAACCTGACCAACAAACAGGGAAGTTCTGGCGCGGCGAGCGAACAACAGCAACAGCAGCAAGCGATTAGCAAATTCACCCCCATCATTTTTTCGGGGATGTTTTTGTTTTTTCCCCTCCCGGCTGGAGTACTGATGTATATGGTTGTCGCCAATATTTTCCAAACCGCCCAAACCTTTATTTTGATGCGCGAACCCCTGCCTGAAAATCTCCAAAAATTGGTCGAACAGCAGGAAAAGGAAGAAAAACGGAAAGCCGAACGAGACAATCTTCCCTTCGAGCGCAAGCGGTCCAAAAAGAAAGAAAAAACTTCGGGATAGGTGGATTGATGCAAGAGTCGATTCAACGGGGCCAACGCTGGCTCGAACGCTTACTGAGACTAATGGACGCTCCCGCGTCCGTCCGAGTTCTGACGACAGAAACCGCAGAAGGAGAAACCCCTTGGCTGGAAATTGATGATAGCACTTTCAGCGCCGAGCAAATTGAAACGCTCATTGGCGATCGCGGAAAAACCATCGATGCCCTCCAATATCTCGCCAATACCCTGCTGAATATTGCCGTAGAATCGCCCCTGCAACAGGCTTTTACGGTAGAACTCAATGGCTACCGACTTCAGCGTCAAAACGAACTGCGCGCCCTGGTTGATGAAGTCGCTGGGCGCGTCCGCGAGACGGGGAACCCAGAAGAATTACAATCGTTATCTTCAGCAGAACGGCGACAGGTTCACAGCTTGTTTAAAGAACATAGCGATTTGACCACCGAAAGTCAGGGTGCAGAACCCCATCGCCGTCTGGTTGTTCGTCTGTCCTAGACGAAGTATTCCCAACTTATTGATTTGAAGTGCGACTCGATTTTAGCGATCGAATATTATGGACGCGATCTCTATTCCTCAACTCCTTAGATTTCCCCAGAGGACGGAAACGGTTGAATTTCAGGAATTTATCCCCGATTTGGAGACCCTAACGCCCGTGCGGGGACAACTGTCTGTTGCCCACCACAAGACCTATTTGGAGATCGAGGTTAAGGCGGAAACCATTGTTACCTTGTGTTGCGATCGCTGTTTGCAACACTACAACCACCGACTGCTATTACAGACGAGCGAACTAATTTGGCTCGAAGATAGCGATCCCAACTCTTCGTTACTTTTAGAACGAGAAGTTGCCCTAGAGGATTTATCGGAAACTCTCTCTCCCTATGGCTATTTTCAGCCTGATGCTTGGCTGTACGAGCAACTGTGTTTGGCCCTTCCCGTTAAACAACTGTGTGGCACTGAATGTTCGGGAATTTCCTCTGAGGATTCCAGCAACGAGCCCGATATCGATCGTCGCTGGGCAAGTCTCGAAGTGCTGAAGGAGCGATTGGAATCTTAGATTAGGCTTTTGTCATTGGTCATTTGTCATTGGTTCTAGAACCTAACAGGTCGATTGCACAATTGGTCGGACGCGACGAGTGGAACCTTTTCCGACATTTGGTGCCGTCCGATAGGAAACCTCGGAGTGCCAAGGGCCTCAAACCTAAAACCTAAAGTTGGGAACTGGTATTAGGACTCTTCTGGAGCCTCTTCTGGAACCTTTTCGGATTCTTCTTCCCTCGCCGGAGGTTGAACCGCAGGAAGAACTATTTCTTCAAGGTACTGCCTTACCTCTTCGCTTTTCTCCAAGTCTCCTTGCTGTTGAAAGAGACTCCGGGCTCGTTGAAGCGGTCCGATCGCAGTTTGAGATTGCTCGGAGCGATGGAGTGCAATTCCAGCATTATAAAGAGCTTCGGCTGAATTGGGGTTGAGTTGCAACGCCCTTTGATACTGGTCGAGCGCCTCGTCGAACCGCTCTTCTTTTTGGTACGCCAGTCCCAGGTTATAGTGAAGTTTATAATTTCCCGGTTGGCGGTTGAGGGCGATTTCCAAACTCTCAATTGCGCCCCCGGAATTCCCCGCTTGCAGGCGCGCTGCCCCTATTTTCTCATAAATTTCGTCTTGGTTGGGGTTCAGCGCCAGCGCCCGTTCAAAGCGTTCGGTAGCCGCACCAGGCTCGTCTAAGTTCAATAACACTAAACCCAAATTATACTGCGCGGCAGCATTGCTCGGCTCAATATCGACCGCTGTCTCTAAAGAGTCCAGAGCGGCTTCGAGTTCGCCTCCCCGGGCGTAAAGTAGTCCCAGTTGGTAGTGGGCTATTGCCAGGTCGGGATCGGCTGTTACCGCTGTTTCAAGGAGCGCGATCGCCTCTTCAGGATCTCCTTGGCGTGCCACAATTAAACCGAGATTATTATAAGCTCTTGCATTATTCGGATCTAGTTCGATCGCGCGCCGATAGTAATCCGTCGCCTCAAAACTGCGTCCTTGACTGTCTAAAGTCAGACCGAGATTGTAGTACGCTGGAGCGAAATTAGGATCGAAGGAAATGGCCTTTTGAAATTCTTCGGCTGCCGCATCCCAAGATTCAGCACGATAAAAAGCGATGCCCAGGTTGTAGTACGCTTCGGTTAAGTTGGGATCGAGAGCGGTCGCTTGTTGATATTGCGCGATCGCGTCCTGCATTCGATTTTGAGCCAACAGAGAATTGCCCAACAAATAGTAAGCGATGGCCATCCGAGGATCGAAGCGCACGGCTTCGCGCAGTGCGCGTTCGGCTTCCCCAAATTTATTGCGTCGATACAGGGAAACGCCTTGTTGAAAGAATTGTGCGGCTTCTAAATTATCGCTGTAGAGTCCGTCGATGCGCTGTTTGCTTCTCGAGTCGATTTCGAGGGGAGCAGAAATTGCCTTGCCCCCGATCGCCAAGACCAATCCTAAAGCGGCGATCGCGATAATTTTACCCGTGCCTTTACTGCCCTTCGACATAAGCTTTGTCCCTACAGACGACCTAACCATCCAGACATTTTACAGCCCTTGAGGGAAAATTAAAAATTAAAAATTATGCTTAACGATGAAGTAAAAGCCAAAACTCCCGATTTTCCACCTTCCCCAATTAAAACAAGAGTGCCTCTCCCCATCACCCCCTCTCCCCCTCTCCCCCTCTCCCCCTCTCCCTCGCCTGGGGCAAAATCAGCATAGCATCGCCAAAGGAATAAAACCGATAGCGTTCGGCGATCGCGACGCGATAAAGTTCTAGTAAACGTTTGCGTCCGACTAACGCGCTAACCAGCATCATCAAACTGGATCCCGGCAAGTGAAAATTTGTGACCATCCCGTCTACAATTTGCCATAGATAGCCCGGATAGATAAATAAATCCGTCTTTCCCGAAAAAGGAGCCAGCGATCGCATTTCGGGGGAATTGGACTCCGCTGAATCTCTTTGACTCGCCCGCGCTGTACCTTCAAGAGCTCGCGTCACGGTAGTTCCTACAGCAATGATGCGTCCCCCCGCCTGTCGGGTTTGTAAAATTTGACGAACAACCGCCGAGCTCACCTCAAACCACTCTTCGTGCATAACGTGAGTCTTAATATCTTCAACCGCTACCGGTCGAAAAGTTCCTACACCGACGTGCAGCGTAATATAAGCTACTTGAATGCCTCTGTGTTGTAGTTCTTCGAGCAACTCTTGGGTAAAATGCAGTCCGGCAGTGGGTGCGGCAGCCGAACCGGGCGCGCGCGCGTAAACCGTTTGGTACTGCCCCGGTTCTGCCTCCTTCCCACGAATATAGGGGGGGAGAGGGGGGGTCCCCACATCTTCCAATACCTGAAGCAACGAGCTGCCTTCGGGTACCTCAAACTGAAGCAACCGCCCACCCGTCGCCTCGTCGCGCGCGATCGCCTTCGCCCGTAGGAGGGGAACCGAAACGCGATCGCTCTCCTCCCCCTGCGGAAAGAATACAATTTCAGAGCCAATGGTGAAGCGCTTGCCCGGTTTGACGAGAGCCAACCAACAGTCCGGCTGTCGCTCTTCGAGCAGTAGCACCTCAACGCGAGCGCCTGTTGATTTACGGCCGTATAAACGCGCTGGTATAACGCGAGTATTATTTAAAACCAGTAAGTCCCCTCGTTGCAACCACTGAGTCAGGTTGCGGAATGAGCTATGAGTATAAGTCTCGGCGGAGTTCACAACCAACAAGCGAGAGCTATCCCTCGGAACTGCGGGCGTTTGTGCGATAAGTTCCGACGGAAGATCGTAAACGTAACTTGAGAGGAGATGGTCTTCGTTCATGCAACGGAAAATGAGGTGGCGTTGACTTTTTGAGCCAAGGAGGAACAGTGCTTCAGATCTCGATCTCCTCCTCAATCCAAATCCCCGGGACGCTGGCTAGCAAACGAATTTTATCATTAGTTCTGCCTTGGCGATCTCGAAACCCAAGGGATTCAACATCTATCAAGATGGAAATCGCTCTCGTTGGCGATTGTGAAAAAATTGGGTAGGTTCCCCATCCCAGAGCGGGTGCTTTTCCCCTTCCCAAAGACTGTTGTTTTAAGAGAAGCTAGAGATAGACGAGCTTGTCTCATTATTTCGATCGGGGGAAACCATGTATTATCTCTATTTTCTCGCCAATGCCAGTTTAACGGTGCGCGTGGCAGAATATTTGCACCAAGCTAGCCCCTTCTGTGTAGAATTTATGACCGTTATTCATCAAATCGACGGTTGGATTGTCAAAGTTAAACTGAGCGATCCCATTTCGCCTCAACAGCACGGGAATTTTCTGGCTTATATGAGCGAACTGGGAATTCCTTACGAACCCGACATTCGCGTTCAGATGGCGCTTTGGAGTTTGGAAACCGGTCAATCTCCGGTGGAAGTGATGCGTCGCTATCAAGTTGCAGTCGTTTCTCACGGAACCCCCGACAAAGAAGATATCGAAGCATTTCGCCGCCAGTTTACGCGCGGATTAGGCTATTGTCCCGAAACGTTGGCTTGAGGAAGCACTAGGGGAAAGTCGCTCGGCAGCGCTCTCTCGATCGCGATAACTTTGCCCTCCGAACTTGGTGCGCTTGCGCAACTTGGCGACAGGTCTTTTTTAGTTGGCAACAAGAGTCAACACTCAACACCCACAGAAGCGATCGCCTCCAACTCCTCGAAGGCTCGCAGCGTGCCAACTCTATCCCGATTAAGATTCCCGGTCTCGTTCCCATTCTCCCCCGTTGGAGGATGGGATTTGTTGGCGCGCGGACGAAACTCGGAGCCAAAAGCACCAGTCAAATTCGATTGACTCCCCGCAAACCCACCAAACCATGATAAATATTTGTAAGCATAGGTGCTAAATTCTCTGTTGTTGGCACAGAACGCGAGGGGAAATGGCAGCATTTGTGGCAGCATTTGTGGTGGTTCCATCGCTGCCGTGTTCATTTTAGTGATGAGGAGTTGGAGGCATGAATCTGTTGACAGATGCCTTGATAGTTTTGAAAGAGACGAGTCGGACGTTTTATATTCCGATCGCTCGCTTGCCCGAGGAACTTCGAGAAGCGGTCACTTCAGCCTACTTGTGTATGCGGGCGATCGACGATATTGAAGATGCCCCAGACTTGTCGAGGGACTGTAAAATTCGGCTATTGCAGGAAATTAGCATTGCGCTTCAAATGGCAACTGAAGGAGAAACCTTTGAGCGATTGTCCCAGAGTTTAAGAGCCGAACCTTATCCCCTGCCCGAGGTCTCGGTACGCGTTGGAGAGTGGGCGAAACTAGCTCCCCCAACCATTGCACCGCGCATTTGGGAAGCCACAGCAGCGATGGGAGACCGTATGGGGTACTGGGCGACTCGCAATTGGACAGTGCGAACGGAGGCAGACTTAAACTGTTATACTTTTAGTGTAGCGGGTGCTGTTGGATTGCTTCTATCGGATTTGTGGGCCTGGTACGACGGGACGCAAACAAACCGAACTCACGCAGTGGGATTTGGTCGGGGATTGCAAGCGGTTAATATTCTCCGCAATCACAAGGACGATCTGCAACGGGGAGTTAATTTTTTTCCCGATGGGTGGACCGCCGAACAAATGCAAACCTATGCTCGTATGAACCTAGCGCTGGCAGATACGTACACCAAGGCGCTTCCGTCAGGTCCAGCTCTGGATTTTTGCCAAATTCCCCTGAGACTCGCCCATGCAACGCTGAATGTTTTGGCAGTTGGAGAGGAAAAACTCAGCCGCAGCGCGGTTGTGGCATTAGTTAAAGAGTTAACAGGAAGCAAGTAGTTAACAGCAAAGAGTAGTTTTCGGGGTGCAAGATTGAATTGATTTGGGGCTAACTTTTGTGCTGTGGAGGCGCGTTGTCCTCCCGACTCGGATAGCCCAACTTGGCAACGAAGGCAATAAACTCCGATGGTGAATCAGGTTCTCTCAATTTTAACGATCGTTGGCGGCGGAATAATGGCGAGTTCGATGGCGATCGCGCAAGTCAATCCGCCCGAGGTGAATGCGATCGAGCAGTGTAATCTCCTTTCGGGAGCTGAAGCACTGGAAGCTTGCGATCGCGCTCTCGCTCTGGATCCCGACAACCCGATTTTGTGGATGCGGCGAGGATTGCTCTTGAACGACCCCTTGGGACGAAGCGACGAAGCGCTCGAGTCCCACGAACGCGCCCTCGCTCTGGCACCCAACTACTCCCTTGCACTCTACAACCGCTGTGTCGTTCTCATCGCCCTGGAACGATACGAAGAAGCTGCTTCCAGTTGCAGCCAAGCTCTCCAAGGAGATGGCAGTTGGGGACAAGCGGCTCCTTCTAAGGCTTGGATGAACCGAGGTCTCGCTCTACGCCGTCTGGGACGCTATAATGAAGCTCTCGAAGCTTACAATCGCGCCATCGAACTCGAGCCGGGTTACGTCCTCGCTTGGAATAATCGCGGCGTGGTTTTGCTCGATATCGGGCGCTATAGAGAAGCAGAGTCGGCTTTTCAGCAAGCCTTGGAACTCGATCCCGATAACGAGTTGGTTCGGCGCAATCTCAGTATCGTACAACAGCAGCAGCGCTGAAGCATTTTGGGGCTGCATTCCTAGCTTGTCAATCCCTCAAATTTATCGGATTTGAGATGACAGAAGAAGGCGCGCTAAACAATTTGCTGCAATGCGATCGGTTTTGGCTGCCATAATAAAGTCATTTTTGTGCAAACCGGAAACTGGCTGCGTCCGCCAGGTCACCGTTACTTTACCGTACTCGGTGACTAGGGTGGGGTAATGTTTTTCCGCTTGCGCGATCGCGCCCAATTCATTGATAACGATAAAAATTATACAGTTTTGCCCGATCGCGCCAAGATTCTTGTTGTTTCAATCTTTAAACGCGCTAAAACAACCGATTAAAACTAATATAGCTGCTTGGATACACCTCCTGGCGCTCCCCTACCCGAAAACTCCAAAGAGCAATCCCATTCCTCGAACCAGAGCTTTTTAGGGGTTTTCTATACCTAGAATTTATATTTACCAGTTTTCCACAATATCAATAAAAAACCACGAATAATACGGAGAAAACAACGTTGAAAAGCGGATTGACCGCGAAAGTCAAGACGTTCAACAATTATCCCTTGCGAGGGATGAAGGCATCGCCAGGGATAATTAGCGTGGAAAATACAAAACTCGAGCCGCTCGGAATCTTCCGTTTACGGCTCGAAACACCAATAAATCAATTCAAAGACGTTTTATGATTAATCGAATTCACGCCCTCAGTTTAGCAGGCACAATTTGTGGGAGTTTACTCGTAGGAGTTCCCCTCCTTCCTAAAGTCGCCTCGGCACAATCGGTTCGCCCTCTCAACCCTTGTCCAGGACTTTTTTATCAGGAACCGTGGAATAATCGGATAAGCGTTCCCGATGGCTGTCCGCCCAATGGGTACATCCAACGGAGAGGAATGACTAACCCAACCCGTCCCGATCGCGTTCCGGCAGCAACAACGCAGCCTCCCCTACCCGAACAACGCAACTCGGCTGTGGCGCGAGTCGAACCGATGAACGGAACCGTTAGTGTTAAACTCATTAATCAAACCAACGCCGAAATCGACTATCAAGTCATCGGACATACCGGCGATCGCACCCTGGCAGGCGACGGAGAAGTCGAACTGACCGGTATCCCCCTACCCGTTACCCTGACCGCTGTTCGCCAAGATAACGGTCTAATTGACATTAAAACCCAAGTTTCCGAGTCTGGCGAGTTAGAAATTATGCTGAATGAAGAGCCCAATTTAGGCGGAAGCAATCTCAGCATTAGAATCCAAGAAGACGGTCAAGTCTTCGTCAACTGATTCAATGCAACCGTTTCAAACATTAGAAGTTCGCTGGTTTAAGTTCGGTCTCATTCCAGATAGCACGCGACGTTGGTTTGAAAACGACTGTCCCGGCGAACCGATCGGAGCAATAGAACAACGAGCTGACTTATATTTTAAAACTCCCGGAAGCGATACAGTTAATCTCAAACTGCGCTCTGGCAGACTCGAGTTAAAATGGCGCAGCGCCTTTTTGGGCGTTGGGCGATGGGGCGAGTGGGAGGGAAACGTCGAGAGATGGTTGAAATGGAGTTATTCAGACTTGGGAACCGACAACTTACCGCTATCGGATGAAGGAATTTGGGTCAAAAAAAGGCGATCGCAACGGCGGTATGATAGCGTAGCGTGCGAACTGACGCAACTCGAAGCGAAGGGTCGTTGTGGGTGGAGTATCGCCTTTGAGATGCCCGAAACCGAAGACGGCGATCGCGATCGCTTCGAGTCCGTTCTCCGTCAAATTGCTCAAACCCATCCCAGTTTCTCTTTCAACGCCGAACAATCTTTCAGCTACGTTCAATGGTTGCAGCAAATGCACATTTTAAATTAAATTAATTAGTTCATTTCTAATTATTAATTATTAATTATTAAGGCTCTCCTAGAGTAGCTGTGATAACTTAGCTTGAAACAAACCCTAAAATCCTTGCAAGGCAAGGATTTTAGGATTCACAAAAAGCGATTTTAACAAAAATACCTTTTTGTTTTGTTGAAACCCTTTCCATTTCGCGGTTTAAGCTGATTTAAGCTACTAATTTACCATGACAAGTCTAGGAGAGCCATTATTAATTATTAATTAGATCGTATCTTCATCTTCCAAACCCGGACGCGGCATTGGTAAAACCTTGCGTTTGCTGAGATGGCGCAACCCAAACCCTCCTGCAACGGCAATAATAAGCGATATCCAGCCCGTTAGCGGTTGAAACAGCAGGAACCCGCCGATGGCAAACATTAAACCCAACAATAGGAAAATCGCCGCGATCGCCTTCAGAATATCTTGCCTTAAATCCTGCATGGGAGCCAAACCTGTCAACTGCCGCTGTCGCTGCCACCCCGGTCCCCCCGGGCGAACGCGGCGATAGAACTGTTCGAGCGTGTCCTCCGATTCTGGTCGAGTCAACAGCATCGCGGCGACCCACATTACACCGACAATCATCGTAATGGCCAACAGGCGAAAGCCAAAATCCTTTAATCCCAGCGGCAGAACAACATAAGAAATTAATCCTCGCTGTAACGAAGGAGACATCCAAGCTACCGCCGACGGATCGAGGGGGTCGAGTCTGGCCAAAAGAGTTGTACTCGAACCCACAATGAAACTGCCAACAATTGCCGCCAATTCCGCTGCGGCATTAATACGCCACCAAAACCAGCGTAAAATTAAAACAATGCCCGACCCCGTTCCGATCGCAATCACCAAACGAAAAACATCGCCCACATTTTCCGCATAATACGCAGCCACAGCACCCAAAGCTGTCACCAACAGCGAAGCAAGGCGACCCACCCAAACTAATTCAGCTTCGTTGGCATCGGGTTTAATAAAGCGGCGATAGAGGTCGTTGGTAACGAAAGAGGCACCCCAGTTAATAGAAGTGGAAACCGTACTCATAAAAGCGGCAACAAGAGAAGACACCACAACTCCTAAAAGCACGGGGGGCAAAAAGTCAAGCATTAGTTTGGGATAGCCCAACTCTCGGTCTTGCAAATCGGGGTAAACCGCGATCGCCACTAACGAAACCAAAACCCAAGGCCAAGTTCGCACGACATAGTTCAAAATATTAAACAGCCAAGCGGATTTTTCTGCTTCCCCCTCATCTTTCGCCGCAATTAAGCGCTGAATAAATTCGCCACCGCCATCGCTACGCCGCCAAGACCACCATTGAACTAACATATAGGCGGCAAAAGTCGTGCCGCTAATTCCGGCGAGTTGGTTCCACACAAAGCCGTCCGAACCCAGTTGAAACGGCAGAAACGAGAGAACATCGTGGGGAGTTGCTTGTTGTGCTGCCGCGAGGGACGCTTGTAAATTGGGGAAGCGATCGCTGCTTAGGGCGAAAAATGCTACTAATACCGCTCCCACCAGGGCGAGGACAAATTGAAAGAAATCCGTCGCTACCACGCCCCACAGCCCCGCAAATCCGGCGTAAATTAGCACCAAAATGCTCACTCCCACAACGCTGGCAAATTTAAGGTTCTCTCCAGGTTCTATACCGAAGCTTTGCCAAATTAAGAGCGCATCCACCACTTTGACGGCGGCTAGCATCGCGTAACCAATGCCAATACAGTTAATGGGGACGGCAAAGAGAAACGCTTTAACGCCGCGTAGAATCGCGGCTGTGCGACCGCCGTAGCGCAACTCCGTTAATTCCGCATCCGTAATTACCTCCGAGCGTCGCCACATCCGTGCAAAGACGTAAACCATCATGATGTGGGAAATGGCGAAACTCCACCATTCCCAATTTCCCGCAATTCCTCGACTGCCCACAACTCCAGCGACATACAGCGGCGTGTCGATAGAAAAAGTGGTGGCAGCCATACTCGTTCCCGCCAACCACCAAGGAAGCGATCGCCCCGATACGAAGAAATCCACTAAACTGCCAGAGCCTTTGCGCGATAGATATAACCCTAACCCCATTGCGATCGCGAGGTAGAGTAAGACAACGATCCAGTCAACTGCTTGCATAAATTTTAAGTCTGAGATTATCTTCTTCTGGAGATCGGAGCCCTATCTCTTGCACGGAATGTCATTGCTCTCCCGGATACAGTCTAGGAAAGGCTGCGACGCACATTAATTACGTCCAGCGAGTTAGGTTGGCGGTGGCTCGTTCGGCCCGTCCTATTTTACAACCGCGATCGCGTTTTTCAGCAATTGTGTCTCCTGAAGCCCCATCAATATTTAGGGCTTGCTGAATATAGTGTTGTGATGAGCACCGGGGAGCAGGGGGAGCAGGGGGAGCAGGGGAAGCAGAGGGAGCAGGGGAAGCAGAGGGAGCAGGGGAAGCAGAGGGAGCAGGGGGAGCGGGGGGAATTGTATTTAATTTTTAATTTTTAATTTTTAATTTTTAATTTTTAAGCAACCCTCATACACCGCGAGCGCATTGATTAATAGGGTTTCAGCTTTGTGCAGCAAGCCCCATTTAAGTTTTCGGCTTGTTTCCCGTTCAATTAGGTCGAGTTCCTGGCTAATTCGACCAACTGGCGCTAGAATTGCCAGAGGAATCGTCAAATTTGTCGAATTTGCTGGTTCGGTGCGCGCGATGCTTTGCTAACTGAACGTCCTCAGTATACTATCTGCACTTGGAGCGCTATATTTAGCGTCGCAATTCAAAAAATAGAAATCCTATGTCTTCCGCTAAAAATGTAATCGGTAGCGCTCTCGAAACCTGTTGTACTTCGCCCCTGACAGGTTACTATCGCGATGGCAGTTGCAATACAGGGGCGGGAGATGGGGGCGCGCACGTTGTTTGCGCTCGAGTCACGCAAGAATTTCTGGAGTTTTCCCAAAATCGAGGCAATGATTTAATCTCACCTCGTCCTGAATTTGGATTTCCGGGACTCAAACCGGGCGATTGCTGGTGTCTGTGTGCGTTACGCTGGAAAGAAGCTCTTGTCGCTGGTGTTGCGCCTCCAGTGCGTTTAAAATCAACCCATGCCTTGGCGCTGGAATACGTAACGTTAGAAGAGTTGAAGTCTTGCGCGATCGATATTTAGCGATCGCGATTTATTGTTTGTCCGATTTATCGCGGTTAATGACTGGCAACATGACAACGATTTTAGGCTCGACTGTCTATTTCCGATCGCCTGTTCTCCGACGACGAACGCGACGAGTCCGAGGCAGGCGGCGCACGAGCCAAAAACTGAGACAATAGCTACACAACGCTGCAATTGACCCCGCGATCGCGCAACCCAGCATCAGCGTCCAGAAAAACAAGGCACCGAAGCGACCGAGATCCGATGAAAGCCAGTCGATATCTCGAACAGAGAAATCGTGCCATCCTGAAAGCAATTGACCGATTTTGAAGTTAAAGGCAAAAATAGGAACATAAGTAAGGGGATTGCTGACCCAGGTCGAAGCCGCAGCAGCGATTTTACTGCCCCGAACCGCTGTTGCCAGGAAAACAGCGATAATAATCTGAAAGCCAAACCACGGAAAAAACCCAGCAAACACTCCACTGGCGACTCCCCGCGCGATCGCGTCAGGCGTTCCCTGCAAGCGCGACAAGCGATAGTAGTAGTAACGCAAGCGCCGAGACCACCCCGTTGGTTTTTGTGGAGAGTCGCGGGGATCGCGTAGCGGTCGGGTCTCTGAAAGGGAACGGCGCATCATTACAACTTAAAATAGGTAGAAGGCAGATGTTAATATGATTTCTTTTGAGCGAGAATTGTTTCAACAAGCTTAAATCCCTTAGCCAGTTTGCTCAGTGCGATAAAATCAAAAGACATCTCCAATAATTGAGTTGTAACTTTGATGATACCGTGTCTAATCTTGGGTTTGGCGGAGATGTCTAACAGTCCCAAACTCACAAATTTCAATGACTCGATTTCTAGTTTATACGATACAGCATTTTCCCAAAGCCGGAGTTCGTCCCGCCGAATCCACCGATATGCCAGCGCTTAAACCGACCTAGAAATGCCCTCTCCCGTCTTCCAAGGAGAAACCATCGCTGCGATCGCCTCCGCTATTGTTCCCGATTGCGGTAGCGTTGGTATTGTGCGTTTGTCGGGAAACTCTGCCCTCGACATTGCCCGCACTTTGTTTGCAACCCCCGGTCGGCAAAAATGGGAAACCCATCGTATTCTCTACGGCTACGTTCGCCATCCCCAAACCCGGGAAATCGTCGATGAAGCCTTACTGCTGTTGATGCTGTCTCCCCGTTCGTTTACCCGCGAGGATGTGGTTGAATTTCACTGTCATGGGGGCACGATCCCCATTCAACAAGTGCTACAACTCTGTCTGGAAGCAGGGGCGAGACTGGCGCAACCGGGAGAATTTACGTTAAGGGCCTTTCTCAACGGACGCATCGATCTCACTCAAGCCGAAAGCGTTGCCGACTTGGTAGGGGCGCGATCGCCTCAAGCGGCAGGAGTTGCGCTGGCTGGCTTGCAAGGGAAACTCGCTCAACCGCTGCGCGAGTTGAGGGCGACTTGTTTGGATATTTTGGCAGAAGTGGAGGCAAGGATCGATTTTGAGGAAGATTTACCCCCGTTACGAGAGAGCGCGATCGCTCAAAGTCTTGCTGATGTACTTGCCCGAACGAACACTCTTTTGTCAACGGCCGATCGCGGCGAACTCCTGCGCGGCGGTTTGAATGTAGCAATTGTCGGCCGTCCGAATGTGGGAAAATCCAGTTTGTTAAATGCTTGGAGTCAAAGCGATCGCGCTATTGTTACCGACTTACCCGGTACCACTCGCGATGTTGTCGAGTCACAGTTGGTGGTGGGAGGAATTCCCGTTCGCGTCCTCGATACCGCCGGTTTGCGAGAAACTGCCGATACGGTGGAAAAAATTGGAGTCGAGCGATCGCGCAATGTTGCTCGTTCTGCGGATCTCGTTCTCCTAACAGTTGATGCTACTGTTGGATGGACTGATGAGGATGAAAAGATTTATCAACAGGTTAAAGACCGTCCTCTGATTCTCGTTATTAATAAAATTGACCTCGTTTCCACCGAATCTATTCAGCTTGCTTCACAAATTGCGCAAATTGTCAAGATTTCAGCCATTAAAAATCGAGGAATTAACGACCTCGAACGCGCAATTTTAGACAGCGTGCAAGCGGGAAAAACCACAGCAGCAACCTTAGACATCGCGATTTCTCAGCGACAAGCTGCCGCCTTAACGCGCGCCAAAATAGCTTTAGAACGGGTACGAGAGACAATTCAAAATCAACTGCCTCTAGATTTTTGGACCATCGATTTACGGGCTGCCATCAGCGCGATCGGAGAAATTACGGGAGAGTCTGTGACAGAATCGGTTCTCGATCGCATTTTTAGTCGGTTTTGTATTGGGAAGTAGGAGCGGGATTACCCCGCCCTCGCGTCCTAGCTTAGTGAATCCAAAACCCAACAAAGCTAATTGGTGCAGGGAGCATTTCGCCACGAAAGTCTAACAATTGAACTAAAACTAAATAGCCAACCGCAAGGAGCAGTGAAATCGCACCGGTAATAATCGCAATGACTTTTCCGCGTTCCATAATTATCAGTTAAATTTTCCAACTTAGACCCAAAAGTTTTAGAGTTTCCCAACTCTAAAAAACAGCACCCTCACAAACCGTCCCCCATTTCGCTGCCGTATTGACAAATGCCCTTGCTTCTGCTTCGGCAAAAGGATCGCCTTTCTGACTGGGGTTAAAACGTGCCGAACCCACAGATTCGCGGCTAAAGGTACCCTCGCGAGCGCGAACGGTAATGCCGTAGGTGACGATAGCGTAGTCCCCCATTGCGCGCGCGTCAAGTGACTTCCCCTCCCATCCGGGTGCTAGATAATTGAAGGCTTGCGCGATCGCCTTTTCCACTGCGAAAACAGTAACCCCTCCGTCAGCAAAATCCAGTCGTTCTAAGGGAATGGGCTGTTTTAAATCCTCTAAAATCTCTGCTAGAGGACGTTGGTAGGGCTTGTAGGCGTTACGAGGTGAAAGCGCGATCGCATCGAGTTGCGCGACTTCTCGGTTCGGATAGCCCTCCAGCATCACTTCAACAATTGCTGTGTACGCCTGAGTCCACGCCTGCTTCATGTCCTGCGTCCACTCGCTTCCCAAATACGTCGCTAAGGTTCCAAGTAAGGTCTTGCCCATCATAGGGTAATATTCGGGCAAAACGCCATACTTAACGTGCCGAGCGCCCAATCCTCTCAAAGAGGCAAACACTCGAGCGGGAGAACGCAAGTTTTCAACCACTAACGCCAGCGCGTCCATCAATTTGTCATATTGTGAAGCAATATCGCTATGGGCAAACAAGGGTTTCACTTCAGGAAAATCGCTGAGGAGCGTTGAGTAAAATTCGGACGTAAATCCGATGCGATGGGGTTTGATACGCTCGAAACTATACTCGATCGCATCCAGTTGAGTTGCCTGAAGCTTTGAGAAAGACATACTCGATCGCGTTTTCCACTCGAACTCAAAATTAAGTGTAACGCAGTGACTGAGAGATTTGGATGTACGTTTTCAAACCCCAAGCCAACTAAGTTTCGGCGATTTTCATGCTGAGATCGAGCCATGTCGAGCGAGTAATCGGAGCGCTACTGGAGATGTAATCTACGCCCGTTTCCGCGACAGCACGCAGGTTATCTAGGGTAATGTTGCCCGAAGCTTCGATTGTAACGTGGGGCGCGAGCGATCGCGTAACTCGAACCGCCTCCATCGTCTGCTCGAGGGACATATTATCTAACATTACGATTTCGGCTCCCCCTTCAACCGCCGCTCGCACTTCCGCGAGAGTGCTAGTTTCGACTTCGATGGCGAGGGGATAGGGAAGGTTTTGACGAACCCGCGCGATCGCTGCCTTAATACTTCCTGCTGCTTGGATGTGATTGTCCTTGAGCATTGCTGCATCGTCTAATCCCATGCGGTGATTGAGCGCACCTCCTACTCGACTTGCATATTTTTCGAGGAGTCTCAACCCCGGCGTTGTTTTGCGAGTATCGACAAATTGAGCGGGGAGATCGGCGATTTGTTCGGTGTATTGCCGAGTCGCCGTCGCAATTCCACTTAGGCGCATAGCAATATTTAAAGCGACTCTTTCTCCCATTAGCAAAATATCGAAAGGTGCTTCGATTCGAGCAATTGTGTCCCCCATTTGGCAAGGTTCGCCCTCTGCTACGAGAGGTAAAAAGTAACTTTTGCCATCGAGTAACTCGAAAATTCGAGCCGCAACTGGCAACCCCGCTACTACCCCCGCCTCCTTCGCCCGCCAGATGGCTTGACTTCGACTCGTTGCGCGATCGAATAAGGCTTGAGTCGCGCGATCGCCTCGTCCGATATCTTCCAACAACCACCCTTTAAAAATCGGATCGAGCACTATCCAAGGTGGCAATGTAGCAGTCCCCCCCAAAAAATCCTCCATTTTCACACCATGCACCTCCCAAAAGCGATGCTTCTAATTTAGCTCAAACCAGCTCCCAGTCAGGATATGTCTAGTTTTTTAAAAAAAGATCAAAAAAAGGGGTTGACAAATGCAAGAGGGGGGGCTAAATTAGTAAAGCGCCTGAAGCGAGGCAAACGCCTCAAAGCCAAGGGCAGAACCTAGACAAAGCAATAGGGATTGAAAGCATTATCGAAGGGAACCCCCTTTGAAAACATACTAAAGTTAGCAAAAAATCAAGAGCCAAAATGGAGAGTTTGATCCTGGCTCAGGATGAACGCTGGCGGTCTGCTTAACACATGCAAGTCGAACGGACTCCTCTAGGGGAGTTAGTGGCGGACGGGTGAGTAACGCGTGAGAACCTGCCTTGAGGACGGGGACAACAGTTGGAAACGACTGCTAATACCCGATAGACCCACGGGAGAAAGATTATATCGCCTGAAGA
>JAXHVQ010000029.1:0-51315 GCA_034189065.1 Cyanobacteriota bacterium
TGGGAAACCGTCCAAAAAATCATGAAAATTAATCCCGGAAAATTGCCCAATTATTTGAGAGGGATAAGGGCTATGGACCCGATCGTATCTACGTTTTAGCCTTCATGTCGCCCCCCCAGGTCGGTACCATAATTAAAATTTCTCCTGTTTTCGCGTCGCGTTGGAGTCTCAAATTCCCATTAACGGCGCACAGTTCAAAAAATTGGTCGTCGTTTAAGGGGATGGAAGGAGGCAGTTCGAGAATAGCTAAGGGAGTACAAACTGACATGGGACATTTTTGCCTTTGATTGAGATATTATAGCTTGTTCTTAGATATATCGGAACTGTTATTCGCTAGCAAACTGCAAAATATCAATATAAAGTTGCTCGCTAATCCGAAAACTAGCTTGCGCGATTAAGTCATCCATCACAGGTTTGACCGTTGGGATTAAACCTCTGCGTTTAGCATTTAGGAAAATGCCTAAAACACCAACAATATTCAGTCCAAATCGAGATGCGACTTTTCTGGCTAGATATTCATCAACTATCTTGCAATAAACGAAGCCGTCCTACAGCAGCAAGACTGGTTATAGCTGAAGTATCGCTGACGACAATCAAAGTTGTTCGAGTCTCCGCAGCGTTTCAATATCGGCTTTAAAATCTTCAATATCGTAATGAACGCAAATATCGCGTTTTGCTAGTTCTTGCCGAAATTCAAGAAGGCTCATTCCTGCCAAACGACGAGCCTTGCCGGTACTAATTTTGTATCTTTGAAACAATAAAATTGCTATGTCTAGTCTTAATTCCGCTTCTGAAAGCTTTGCTGCTTGGAGAATTTCATCGGAAATGACAATGCTCATCGGTTTCTCAATTCGGATTCACTATATAATTTTAGCACTTTCGTGGTTGAATCGCTATTGTTCTTTAGCTTAGTAGAGCAAGCATTGCCATCGATTAAAGATAATTGAGAGGAAAAGATTTGACGGAAAACGTCCACTAAAGCATAGCAGCTAGCATCGAACAAGGTAACTTTAGAGAACAATGGAGTTGAGTTTAGAAACTTTACCCACCCTACACGCTAAGTTACTTAATTCAACCGAAGTTGATGCTTAACTTCTTCGAGAGAAATTGTTTTGGTTTGCTTTGCTCGGCGGTCTAAAAGTTTCATCAATTTTTCATGACGGCGCGTTTGTGCAATTTCAATATCGAAGTCATCAATCGCACTTAAAATAAATTGCCTACCGTCAGCAAGTTGCACCACAACATCTTCCTCATTTGCTTGCTCGAATAAAGCGCACATTTCAGCAGAACCCTGCGGAATTGTAATAGTTTTCATAACTTGTATTCCTCACCGCGAATAAATAGCTTATTTTTTTCTTTATAACCGATTGTTTCAATTTTAACAACCGATCGCGAACGATCGACATCGTAAAACACTCGAAAGCGGTCAATACGCAGTTCTCACTCTCCAAGTACATTGGGTCGGAGTTTTTTGCGATTTCGGGTTTGCTGGGTTGGTTGGTACTGAAGTTGAGATTCTATTCCTTGGACAATCTTTTGTCGATCGTAAGCTCTGAAACTCTGTAAATCTTCTAGTGCTTCTGGCGTTAAGTCAATTTGGAACATCGATTTTTTAAAAAGCAATCGGTATCTAAGTGCTTCTAATTTTACACGCGCTGCTCTCATAACAACAGTGCAAAGGTTATCTATATTTTTTTCAATGGCATTTTTATTTTAAGTGGCTTCTCCCAAATCCCCCTCCACTTGGAGTTTCAATTACAAAAATATCTCCGCCTTGCATCTCCACCATTGCCGTACTACCTAACTCCTCCACTTTCCTATCGCTTCGTTTCACATAATTTCTCCCAACACAACCTGCCTCTCCTCCCTGTAACCCAAAGGGAGAAATAACGCGACGGCTGGATAAAATTGCCGCTGTCATTGGTTCTAAGAAACGAATGCACCGAACGACTCCATTCCCCCCGCAAAACTGACCCTTTCCTCCACTATTGGGACGAATCTCAAACTTTTCTACAACTACGGGAAATCGCCACTCTAAAACTTCAGGATCGGTGAGTCGAGAATTAGTCATATGAGTTTGAACCGCATCAGTTCCATTAAAATCAACTCCCGCACCAGAACCGCCGCAAATTGTTTCGTAATATTGATACGTTTCATTGCCAAAGGTAAAGTTATTCATGGTTCCCTGAGACGCTGCCATAACTCCCAGTGCGCCGTACAAACAGTCGGTAATATTCTGCGAGGTTTCTACATTTCCCGCAACGACTGCCGCCGGATAGCGAGGGTTGAGCAAACAACCTTCGGGAACGATGATTTCTAGTGGTTGAAGGCAGCCTTCGTTTAAGGGAATATCGTCGTCAACCAACGTGCGAAATACATATAAAACGGCGGCTTTACAAACGGCAAGCGGTGCGTTAAAATTACTTTGGGTTTGTGGCGAGGTGCCGGTAAAGTCAATTTTTGCTCTTTGAGACTCGCGATCGATTTCAATTTTAACCTGAATTGTTTCTCCAGTATCGAGATTGAGGTCGAACTCTCCATTTCTGAGAACTTCGATCGCGCGTTTCACCGAATTTTCCGCATTATTTTGGACGTGCCGCATATACGCCGAAACCGTCTCTAAGCCATACTGTTGAACGAGACGCTGCAATTCTTGAATCCCTTTCTCATTGGCTGCAATTTGCGCTTGGAGATCGGCTATATTTTGATCGGGGTTGCGCGCGGGGTGAGAACCAGATGTTAAAATGTCGAGCAATTCTCGCTCGCGAAAAAGATCGCAGTCTCGCAATAAAAAGTTATCCAATAAAACGCCTTCCTCCTCAACCGTCGTACTGTGCGGCGGCATCGATCCCGGCGCAATTCCACCAACATCGGCATGGTGTCCGCGCGAGGCAACATAAAATAGTGGAGATGACGACTTTTCGGTTAAATTATTAGCAAAAACGGGAGCAATAACGGTAATATCGGGAAGGTGGGTTCCGCCGTTATAAGGATTATTGCTCGCATAAACATCCCCAGCTTTAATAGAAATTGTGCGAGATTGAATCAAACTTTTCACACTTTCGCCCATCGAACCCAAATGAACGGGAATATGCGGCGCATTTGCAACCAATTGTCCTTGGGAATCGAAGATCGCACAGGAAAAATCGAGGCGTTCTTTAATATTAACCGAATAACTGGTATTTTGCAGCGCCGTTCCCATTTGTTCGGCGATGGAACGGAAAAGATTGTTAAAAATTTCCAATAATACTGGATCGGGAGAGGAGAGTTCTGGGTTCAGAGTGTTGAGTTCAGAGTTCTGAATTCTGCCTTCTGAATTCTGCCTTCTGAATTCTGCCTTCTGAATTCTGCCTTCTGCCTTCTGAATTCTGCCTTCTGAATTCTGCCTTCTGTATTCTGTATTCTGTATTCTGCCTTCTGCCTTCTGATTTCTTCTCAAAATCAAATGATTGCGATCGCTAACTTCTGCCTGCCAACCCGGTTCGATAATATTGGTGCCAATTTCTTCAACAATTATCGCCGGACTTTCAATTTTATCCCCCGGTTGCAACTCTTCTCGCCGATAAACAGGTGTATCGTGCCACGCTTCGGCGGTGTACATTTGAACGGTGGCAATGACACGCGGCGGACTTTCGGTTTGTCGTTGAATTATTGGTTCTTCTGCTGGATGGGTGGGACAAATTAATTCGACGGAAATTGCCTCGACAACCAGCGCCTTTTCTTGCATCGCAAACCCATAACGCTGCCGATACAACTCCTCGAACTGTTGTCTCATTTCGGTTGCATTCTCAAAATCCACAATTAATACAGAATCCGTCCCTTCATATTTAAGACGCACTTTTCGTAAAACTGTCACTCGTTCGAGATTCTCTGCCTCTTGACGTTCTAACTCCGCCTTCCCTTCTGCCGCTAACTCAGTCAAACCCGCTTCCAATTGGGGAATTAACTCATCAGTTAGCTGCGCTTCCACTGCCTTTTCTCGCAATACTCGCACATCCGCCAAACCAATTCCATAAGCCGATAAAACTCCCGCATAGGGATGAATTAAAATTCGTTCGATCCCCAAGGCATCGGCAATTAAACAAGCGTGTTGTCCCCCTGCTGCGCCAAAACAACATAAGGTATATTGAGAAACGTCGTAACCTCGTTGAAGGGAAATTTTCTTAATGGCATTGGCCATTTTGTCAGCCGCGATCGCGAGAAATCCAGCCGCTACTTGTTCGCCACTCCGACCGTCGCCAATTTCCCCCTTGAGTTGTGCAAACTTTTCGCGTACAATCTCTATATTGAGCGGTTCGTTTGCTTTCTCGCCGAACACCTTGGGAAAAAAGTCCGGCTGCAACTTCCCCACCATCGCATTACAATCCGTCACCGTTAGCGGCCCCCCCTTACTATACGCCGCCGGACCGGGATTGGCACCCGCCGACTCCGGGCCGACGCGATACCGTTCGCCGTCGAATTGAACGAGGGAACCTCCCCCCGCTGCAACGGTGTGAATGGACATCATCGGCGCGCGCAACCGAACGCCAGCAATTTCGGTTTCAAAGTCCCGTTCGTATTTCCCCGCGTAATGGCTGACATCAGTGGAGGTTCCCCCCATATCGAAGGCAATAATTTTACGAAACCCCGCAATTTCGCTAGCCTTCACCGCTCCGATCGCGCCCCCCGCAGGCCCCGAAAGAATGCTATCCTTTCCTTGGAAGTGTTGCGCTTCGACGAGTCCGCCGTTGGATTGCATAAACATTAATCTTGTCCTTCGTCCTTCATCAACGGATGTCGTTTGTCGTGTGCCGCCAACGGATAAAGGGCGGCACTGTTTGCTTCGTCCTTTGTCCTTTGTCATTGGCGCGGTTGCCAATAACTGCTGGCTGACGCGATCGACATATCTGCGTAAAATAGGGGAAAGATAGGCATCGACGACGGTAGTATCGCCGCGACTCACCAATTTCATCAACGGACTGACTTGGTGGGAGAGAGAAATTTGTGTAAACCCAATCTCTGCGGCAATTTCGGCGACTTGTTCTTCGTGGTGGGGGTAGCGGTAGCCGTGCATCAAGACGATGGCGCAACTGCGGATTCCTGCGTCGTAGGCGGCTTGGAGGTCGGTTTTGACAGTTTTGAGGTTGACGGGGGTTAACTCGTTGCCTTGCGCGTCATAGCGCTCTTCCACTTCGACAACTCGCTCGTATAGCATTTCGGGGAGAATGATTTGGCGCGCGAAAATATCGGGACGGTTTTGGTAGCCAATGCGCAAAGCATCTTTGAATCCTTGGGTGATGGCGAGGACGACGCGATCGCCTTTTCGTTCGAGGAGTGCGTTGGTGGCAACGGTGGTTCCCATCTTGACAACTTCGATGCGATCGCTGGGAATGGGATCGTGGGGGGAGAGTTGGAGGATTTCGCGGATGCCTTGGATGGGTGCATCGCTGTAACGACTGGGGTTTTCCGAGAGGACTTTGCGAACGAGGATGCGTCCGTCGGGATGTTTGGCGACAATATCGGTAAAAGTGCCGCCGCGATCGATCCAAAATTGCCAGCGTGAGTTTGTATTCATAGGGAGTGGGGAGGAGGCGATCGGAGGAATCTTGCTTGTTTAAAGATATTTTATAAAGTAACAAGGTGTGGTTGGCAAGTTGCGTTAGGAAAGAATCGGTTTTGGCAGGTTAAATAATTTTACCCACCTTACGTCTCTGCGACATTTTTACAATATTCAAGGATACAACGAGCGACATATTCGGCAAGTTTAACCGGAACGGCATTACCAATCATTTGTTCTAAGTCAGATTTATTGCCTTTGAACTTAAACGTTTCTGGAAAAGTTTGAATATAACTCCGCTCTATTGTCGTTAAAGGACGTAGAGTCTCGTCGATTTTGCAAGCATCTCCTTTATGCCTCTTATAAGTTTTAGGAATAGGGCGATTAACACCCCGGACTGTAGGGCTGGGTTCGTGAATACTAAAAACTCCTCTTCTCTGATAACTTCTGGGATGTCGATAAAAATATTCAATTCCCAAGCGATCGCCCAAATATTCAAATATAGTCATTTTTTGCTCGGACTGATTTTTGAGGAAATAATAACTTAAAACGTTGTCCTGCCCTTCAAGTTGACCGACTAAAAAATATCTTTTTCGAGATTGTGGCACTCCACAATAACTAGCATTTAAAATGGACGCAGTTAAACCGTAACCTTTCATTTTAAATACTTCAATTACTTCATCTAAAATTTTACTTTTTACAATTCTATCGACATTTTCCATGACAAACCATTTAGGTTGCACGCGAGCAATAAGATTTGCGAAAACTAGAGATAAATCTGCTCTACCCAAATTTTCGTTTCTCTTGCCCGCACTTGAAAAATCTTGGCATGGCGGACCACCAATAATCATATCGGGTCTGAAATCTAAAATTAGTGCATAAACTGTTTCTTGCTCTTCGAGAATGTCTTTTTTGAAAATGGGATGCTGGAAATTATTTTTATAAACTTCAATAGCTGGCTCCCAAAAATCAAAAGCTGCCACAATATTAAATCCAGCATTTTGAAATCCGAGAGACATTCCTCCACAACCGGCAAATAAATCGACTATTCTCATTTTTGCAAAATCTAGTTTATTATTCAACTTAGATTAATTAAATAGATCGGGCGAGTTATAAATTATAGCATCAAACCTCCTTTCCGGACTGAGCAGGTTTTGACCTCCGCCCACGATAATATCTTTGATTTCTTGCTTTTTTATTCTTGGATTTCTTAAGGCTTCTGATTTCATGTAGCTGTGAGTGAATCTGCCACTCACAGCAAATGCTTTATCATTTTTTGTATTGTAGGAAAGAGCATTAATAATTTTGCCATAATTCACAAAATCATTGATGCTAAAATCGTATAGCATTTTAAATAACCAAATAAGCGTTCGAGTATGCCTGGAAATATTCCTAACGTATCCAAACTTTCTAATTTCCATTTTAGTTAAATCCATGAATAATCTTGTAAAAGCAAAGTTACTCCAAACAAAGACATCTAAGCAATTTTCCGAAAGCTTTGGCGATTTTCCTTGCGTTTTCCAGATAGGCTGCATCAAAAAAGGCTGCTGATGCTTTAAAATTGAAAGTAAAACTAAATCTATGGCATTAATCATACTTGGAATATAGGGGATGACAGCGTTGGGTTCTGACCAATCTAATATTTCCTCTGCAAAGCGACCATCTGTCGAAAAAATAGGAGTAGGAGAATTAGGGTTAAAGATGTCTACAAGACTACACGCCAAATAAACAATCGTGTCTGGTCTGATTACAATTTCACAACCATAATAGTCTTCTGCCAACTGACAAGTCGTATTGTCAGGTAAAGCTGTTAATTTTATTTCAATGGCTCGCAAACAACCTCCTGTATCTCTAGCTTGCGTAACTAAATCGACTCCAGGAAGAGTCCCGATTAAATATTTCTGATAGGGAGTGAACTGCGTTTCAAAGGCGTAAAAAAGATTATCTGAATCCGGAGAAATGCAATAAAATGTATCGGTACTAATACTAGAATGCTCGATTTCTAAATCTGAATTGAGCGTGAGATAAACATTGTCCAAATTTTGACTATACAAGTAAGAGCAAAGAGAAGCCGGAAGTGAGGAATTAAAGCAGTTTTTGCCCCAAGCCTCTTGTTGGGTAAAATCTCGGTTGGAGTGTCTCAGCCCAAATAATCCAGGCTCCCGATCGGGTCTACTTCCTAAAAACACAATCTGCGATCGCGTGCAACGACAGAACGAGCTAATTTACTTGATATCAACTACACTACACCAATTTAGGGCAGAAGTTTCGCTACATTGTTAACGCGGTGCTATTGCGCTTCCGTTCTAAAATAGATAAACCCCCAACGGTTGTTAAAAATCAGGCAAAGCGCGACAAATTCTCAAGTGAATGACATCCTATAAACAACGATCCTTTATCAATACCTGGGTTTTCTCCCTCTTGGGTGGCGTTCTCGCCTTTAGCCTCGCGATCGCATCCGCCCATTTCCAGTCCGCGATCGCGCAAACCACCATCCCTCCCAACCTCATCGATCTCGTTCCCACTCCCTCCACCCTGCGCGTCGGAAACCTCGTTGCCGCGCCTGTCACCCTAGATGGCTACGAACTCTTTCGCATCGCCTCAACTGCCGCCACCAGCACCACAGAAGGCAAAAAAGAGGATAAATTTCCCCTCGAACAGCGCGTCAAACTCATCGAAAACGAACTCGACTCCATCATCTCCCGTCCCCGCTATCGTAACTCCCCGCAGCGGGGGTTCGATCCCGAAACCCTCGTCGTCGAAGCCAAGGAAAACAAAACCAATCTTGCCATTGTTGCGCGCGATGGCGATAAACTTAGAGAACGGCAAGTCATGCTCGCCACCCCAGAAGATGCCGAATATAACGGACGTTCCCTCTCTCAGTGGTCCGAAGAAGTCGCCGAAACCATTAAAGAAGCGCTGTTGCGATCGCAAAAAGAACGTTCCCCAACCTTCCTCCTCCGTCAAGGGCGTTTCGTCGCAGTCGTCCTCGTCGTCGTTCTCCTCATTCGCTGGATGTTGGATCCCCTCGAAAGTGGCGCTGCTGCGGAATGGGAAGCCCTCAAACAACAAGAACCCCGCCTCGAACCCGAACCCGCGCGCGACACCCCCAACGAACCCCTCGTCGCCGCCCAACAAAACCGAGTCGTGTCGGCGCGAGAATATCATATCATTTGGGAACGCCAACGCAACACCAATATCCTCAAACGGCGACTGTTGCAATGGGGACAACTGTTTCTGTGGGCGGGGGTTATCGCTTGGAGTCTCGGCCGTTTCCCCTGGACGCGCGCGTTGCACGTCTGGTTGCTCGAACAACCCATCGCCCTCCTCGCCATTTGGTTGGGAGTGAACCTGGCAATTCGTGCGGGAACGGTCGCTGTCGATCGCCTTTTGCGAACCATCCAGGAAACCGAAACGCCCATCTTAACCAACTCTCACCGACAACTGTTGCGTTTGGCGACGTTTGGCACTGTCATCAAGGGGACGCTGGTGTTTGCCTGCTATACCGTTGGTCTCATTTTAGCCCTCGAAACCCTAGAAATTCCCATCGCGCCTGTCCTTGCCAGCGTCGGGATTGTCGGTTTGGCCCTTTCGTTGGGTTCCCAGAGTTTCGTTAAAGATGTGGTCAATGGTAGTTTAATTTTACTCGAAGATCAGTACGCCGTCGGCGATTATATTGATGTTGCGGGGGCAGAAGGCATCGTCGAAAATATGAACTTGCGCATTACGCAAATTCGCGGTGCAGGCGGACGTTTGACGACTGTTCCCAACGGCCACGTCGCCACCGTTCACAACCATAGCAAAGAATGGTCCCGTTTCGATTTTACCGTTGAAGTCGCGATCGCCACTGACCTGGAACGCGCCATGCAAATTATGCAAGATGTGGCAGAAAAGATGCAGCAAGAGCCCCAATGGAGCGATAAAATCTTAGAACCCACGAGCGCGATCGGCGTTCAACGTATGAGAGGTCAAAGCGTTCAACTGTTAATGTGGATTAAAACCCAACCCTTGCAACAATGGACTGTCGGACGCGAGTACAGTCGTCGCCTTAAACTTGCCTTTGAGGAATATGGAATTAGCTTAGGGTGAATACAATTGTCAACTTAAACTTATTATTTACGAACCGATGACTGAGGAGATTGTGCAAGATAAGTTAGAATATTATCGAGCTTGCATTCAGGCTCTTTTAGAAGAACACAGTCAATATAAATCTCGCGAACAAGATGTCGAAAATGAGCTATTGTTTGACTCGGTTCGCGATCGCTACCAATTCATGCGCGTCGGTTGGAAGGGCTTACAGCGGGTTTATTATATTATTTTACACTTCGATATTAAAGAGGGTAAAATTTGGCTTCAGCAAAATACGACTGATGTTGATGTGGGTCAAGAATTGCTCGACATGGGCATTCCCAAAGAAGATATTGTCTTGGGACTACATCCCCCTTACAAGCGACCTTATACAGGATATGGTGTTGCTTGAAATAGGCAAGTTTAGCTCAATGTAAGCTGTAAAAATAGAAGAATTTTTGCGATCGCGCTCTTCAACCGCCAATACACTTATCGCTTCAAACTCGCTTTTGAGGAAAATGACATGAGTTTGAAATAAATAGAATTAAGGAGCAGGAATATCTTCAAGAAAAATTCTACCTTCTTCTCTAGCTGCTTTCCGGGACTGCTCGATGATTTCGATAAACTTGGGATTTAGGCTTAAAACAAGAGTTTCGAGGTCGATATCTTCAACCGGCAACAAAGCAGCAACAGGCTGGCCGTTACGAGTCAAGACTATAGGCGGCTCAGTTTTGTCATATTTCTCTAATAAAGAGGCAATTTCGCGAATTTCAACGGTTTTCATAGTTCAATAATCTCTCCGCCAATGCGAACTTGGTTTCTTTCTTTTATTCCGATAGTTTCGTAGGGTGGGCAAGGCTATTTCAACCTTACTCGATCGGGCTGCCCTAAACTTGCCTTGCCCACCGCGCTTATTGTGGTGGGCATTGCCAATGTGAGAAAATTTGTTTAATTTTAGCCGATTAACGGCAATTCCCACCCTACATTAACTGCCCTAAACTAACCTCGCCCACCGCGCTTGTTGTGGTGGGCATTGCCAATTTGAGAAAGCTTGTTTAATTTTAGCCGATTAGCGGCAATTCCCACCCTAAATTTACTGGTAACTGATTACTGTTTACTGGTAACTGATTACTGATTTTAACGCCTCATCGGGCAACGCATAGGAATGGGCCAACCGTTCCTCATCGTCCTGTAAAATCTCCGGGTATCGAGTATCGGGCAGCACCCCCACTGCAAAGATTTCCTGTACCGCATCCTCGAAGCGCAGGAAGGCGATCGCTTCCCCCGTTTGGACATTTAAAACCCAAACGCCGCAAATTCGCTCTACGAGGCGTTCTGTAAGGGGAATGCCACTAAAGGTCGCCGTCTCTCGTACTTGGGACAAACCGACAAAAGCTAACGGTCCGTAAAACGCCAAACCGCGCGTAAAACCGGGAAATTCAGCCACCGTTTCCAACTTTCCCGCCGCCATATCAACCGTCGCCAAACTCCCCTTCCCCGACTCCAATACCCACAACTTCCCCCGATACCAACGCGGCGAATGGGGCATCGATAAACCCCGACAAAGAACCGTATTTCCTTCCACATCCATCAAAATGCCGCCTTTTGCCTTATTTTCGCGCCATCCTTGAGGTTCGTTGGTTTCCCCCAACGCCGTGGCGTATTTGGGACGACCGTCAACCACACCCAACCCATTTAAATGACAGCGGTCTTCCATTCCCAACGCAGAGATAAACGGCGGTTGCCAGCGAGGAACGAAACTATAGGCGGGGTCGAGGGTGCAAAGACAGGAAAAGCGCGTGTTGACAAACCATAACTCCCCGTCCCCTCGCGCCATTTCGTGAATGTCGATATCGCCCGTAACGTGGAGGTTGCGGGGGATGTAGCAAGCATCGTGCTTGCCGACGGGTTCCAGTTTTGCCGCCACCGCAGGCATATTGTAGAATTCGACAATTTCGCAAGCTGTACCCAGGGTGAGACGGGCGCGATCGCAACATAACCCCATTGGTTTATTAAACGTGCGAAAATGGGTATTCATCTTATCTCCATCGGCGCGCAGCAAAATCACTTTTCCCGCTTGATAGGTCGAAACCACCAGAGAAATCTGGAGTTGTTCGAGAATATGAGGGAAATTTAGCGTATGAACGCTTCGCAACGGTTCGTCGGAGTTAAGGGTCATCGGTTTCGTCAGTTAGTCTTTATGAAATTCAATATCATATTATAATTAAATCATTCTTAGACTCTCGACACCATTAGCGACGAATTCAATAGAGCTTCATGGCTATAAGAGGATTGACCGATAAAATATTGGAGATATGGGTTTTCCCGAATTTGTTCCACCATTTCTCTGTCACTTATTCCGAATTAACCCCTAACAATCAATACCAAAAGTGCCATTGGGAAAGGTTTAGCTACTACACCGAGATTTTTTGGATAATTATTTTCATATTTTTCTTCAAAGTCCGACCAAAGTATTAGTTCGACCACTGATCAAAGTCGGTTGGACACCATTGGTAAAAATTGCTGTACTCCCCAGTCTTGTAAGAGTGAATCAATGCTCAATTGAGCGGATTTGATATCGCGGCACAGCGGTTATCTTTTACGTACCATCAGACAAAACGCGAACGCGGGCATATTTCAAACCCGTCACGCCAGGAAGGGGTTCGATCGCGCCCGATTCGATTTTAGAATGAATCCACCCCTCCCGCACTAAATATCGTAAATACTGATGGTATTCTAGCCATTCGTCGTGGGTGGAATAAACCACCGACAGCATTCCCGGTTGGGTAATTCGCGCTCCATCTTTGGCATCTTTGGCTTTATCAATGCGCTTTTTCACAATTTCGTAACGCGAATCTCGAGTTCCACGCACGTCAAAAAGTTTATCGGTTTTTTCGTCGTGAAAAATATCAACCGTTGCTTGTTGAACGAGGATTAAATGGGAAACATCTAAGGGAATTTCCAGTTCGTTGCGCACTTGCAAGCACGTCCTCGCACAGTCGCAAATCCCTCGCAATTGCTCGTAGCGCAGGCTGTGCAGGTGAAACAGAGAAAATTGAGAGGCAATGGAAGCGCCGACATAGAGAACGTGGTCGATGCCGTCGGCTATTTCTAAGTCGCAGTAATGGGGTAAAATTTGCTGCATCTTTGCCTGGGCGCGTTCCCAAGTTTTCCTTAAATGTGCGTTAATTGAATGCAATGCTTGGTCGTAGCGATCGCGCGCTTGATAAACCGATTGATGGTCGTTGGTACAAGCGCGTTGGTAGGCATCCACCGCAGCCGTCCCTTGGGGTCCGCATTGGCGAAAATAGTCGAAATAAACCTCGAAGTGCTTTTTGAGGTAGTCCAAGGCGCTGATTTCGTCCTCTGCGCGAATTTCTCGGGCGAGGCGATCGCCATACAGTTGAAGGTCGATTTCCAGTTGGTGGAGAAACCCTACCGATCCCTCTCCAACTGAGGCTTTGACAATATCCAGCGCCAAGTCGAATTGGGCGAGTAAGTCGCTTTTAATGGCTAAGTTGCGCTCCGTTGTCGAGCCGCGCACGTCGGAAATGCCGTACATGGGGTACACTTGCTCGAAGACGATGGGTTGGGGAGGTTGTCCTAAACTTCGCCGTTCGGCTTCTTGGCGAAAGCGCCATTCTACTGCCGGATGGATGCGAGTCAGTTTTTCGCGTACCATTTGGCGGAAGGCGGCTTTGAAGGCGGGGATGAGGGTGCGCGCGCGTTGGGCATCGAGGCGGTTGAAGGCGTTGGCGCGATCGCTTCCCACTGCTACAAATCCGAATAAAAATGAGGCCATTCCTTGGTTGCGGCGGGTTCCATCGCGCCACAAGGGGACGATGAGGAGGGAACGCAATCCCCCCTCGAACAGTAAGTCTTCCAA
This sequence comes from Cyanobacteriota bacterium, assembly GCA_034189065.1. Taxonomy (GTDB): domain Bacteria; phylum Cyanobacteriota; class Cyanobacteriia; order Cyanobacteriales; family Spirulinaceae; genus FACHB-1406. Next base: position 13,491 of record JAXHVQ010000029.1, read on the forward strand.
GGCAGTGAGGCGGTTTTGTTCTAAGTCGGGGACGTTCCAAATACGGTTGGCTTCGGCGGCGCGCAGGAAAGGCGATCCTTCCAGTGCCTCGAAGGTGTAATCTGCGGTGTCCTGGGAGCGATTGGAGGTGCTGAGGAGGACTTGGACGCGATCGGGTTTCATTGCGAGCAAAACGTGGCTTGAGGCGCGAAAGAGCGATCGCAGCTTCTCTCCCAAAGTGGCAAAACGGTCGGGTTCCAGGAGGGTTTCTTGTTGGATGAGCCAAGTGGCAAGTCGTTGAATTTGTTGCTGCGCTGTGACTTCTAATCCTTCCCACAGTAATTGTCCTGCGACGCGGTAGTTGGACCACTGGATTTTTTCTTCCCACTGTTGCTGGGAAAGGGTTTCTTGTTGGAGTAGGTGTTGTAAATCGAGGTTGGCGAGTTCGTCGATACTGGGATCGATGCGTTGGACGTGGAGATCGCGCGATCGCAACCAAAATTCGATGTAGCGTTCTTCGGCGTTGAGGGGACTTTTGAGTTGAGCAACAATGGGTTCGTCGAGAAAGCGCCAGTCTCCTCCTTCAAATTGGTAAACATCTCGCAAAATCGAACGCAGGAGATGGCGGCGGTAAAGTTGTTCTTGGTCGGTTTCGTTAAAGTCGGCGAGAAAGTCGCACGGACTCTGTTTTTGGGCGCTGTCGCTGCTCTGTGGCGCTTCCAGTCCCGTCAGTTGAGTAAAGGTTCGGTTGGCTTGTTGGACGCTTAGGGAACCGGGTTCGAGTAACGCGATCGCCAATTGACTTTGCTCTGTGACGAGGGTTAGCCAGTCGGGGCGATTGGGGGAAGAATTTGCACCTGTAGAAGCGTGAACCATAATCGCTATACCATTGCGCTCTGGGTTTTGGGGACTCTAGTCGAGGGGTGGGGTTTTTCTCGATCCGCAGGTGCTACTGCGTTTTCAGTACAGTTTTGGCTGAAGGTATAAAATTTGTCGTCAAAGGCTGTCTCTTGTCGCGCTTCGATTTTGAAGACCAGATTCATCAAATTTTGTTACAATCCCCCATCTCCCCATCTCCCCATCGCCCCATCTCCCCCTCTCCTTATGCAGCCAATCAGCGCGAAAACGGTATAAATCCCCATTGCAAACTGCGAATTCTGTGGAATTTACATTTCTACGTAAATTGCTTTTAAACATTTCCTTAGACTTTAAAGTTATTTCTGTAGTGCAAAATACAAAAAGCCAAGCAACATCGCTCTAGTATCCAAAACAACTAAAACAAAATACTCATACGTTGTAACCTGGCAAAGCCAGACGTTGGTGTTTTCAGCGAGGTGGAATAGGAAAAAAATGGCACAACAATTTGGGAGACGGAAATTTTTACTATACGGTTCTGCTGCCTTGGGAACCAGCATCCTGCTCAAGGGATGCGGCGAAACGGATACGACTGAAGGTGCGGAAGTCTCTGAAGTGCCAGACGGCGATTCGGCTGAAGTTACAGCTAGTGGCGACACGATTAAGGTGGGGATTCTCCACTCTTTGAGCGGTACGATGGCCATCAGCGAAACCACGGTTGTCGATGCGGAAATGCTCGCCATTGAGGAAATTAACGAAGCAGGCGGCGTTCTCGGCAAACAAATCGAACCTATTAAGGAAGATGGCGCGTCGGACTGGGATGTCTTTAAGGAAAAAGCTGAAAAACTAATCGACCAAGATAACGTCGTCACGATTTTTGGGTGCTGGACTTCGGCAAGTCGCAAAGCCGTTCTCGATACCTTCGAGTCGAAAAATCATATGCTATGGTATCCGGTTCAGTACGAAGGTCAAGAATGCTCGAAAAACGTTTTTTATACCGGCGCTGCCCCCAATCAACAAATCGAACCGGCTGTGGATTGGTTGCTAGAAAATAAGGGCAAGCAGTTCTTTTTGGTCGGGTCGGACTACGTTTTTCCGCGCACTGCAAATACGATTATCAAAGAACAACTTGAAGCCAATGGTGGCGAAACGGTTGGGGAAGATTATTTGCCTTTGGGCAATACAGAAGTTACGCCGATTATTACTAAAATTCGCCAAGCTTTGCCCGATGGAGGTGTTATCTTTAATACCCTTAACGGCGATAGTAATGTTGCTTTCTTCAAACAATTACAGGGCGCAGGAATTACGCCAGATAAGTATCCAATTATGTCGGTGAGCGTTGCCGAAGAAGAAGTCAAACAAATTGGGACTGAATTTCTCAAAGGTCACTATGCAGCGTGGAATTATTTTCAAACCGTCGAAACGCCTGAAAATGAAAAGTTTGTCGAAGCGTTTAAGGCGAAGTACGGCGAAGAGCGGGTGACAAACGATCCGATGGAAGCGGCTTACATCATGGTTTATCTGTGGAAGCAAGCGGTTGAGAAGGCGGGGACGGCGGACGATTTAGATAAGGTTCGTATGGCTGCGGTTGGTCAAGAATTTGACGCGCCGGAAGGAAAGGTGACAATGTTCCCCAATCACCATATTTCTAAAACAGTGCGCATTGGAGAAGTTCGAGACGACGGTTTATTTGAGATTGTTTGGTCTACTGACGGACCGGTGGAACCTCAACCGTGGAACCAATATGTTCCCGATACAAAGGGGTTTGGCTGCGATTGGACGGATCCGGCGAAGGGAGGTAAGTATAAAGTGGAAGGGGCTTAGGGTTCTGGGTTCAGAGTTCAGAGTTCAGAGTTCAGAGGTCAGAGTTATGGGTTCTGGATTCTGGGTTCAAAGTTCAGAGTGATAGGTTATGGGTTATGGGTTCAGAGTTCAGAGTTCAGAGTTCAGAGTTATGGGTTATGGATTCTGGGTTCAAAGTTCAGAGTGATGGGTTATGGGTTCAGAGTTCAGAGTTCAGAGTTCAGAGTTATGGGTTATGGGTTATGGGTGATGAGTTATGGGTGATGGGTAATCAATTGTTAACTAATAAAAAATAATCCTCAATCCCTAATGCCCACTGCCCACTGCCCACTGCCCACTGCCCAATTCCCAATTCCCAATAAACAACCGTGCCGCTCTTTATCCACAAAAGCGCGCCCTTTATCCGTTGGCGCGCATCCACCCAGTAATCCGTTGAATATCCGTTGGCGGCACACGACAAACGACATCCGTTGATCAATTCCCAATTCCCAATTCCCAATTTCTAATTAACAGTGTCACAACTTCTCCAAGGTATTTTTAACGGAATTAGTATCGGTTCGGTGTTGCTATTGGCGGCGCTGGGACTGGCGGTTGTTTTCGGACTGATGGGTGTCATTAATCTCGCCCACGGGGAGTTAATGATGCTGGGGGCTTATACCACTTTTGTGGTGCAAAATGTTACCCGATCGATTTTACCGGAATTTGAAGTGTCGGATGGGGGATTTTTTGCCAATGCGATCGCGTTTCTCATCAGTCGCGAAATGTATATCTTTTACGCCCTAATTGCTGCGTTTATTGTGGCGGCGTTGGTGGGGTTGGCCCTGGAGAAAGGAGTCATTCGCTTTCTCTACGGACGGCCCCTGGAAACGTTGCTAGCCACGTGGGGCGTAAGTTTAATTTTGCGCGAATTCGTCCGCAGCGTCAATGGAATGCTCGCGATCGCCATTTCAATGTTTTGCGTTCTCTTTTTCGGCGCGCTGGCAGTTTTGCGCCGCCGTTTGGATTGGGCGAGGATGCGAAATTGGGCTATTGCCGCGAATTTGGCGTTGAGTGGGGCGATCGCCGTTGTCGCCGGAATTCTCCTATTTAGAACGCAAAAAGACTTTTTTGTCAAGCCCTGGTTTAGCGCCAGAAACGTGGATGTCACCGCCCCCGACTGGCTATTACGAGAACCCATTCCCTTTCCCCCCCAAGGGTTGAGAAACCTGTTGGGAATTGATAGTTTTCCCCTACCTCGAGTGCGCCTATTTATTATCGCCCTCACCGCAGTTTGCGTACTGGGAACGTACCTTTTCCTCAACTTTTCCGACTGGGGGTTGCGCATTCGCGCCGTCACTTCAAACCGCAGTATGAGTTCCTGTTTGGGCATTCCCACCGCAACGGTAGACGCGCTAACATTCGCCTTGGGTTCGGGGTTGGCGGGAATCGCCGGTTGCGCGATCGCGTTGCTGGGTTCGGTGGGACCCAATACGGGACAAAACTATATCGTAGATACATTTATGGTCGTCGTTGTTGGCGGCGTGGGCAATCTTTTGGGAACAATTTTTGCAGCAATGGCAATCGGAACGGTGACCTATTTAATTGGTTCTGGGACATTAGCTTTTCTCGCCCAACCTGTGGAAGCCTTGAAGCCACTCGCCGATGTTTTACTATTCTTTGCCGATACCAGTATGGCAAAGGTGATGGTTTTCATCCTAATTATCGTCTTTTTGCAATTTAAACCCGCCGGAATTTTTGCACCCAAGGGACGAACGGCAGAACTTTAAAATGAGTTGAGAGTGAGGTGCAACGGCATGAGTTTTTCAGAGATCGGGAATTGAGAGGAAAAGAGGACAGCGAATGACAAAGGAAAAAGGACGAAAAACAAGGGACAAAAAACAACTGATTGAGGCGGGCGCGATCGTGGGAATTGTTCTTTTCCTCGCGGTTATTATGCCCCTCCTGATCCCCGCCTTTCGCCTTAAATTGTTAGGACGGTTTTTAGCGTTGGCGATCGCCGCCTTGGGGATCGATCTCATTTGGGGTTATACCGGACTTCTGAGTTTGGGACACGGCATCTTTTTTGCCTTGGGAGGCTATGCGATCGCCATGTACCTCAAACTACACGGCCCCGAAGCCCCCATCCCCGACTTCTTTTCCCTCTACGGCGTGGACGAATTGCCTTGGTTTTGGCAACCGTTTAATTCGTTTCCCTTCACCGCGATCGCCATTGTCTTCATTCCCGCCATTGTCGCCGGACTGTTAGGCTATTTCGTCTTTCGCAACCGCATTCGGGGCGTATACTTTTCGATTTTAACCCAAGCCGCCCTTTTGGTCTTTTTTAACTTTTTCAACGGTCAACAAGAGTTAATTAACGGGACCAACGGACTCAAAACCGACCAAGATAATATCTTCGGTATGGTTGTCAGTTCCGATCGCGCCCAACTTACATTTTACATCCTCACAATCATCTTCCTTGTTTTAACCTATCTTCTCTGTCGATGGCTGACCAGCGGGCGTTTTGGTCGTCTATTAATTGCCGTTCGCGATGACGAAACGCGAGTCCGTTTCACCGGTTACAATCCCACGTGGTTTAAAGTATTAGTCTTTGCCATTTCTGGAGGAATTGCGGGTTTGGGAGGAGCGTTATACGTGCCGCAAACCGGCATTATTACGCCCAATGCAATGGAAGTGGCTTTTTCAATCGAAATGGTGATTTGGGTGGCTGTGGGAGGACGCGGAACCCTCGTTGGTGCCATTATTGGAACTATTCTGGTTAACTTCGCTCAAACCCTCCTCAGCGAGAGGTTTCCGGCAGTCTGGATCTTCTTCCAAGGGGCGCTATTTTTAATTGTCGTAACGGTGTTGCCAGAGGGATTGATGGGGTTGTTGAAATATCGGCGATCGCTACTGTGGTTTCGTCCAAAAGTTGCCACTTATCCTCAAATTGAAGACGACCCGGAAATTCAAAAAGAACGATGAGTTATTCGTAGGGACGTTATATATAGCGTTTTCATTTGATTTGTAAAATCTTGACTTCGGGATTCAGAATGGAAGAATAGAAGAATTCAAGGGACGAGCGAGGAGTTACTAAAAGTAGGGAATATTCTTATCTGTTTATATTTCATTTGGAAACGCTATATAACGTCCGTTCGCGGGTTATGGGTTGTGGGTTCTAGAACAAAGGACAAAGGACAAAGGACAAAGGACGAAGGATGAATGACAAAGGACAAAGGACGAATGACAAATAACAAAGGACAAATGACGAAGGACGAAGGACAAAGGACAAAAGACAAAATTTTAGAAATTGAAAACCTGACCGTTAACTTTGACGGATTTAAAGCCATCAACCATCTTAACTTCAGCATGGAGGCTGGAGAATTGCGCACGATTATTGGTCCCAACGGTGCGGGAAAAACGACATTTCTAGATGTCATTACCGGCAAAACAAAACCAACAGAAGGTCAAGTGAAGTTTGCCGGTCGCAACCTGCGCGGACTCTCGGAACATCAGGTCGCGCGCTTGGGAGTGGGTCGCAAGTTTCAAACGCCGCGCGTTTATTTAAACCTCACCGTTCGCGAAAATTTGGATTTAGCTTGCAATCGTAATAAAAATGTGTTAAGCACTCTCTTCAGTCGCCCCCGACAAAGCGATCGCCGCCAAATTTCTGGGTTACTCGAAACCATTGGTTTGCTAGAAAAAGCCGACTTGAAAGCTGCACTCTTATCTCACGGCGAAAAACAGCGCCTCGAAATTGGGATGTTAGTTGCCCAATCGCCGGAGTTACTCTTAGTAGACGAGCCTGTGGCTGGATTAACAGATGAAGAAACGGAAAATGTCGGTGCTTTACTCATTGCTTTAGCCGAAAATCATTCGATTGTTGTCATCGAACACGATATGGAGTTTGTACGACAAATTGCTCGCAAAGTTACGGTTTTGCATCAAGGTTCTGTGTTGTGCGAGGGAACAATGGATGAAGTTCAATGCGATCCGCGCGTTATTGAAGTTTATTTGGGAAGCGAATCTATTGATTCATAATGAGTAATGAATAATGACCTCTCCTTACGGACAACTCACTACCAGAGAGGTTACCTCAAGACCCGTGTCCTCAAAAGAAGAAAATTGAAATTAAAGAAAATCTACGATTGATTTGTATGCTAGCTATTTCTAACTTAAATGTTTACTACGGCGAAAGTCACATTTTGCGCGATGTTGATTTAAGCGTGCCGACGGGAAAAATGGTTTGTTTAATTGGGCGAAATGGAGTCGGAAAAACGACGCTGCTGAAAACAATTATGGGACTACTTCAGCCGCGATCGGGAACAATCTTATTCCAAGATATTCCCATTCTCAAACAAACCCCCGATCGCCGCGCGAGATTGGGAATTGGTTATGTTCCCCAAGGACGAGAAATTATCCCCCGCGCTAGCGTCAGGGACAATTTATTCCTTGGTTTAGAAGCGCTACCGGGAGGAAGAAAGGGGAAAAAAGAAATTCCCGAAGAAATTTTTGAATTGTTTCCCGTCCTCAAAACCATGTTATCGCGGATGGGAGGCGATTTGAGCGGCGGACAACAACAACAACTCGCCATCGCGCGCGCTTTGATGGGGAAACCTAAACTACTCGTTCTCGACGAACCCACCGAAGGCATTCAACCTTCAATTATTCTCGAAATAGAAGCGGCAGTACGGCGTATCATCGAAGCAACGGGAATTTCCGTTCTTCTCGTCGAACAACACCTCCATTTTGTGCGTCAAGCCGATTGGTATTATGCGATGCAAAAGGGAGGAATTGTCGCTTCCGGGTCTACCGGCGACCTGTCTCAAGAAACCGTTCAACGCTTTCTTGCTGTATGAGTCAAGAGCAATGAATAATGAATAATGAATAGTGAATAATGAATAATGAATAATTACCTCTCCTTAAAAGAAGCAGGTAATTTTTGACAAATCAAGTCAAACCCGCAATAAATTGAGAGGGAATAGTTTTTATGAATAAGACTAAAAACTGTAAGATTATCGACTTAGTTCGAGCATTTGAAAGCTGCACGTTACCGCGATCGCAATGGACTCATGGCGCTCATTTAATCGTTGCGTTGTGGTATTTGATGCAGTATAGCGAACCCGAAGCGCGCCATCGCATCCGCAACGGCATTCAAAGGTATAATACCGCGATCGGCATCCCAACGACTCCCACCGGCGGCTACCACGAAACCCTAACCCAATTTTGGATTTCAAAGGTGCTGCACTATCTCTCTTGCCATGCCAAAACTTCATCAATGGACTTACTGAGTGAAGGGTTGCTCGAGCAGTACAGCGATCCCAACTTACCTCTAACTTACTACACTCGCGATCGCCTTTTTTCAAAGGAAGCCCGCAAAACTTGGGTCGATCCCGATCTTCAGCCTTTGTAGTCAGAGACAACAGAGCGAAGAGGCGATCGCAGTTTACCGCTTTTTGCTGTATAAGAAAGAGGTAAAGATTTCCATTGCCGTTGTTGTGTGGATAAATGCTACTGTCGTTGCGGATTCAAAACTTTGCATTGATCGATCGCCTGGAACAGGAGTTTAGTCCGGGGTTGAACGTATTGACGGGGGAAACCGGCGCGGGGAAGTCGATTATTCTCGATGCAATCGACGTGGCATTGGGCGGAAAGGCAAGCGGTCGTTTGTTGCGATCGGGCAGTCAACGGGGTTTGGTGGAGGCGACCTTTGCCCTCTCGCAAAGCGCGATCTCGTGGCTGACGGAGCAGGAAATCGAGTTACTTGACGAAGAGAGCGTAGTATGCAGTCGCGAAATAACGCTGTCGGGCGAAAGCGTGCGATCGCGCTCTCGGGTCAACGGGGTGTTGGTAAACCGCAAGCTGATCCATCAATTGCGCGATCGCTTAGTTGAGATTACCGCTCAAGGCCAAACCGTACAACTCCTTCTCCCAGCTCGGCAGCGGGACCTCCTCGATGCCTTTGGAGGCACGGAGGTGCTGGCAGCGCGAACGTCTGTTGCCCGAGCCTACCAGAGCTTTAAAACGGTGGAGCAGGCCTTAGAGGATCGGCGCAATTGCGAGCAAGAACGCTTGCAGCGGCTCGATTGGCTGCAATATCAGCTTAAAGAGTTGGAAGCGGTGGGTTTGGGCGATCCCCAAGAGTTGAGTCAACTGGAACAAGAACGCGATCGCCTCTCCCATATTGTGGAATTGCAACAGTCGAGTTATGGCGCGTACCAACTGTTGTACCAAAGCGAAGGCGAAGGTCGTTTGGCCTGTGCGGATCTTCTGGGACAAGCGGAAAGCCTTTTGACCGATATGAGCGAGTACGACGACGAATTGCTCCCCATTTTAGATATGGCGAAAGATGCGCTCACTCAAGTCCTAGAAGCCGGAAAACAAATCTATCACTACGGAGAACAATTAGAATCCGATCCCGATCGCCTTGCTGAAATCGAAGAACGCATCCGCCAACTCAAACAAATTTGTCGTAAATACGGTCCCGAACTCGCCGACGCGATCGCCCATCTCCACAAACTCGACCAAGAACTCGAAGCCTTCAAGACCGGCAGTCAATCCCTAGAAGAACTTGAAGAAGATTACCGAAAATATCAAGAAAAGTTAATCAATATCTGCAACCAACTCAGTAAAAAACGCAGGAAAACCGCGATTTACCTCGAAAAAACACTGATTCAAGAACTCAAACCCTTAGCAATGGATAAGGTACAATTTGAATGTCGTTTGAGTTCGATCCCGCCCGGTTTAGCGGGGAGCGATCGCATCACCTATTACTTTAGTCCCAACCCAGGAGAAGCCGTGGAACCGCTATCTGAAACCGCTTCGGGGGGAGAAATGAGCCGCTTCCTCCTCGCCCTCAAAGCCTGCTTTTCTCGAGCAGAAACCAGCACAGAGGCGCTTCCCGAACGCACCCTAATCTTCGACGAAATCGACACCGGCGTATCGGGAAAAGTCGCCGGCGCGATCGCCGAAAAACTCCACCAACTCAGCCAGCACCATCAAATCCTCTGCGTCACTCACCAACCCATCGTAGCGGCAATGGCTGACGTTCACTTTCGCGTCGATAAACGCACCATCGGCGACCCACTTCCCGTACCGACGACAAGCCACGGCAAGACCCAAACCCCTCCCGACGACCTGCGCACCGTCGTTCGCATCACCTCCCTCAAAACCGCCCAAACCCGTCAAGAAGAACTCGCCCAACTCGCGGGCGGACAATCCACCCAAAACGCGATCGCCTTTGCCCAATCCCTCTTAGCCCAGGCAGCAGACCGCCGTGCCGAAAATAAACCCCAAAAAACACACTCCTCCTCATAAATTTAGATACACTTTGAGAGGTGAACCTTTCCCACCTGATGCGAACATCGACCTAGACCAGTAAACTGAGACTATTCCTCAAGGTGTTCCTCCGATAGCATACCCTCCGAGAGAAAAATCGATAAACTTTTCTCGTTAACTCCAAATCAAACGAATTTTAAACTTCTTTGAAGAAACATGACTGCTGCATCTCCTGAACCCAAAGTTTTAGACGGACATACAGGACAAACCATTGATGTTGTATCCCACGACGAAGAAACCAACGGAGCAACTCAGGCAAACGCCTCATCGAGTGCCTTAGTCACAACGGCAGGGGGAACCTTTGGCGGCTATCTCGCGCGCCTGTCCCCGGAAAACTTCAAAGAAGTCGTCGAAGATGTCGAAGATAAGCTCAAAGTTGTCAATCAAACCCTGTCGATGCTTGACAACATCCTCGACAGTCAAGGGTTTGATGCCATCCTCGACGAAATGCTGCGTTCGATTTCCTTAAAAACGGGCGAACTTTTAGGGGCAGACCGTACCACTATTTATTTACTAGATGACGACCAAGACGAACTGGTGTCCATTGTCGCCAAAGGTGACGATGGCAAACCCATTGAAATTCGCATCCCCGTCGGCCGTGGAATTGCTGGCGAAGTCGCCCAATTCAAACAAATTATTAATATTCCCTACGACTTTTACGACGACCCCCGTTCTGAGGCAGCGAAAGAATTCGATCGCAAAAACGACTATCGCACCTACTCCATGCTCGCCTTGCCCCTCTTGACCAGTCGAAAGGATGACTCCGAGCAAGACGAAGCCGAATTAGTCGCGGTCGTTCAACTGATCAATAAATTAGAACCCTCCTGCGATTCCAACGTCCCCCTAGAAGAGCGCGTTTCCCAAACCGGATTTACCGACGAAGACCTGCGAGTTTTTGAAGAATTTGCCCCCTCCATTCGCCTGATCCTAGAGTCCTCGCGCTCTTTTTACAAAGCAACCCAGCGACAGCGCGCCGCCAACGCCCTCATTCAAGCGACCAACTCCTTGAGTAAGGGCAACTTGGACTTAGAAGTCACCCTCAATACGGTGATGGACGAAGCCAAACAACTGATGAGTGCCGATCGCAGTACCCTGTGGCTGCTCAACGACGACAAAACCGAACTGTGGTCGAAAATCCGTCTCCCCGACGGCAAGACCATCGATCTGACTTGCCCGGTAGGAGTCGGCTTTGCCGGTCACGTCGGCGAAACGGGCGAAGTCCTCAATATCGGCTACGATGCCTACGAGCACCCAATGGGTCAAAATGCCAAAGCCACAGACGAAACAACGAAGTATCGCACCTGTAGCTTGCTGTGTATGCCCGTGTTTAACTCAGACCACGACCTAATTGGGGTGACGCAGTTGGTGAACAAGGTGAAACAGGGCAGTCAGTCTGACTACGACCCCGACACTTGGCCCGAAGCGCCCGACTGTTGGAAATCCAGTTTCAATCGCAACGACCAAGAATTTATGAAGGCGTTTAACATCCAAGCGGGTGTGGCGCTGCAAAATGCCAAACTCTTCAACCAAGTCAAGCAGCAGGAACAAATGCAGCGAGATATCCTGCGCAGTTTGACCAACGGCGTGATTTCCACCGATAAAAACGGATTGATTATCGCAGCCAACGATCGCGCCAGGGGCTTACTCGGTTTTGGCGACGAACCCTTGGAAGGGAAGAATATGAGCGAGTTGGTGGAAATTAAGAGCAAGGATATTGCCGACAAAGCCGATGCCGCCCGCAAAGGCGAATTTTCCGATTGGTTCGCCCGCGCCCTCGATCCGAAAACGCCTAAAGACCAAGAGCAATATTATCCCGACCAACCTTTAATTTCGGCGGCTGGCGAGGAACATAGCGTCAATCTCTCGATTAATACCATTTGCGATGCCACCGATCCTCAGAAAATTAGCGGCGCATTGGTGGTCATGGACGATATTTCCCAAGCTAAGCGCCTTAAGAGTACCATGTATCGTTACATGAACCAAGAGCTTGCCGAACAGTTGCTTGAAGGGGGCAATATTGGTTTGGGAGGCAAGCGCCGAGAAGTAACGGTTCTCTTTTCGGATATTCGCAGCTATACCAGTCTCACCGAACGATTGAAGCCCGAAGAAGTGGTGCAGATGCTCAATGAGTATTTTGAGTCGATGGTAGAGGCGATTTTTAACCATAAGGGCATTCTGGATAAGTATATTGGAGATGCGATTATGGCGGTATTTGGTACGCCGTTCGAGCTACCCGAACACTCCTGGGAAGCGGTTCAAAGCGCTCTCGATATGCGCCAACGCCTCGTAGAGTTTAATCGCAGCCGCTTGAGTTTGGGGAAAGATGTCATTCGCATTGGTATTGGGATTAATTCGGGATCGGTGATTAGCGGGAATATTGGCTCGAGCAAGCGCATGGAATTTACCGCGATCGGCGATGGCGTAAACTTGAGCTCGCGCTTGGAAGGAGCGAGCAAACAGTATGGCTGCGATATTGTGATCAGCGAAAATACGTACGAGCTGTGCGGCGAACATAAGTCGGAAATTTGCGTGCGCGAACTCGACTGCATCCGCGTTAAGGGGAAAACCGAACCGGTGAAGGTGTATGAGTTGGTGGGGAGACATTCGGATCCCTTTTCGCCCCAGAAAGAACAAGCGCTGGAGTTGTACAATAAGGGTCGAAAACGTTATATTGATGGGAATTTTTCGCTAGCGCTGCCTTATTTTGCGACGATCCTCGAAATCGTTCCCGGCGATAAGGCAGCTCAACTGCACGTCGAACGCTGTTTGCATTTACTGATGAATCCGCCGGAAATTGAGTGGGATGGCGTGTGGACGATGACAACAAAATGAGTTATTCGTAGGGACGTTATATATAACGTCCGTACACGGTTATGAATTATGAGTTCTGGATTCTGGATTCTGAATTCTGAATTCTCCTATTCTAAATACTCAACTAAATCGGAAATCGATTGAATGTTTAAATTCTCGGCCATTGGAGCGCGCATTACCAGGGCAAAGCTATTACTAAACCCAAACGGAGTCAACCATTCAGCATTGTAGCGCTGTTGTGACTCCCGCTTGACATATTCAAAGACGGCATCGCGATCGCCAATCAGTTCTTGCTGAGTCGCTTCGTCTGTCTTTAGAATAGCCAAGAGTGCTGTCCCAGTATATTCGGGATACAAATCGATTTCTGCTTGTACCAAAGCATCAAACGCAATTTTGGTTCCCGCCAATCCCGTTTTCGATTCTACATCTAAATTGGTGTAATTTTCAATAACCATAGCGATCATTTCAGCCAGGATGTACTGCTCTGTGAAGTTTTTAGAACCGACAATCAGATCGGGCCTTCCTTGTCGTTCTGTCTCCGTTTTTAAGCCCGAATCTTGTAAAAAATCTTTGACAACTTCTGCGATCGGTTCGTTGAGATTATCGACGCGATAATTCAATTCCGTCATCGCTTCATTAGAAATTAGACCTGCAAGTTTTCCCAAAGCATCTCGCAATTCTGGATATTGTTGCAGCGTTTCTGCCCGAACCAAAGGCGCTGCATAGTAGGGCGGGAAAAAGTTTTTGTCGTCTTCTAGAACGGTAAGATTGTAAGCTTTGATTCTGCCATCGGTAGAAAAGCCGCTGATCGCATCGACTTTATCTTCTTTAATTGCATCGTACATTAATCCGGGGTCGAGTTCGACAGTATCGAGTTTTAAATCGTAGTGCTGGCGCAAACCGGGATAGCCATCAGCTCGTTCCATAAATTCGGAGGTAAATCCCGCTGTAAAAGAAGGATTGATGAGGGGAGAAATAATCAGCCAAGCGAGGGAGACGAGAATTAAAATAGTCGTGCTGATGACAATCGGTTTGAGGAAACGAACGACATTTTCCTGAAGCAAACCCAAAAAAAGATCGAGCAAGACAGCTAGGGCAGCAGCGGGAACTGCCCCGGCTAAAATCATGTTAGTGTTGTTGAGAGCAATGCCGCGAAAAATAAATTCTCCTAATCCCCCAGCCGCAATTAAAGCGCACAACGTAGCTACGCCAACAGTTGCCACGGCTGCCGTGCGAATTCCGGCGAAAATGACAGGAATCGCCAGGGGAAGTTCGACTTGGAATAAAATTTGGCGATCGCGCATTCCCATCCCCCGGGCTGCTTCGGTAATCGCCGGGTTCACTTCATCAATTCCGGTGTAGGTATTGCGAATAATTGGGAGCAGGGCGTATAAAAATAGGGCGACAATGGCTGGCGTTGCGCCAATTCCTAATACGGGTAATAGAAAGCCTAAAAGGGCGATACTGGGAATGGTTTGAACAACACCCACAACACCGATAGCTTTGTCAGCGATTTGGCGATAGCGCGTTAAGAATACGCCCATCAATACGCCCAGCAAAATGGCAATAGCAAGGGAGATGGAGGTTAAGCCAAGATGTTCTGCCGTTTGTTCGGCAATTTCATCTCTATTTTGGATTAAAAATTGCCAGAAATTCATATTCAGCAGTAATTAGTAATCGGTAATTAATTTTTCAGGTACGGGTTTGGTATTCATTCCTTCTGCCTTTTCCTCTTTATATGAGTAAAAGGCTGATAAAAGAGTCTTTTTGGAGACAAAGAAAGTCTTGCCGTGGCGATGGCGGATACCAATGCCAGAAGAGTCATCGAGTTGTTCCAAAACCCGCAACAGACTGCTTTCTTCTTCGTAAACTTTCGCGTCGAAGTTCTCTCCTTCGGTCAATTTTAGCCACTGTAGCAGATGGCCCAACTGAGTCACTTGTAACTCCAACTGAAAGCGATTTCCGCCAAAGAAGTTGCGAACAAAGTCGTTTTCCGGGCGAAACAGTAACTCTTCAGGGGTGCCAATTTGCTGAATATTGCCTCCATCCATCAAGCACAGGCGATCGCATAATTCTACCGCTTCAAAAATATCGTGCGTCACCAACACCATTGTTTTGTGCAACAAACTTTCCAGCCGTTTAAACTCCTGTTGAATTTGACGGCGGGTAATTTGGTCGAGGGCTCCAAAGGGTTCGTCAAGGAGGATAATGGGAGGATCGGCAGCCAAGGCGCGCGCCAACCCGACTCGTTGCTGCTGTCCGCCGCTGAGTTCGCGCGGGAAGCGATCGCGGAATCGATCGGCTGGAAGTCCCACCAACTCCAATAACTCCGCCGTTCGCGCAGCAATGCGCTTTTCCTTCCACTTCAGCAAGCGAGGAACCACCGCAATATTATCGGCGATCGTAAAATGGGGAAATAGTCCCGTATTTTGAATGACATAACCCATCCTCCGACGCAGTTTTTCGGGCTGAACCGAACGCACCTCCTCTCCCGCTACTAAAATGCGTCCCGAAGTCGGTTCGATTAAGCGATTGAGCATTTTTAACGTCGTCGTTTTGCCGCAACCGCTGGTTCCAATTAAACCCAGGGTTTCCCCCTCAGCTACTTTGAACGAAACTTCGTTAACGGCAACTGTTCCGCTGTATTTTTTACTTAATGCGACTGTTTCAATCATTCAAGTAGAAGGGAATAGGGAATGGGCGATGGGCGAGATTTGCTCCGAATTGCTGGTACAACGGAAGGATAATTTCGCGATCGGACAGTTCTTTGCTGAAGATGCTTAAAATACCGCACAGATTAATGGGTTTGAGTCCTAGTCAATCGGCATTCCCATTAATTGTAAATAGCCGATCGCGCGGTGGTTTTCGATAGTGCAAGGGGCGCGATCGCTGCAACCTCTGTTTTTCTCACCTCTCCTCCAACAGGCGCGCCGATTTAATTTGGGAGCGATCGATGTCCCAACTAGCTTAACAGAAAAACTCTCTAGGGCAAAATTCTTGTTACGCTGAATTGGTCTGGAGGCTTAAAGGTTGCAATCGTAAAATTACCTGCGTAATTCACGCAAACACAAGCTACAAGATTATTTTTACCGTTAATAACACTGATTTAATCGAGGGCGCGATCGCTGTTTGCTGATATACGGGCGGGGAAACCCCGCCCCTACCGATTAACCAACTTCAACTTGTTGGGTATCGACAGAAGTCGCCCCACTCACATCTCGGGCGACGGCGACCATTGTATTGAGAATATCGCGATCGGGAACGGTTCCTTTCAAAACAACGGTACCGCCCGTTTGCGCCACCCAAAGGGTTTCAATATCGTCGAGGCCGGGGTCGTTATCAAAAGCGAGGGCAACGCGCTTCGCCAGACCGCTTTCATCGTACTCGCCATCGAGTCCCACTCGTTCGGGGGGAATGGTTTGAGTCGAAGCAGTCGTTCCCGCCGATGCTGCGGGGGCAGACGCTCGAGGCACCGATTGAACCGATTGTTGGGGTGTTTCTTCTTTTTTGCCAATGCCGAAAATTCGTTTCAACCAACCCATCTTTCGTCAAGCTCCTTAGCGATACAGTTTTTATACAGTGCTGCTATTGTAGGAGCGCGATCGCGCGACCGGTCTCTATCTACCGAACGATTTAGACCCGTCCTCCCAAAGACTGATTGTACTGTTACCAGACAGTAGCGGAGGCTCGTTCTCGGGGTAGATGCTGTTGTGAAATAGAAGTCTTTAAATGTAGAAGTAAAACTACTTTTAAGCATTTTTATAAACTAACGCCCATTTAAATTAGGGATTTTAATTGCCTGTTACGTGGGTGCTTTAGGAAGAATTAAAGCTATTCCCTCTAAATGCCAAACAGCGTATCATTTATCATTTACATTTTTACATTTATTTTGAATTGATATGATTCGTTCTGCCTGCCTCATTTTCAACCCCGTCTCCGGTCAAAGCGACCCCGACCAAGATTTATCGGCAATTCAAACCGTTCTCGAAGCCGAGATTGACCTAGACGTTCAGTTTACAACTGAAGAAACCAATGCAGGCGAATTGGCGCGCGCTGCCATCGAACGCGGCGTAGAAGCACTCATTGCCGCCGGGGGAGACGGAACGCTTTCGGAAGTTGCCGAGGCTGCCATTGGAACCCAAATTCCCGTCGGCATTATCTCTCGCGGCACGGCTAATGCCTTCGCCAACGCCCTCAATATTCCCGATACCCTCGACGAGGCTTGCGAAACTATCCTTCAAGGGACAACGCGAACCGTAGATGCCGCCCGCTGCAACGGTCAGCAAATGGTACTTTTAGCCGGAATTGGATTTGAGGCAGAAACCATCGAAGGTGCGAGTCGAGAAGTTAAAAACCGTTTCGGCATACTCGCCTACATTTTATCGGGACTTCAACAACTACGCGAGCTCGAGCAGTTTGAAGTTGAACTGGAAACCGAAGAAAAAACAATCAAAGCTGTGGTTTCCGCTGTAACCGTTGCCAATGCTGCACCGCCAACTTCGGTTCTCGCCCAAGGGCCGGCTGGGATTATTCCAGATGATGGGCTATTAGATATTACCCTCGTCGCACCGGTCAATCGAGCTGGGGCGGTGGCTGCTTCCTATCATCTCCTGCAAAGCGGACTGCGCGGGGAGGCTGCCGAACGCAACGATATTGGCTATCTGCGCGCCCCTTGGGTGAAAATTTCCACCGACCCCGTTCAACCCGTTGCGGTGGATGGGGAATTGTTTGGGGAAACGCCTCTCGAAGTCGAGTGCATTCCTAAAAGTTTAATGCTTTTTGTCCCCGCAGAGCAGTTGCCCGAAGATTCTCCTCCAGAAAAGTTGGATGAATTGCCGGATGTTGAGGTGAAATTGAAAAATAGTAATTCGTAGTTCGGACTCAAGCTAAGTGGGTCGGGTATTTCTGTTGAGGGGTGTTATTTTTTATAGGGGCTGAAGCCCCTACTACAAGCGATTGGGGACTAAAGCCCCTACTACAAGCGATTGGGGCTGAAGCCCCTACTACAAGCGATTGGGGGCTAAAGCCCCTACTACAAGCGGCAATTCGGATGGGGCTAAAGCCCCTACTACGAGCGGCAATTAGCGGTCTACCGACCCCATGATTACGTCAATACTGCCCAAAATCGCCATGATATCGGCAACTTTCATCCCTCGCAGGAGTTGGGGCAAAATCTGTAAATTGTTGAAATCGGGCGGACGAATCTTCCAGCGCCAGGGGAAAACATTATCGTTTCCCACTAAGAAAATCCCCAGCTCGCCTTTCCCACTTTCGAGACGCACGTAATGTTCTCCAGTGGGGATTTTAAAGGTTGGCGGGACTTTTTTGGCAATATGCTGATATTCAAAGTCATTCCACTGGGATTTCTTCCCTTCCATCATGCGTTTGGCTTCCAAGTTTTCGTAAGGGCCCCCTGGAAGCGCTTTGCAGGCTTGGCGAATGATTTTGGTAGACTCTCGCATTTCCCGAATGCGCACGATGTAGCGGGCGAAGCAGTCGCCTCCGGTGTCCCACTGTACGTCCCAGTCGAGGTCGTCGTAGCATTCGTAATGGTCTACTTTGCGCAAGTCCCACTTGACTCCGGAAGCGCGCAGCATCGGTCCCGATAGTCCCCAGTTAATGGCTTCTTCGCGGGTGATAGTTCCAATGCCTTCGACGCGACGGCGGAAAATGGGGTTGTCGGTGATGAGTTTTTCGTACTCGTCTACTTTGGGGTCGAAATGATCGCAGAAGTCGATACATTTGTCAAGCCAACCGTAGGGCAAATCTGCGACAACGCCGCCGACTCGGAAGTAGTTGTTATTAATCAACCGCGCTCCAGAAGCCGCTTCCCAGAGGTCGTAAATGAGTTCTCGCTCGCGGAAGATGTAGAAAAATGGGGTTTGCGCGCCAACGTCGGCGAGGAAGGGGCCCAGCCACAACAAGTGGTTGGCGATGCGGTTCAACTCGAGCATGATGACGCGGATATATTGGGCGCGTTTTGGCACTTCGATATCCGCAAGTTGCTCGGGCGCGTTAACGGTGATTGCTTCGTTGAACATTCCGGCGGCGTAGTCCCAACGGCTGACGTAGGGGACGTACATGACGGTGGTTCGACTTTCAGCAATTTTTTCCATCCCTCGATGCAAGTAACCAATGACGGGTTCGCAGTCGATTACGTCTTCTCCGTCTAAGGTGACAATCAGGCGCAAAACGCCGTGCATTGAGGGATGATGGGGTCCCATATTGAGGACCATTGGCTCGGTTCTGGTTTCTATTTGTGCCATACGCGGGGTGTTTCCCTTTCGTGTTTTATGTTTGTTGAGCCAGTGCCGATCGCTAACTTGCGATAGGATTAGTGTTTGTTTAAAACTGTCCTTAATATTGAATATTGTAAAACAAAAGCCGTTTTTATAGGGCAGGACGGGGTTTGCTGAGTTGGGAGGTTTTGAGAAGGGAGATAGAGGAAGTGAAAATTGCGGCGTTGGTTCTGGCGGGGGGTTACAGTTCTCGTATGGGACGGGATAAGGCTCTCGTTCTCTGGGAGGGGGTACCTTTGCTCGAGCGCGTTTGCGAGGTGGCGGCGAGGTGTTGTCCCCAGGTTTACGTTTTTGCGCCTCGGCAGAGGAACTATCAGGAGAGATGGGGCGAGCGCTATTCGTTCTTACACGAGTCTAACCCAGGACAGGGGCCTTTGGTTGCTTTGAGCGAGGCTTTGACACAATTACAGGTGGAAGATTCCGCGATCGCCTGGATTTTACTCCTTGCTTGCGACCTTCCGCAACTCGATGCTCAATTTTTACAACGGTGGAGCGCCCAACTCTCCCAACTTTCACCGGCAACCCTTGCTTTTGTTCCCCGACGTAATGACCGTTGGGAACCTTTATGCGGTTTTTACCGAACTGCGGTGCTATATAATTTAAAAGAATTTACGCAACAAGGCGGACGTTCGTTTCAACATTGGCTCTCTCAATTACCGGTAGAAGTTATACCGACAGGGGAAAGGGAAAGGAAAATGTTCCTTAATTGCAATCAACCAGAGGATTTTAGGTTTTAGGTTTTAGGTTCTAGGTTTTAGGCTTTAAACCCCCGCTCCCCCATCTCCCCGTCACTCATAACTCATAATCACCCCGTCACTCATAACTCATAACCCATAACCGTGTACGGACGTTATATATAACGTCCCTACGAATAACTCATAACTCCACTGCCGTACTACGAATATAAAACATCTTGACGAAATGCACCAAGTATGGGGTGTGGGTTGCCAAAAATTCAGCACTCTCCTCTACCTGTGGCGCTTTCTTTGTAATCTGTGTAAACTGTTTTGAGTCCCCTTCAAACTTCACACGCTTTCCTCAGACTATTACCTTTGACTATGCAAGATTCGTTTGTTAAATCCATTGCCGTACAACCCCTCTCAGCCATTAGCGGCGGTACAGAGAGTAAACCGAATTTTCCTCAAACTAGCGCCGAACAAGAGGTGCAGTCGGCGGTTTCGGAGGCTATTCGCGTTCTTCGTCGCGATGGTTCGAGAGCGAACCTCAATATTGCTAAAATACGCCAGGTTGTAGAGTGGGCAACAGACGGATTAGATGCAAACCCCATTGCATTGGAAGCGGGATTGGTCACGAGATTGCGCGACGGCGTTACCACTCGAGAAATCCAAGATAACCTAATTGACTGTGCTTTGCAAATGTGCAGTCCCGAAGAACCGGACTGGCGATATGTGGCGGGAAGGCTTCATATCTGGAGTTTGTGGAAGGATACCCTCGTTATTCGCAATTGCGAAGGGGTAATTGGCAGCTACGACGCAATTGACGAGATTTATAGTCATTATCCGCAGGTGGTGGCAGCCCAGGTTGAGGCGGGACGATATGAGCGCGCGATCGCGGAATGTTATTCTAGTTCTGAGTTAGCGATCGCGGGGTCTTGGATTAATCCCCATTGGGACAAGGATTACGATTATGCCGGGGCGGTGCTATTCTCAAAGCGATACCTCCTTCCCGGCGAATTGCCCCAAGAGGCACTCCTCACCTGCGCCTTGTTGCTTGCGTCCCCAGAAAAGCGAGAGAACCGACTCTTTTGGGCCCAACAATTTTACAACGCGATCGCGCAACGCAAAATCTCCCTCGCCACCCCCATCCTCGCCAACCTGAGAATTCCCCACGGTTCCCTCAGCAGTTGCTTTATTGTGGCGATGGAAGACAATCTCGAAAGTATTTTTGGCACCATCACCGATACCGCTAGAATTTCTAAAAATGGCGGCGGTGTCGGGGTTAACGTCTCTCGCATCCGCGCCACGGGAAGTTGGGTTATGGGCAAATCCAACGCTTCGGGGGGCGCAATTCCCTGGATTAAACTCCTCAATGATACCGCGATCGCGGTCAATCAAGGAGGGCGTAGGGCGGGCGCTGTCACCGTCAGTTTGGACGTTTGGCACCTCGATGTCCCCGAATTCTTGGAGATGCAAACCGAAAATGGAGATAGGCGGCGCAAGGCTTACGATATTTTCCCTCAATTGGTTCTCACTGACGAATTTATGCGTCGGGTTGAGAGGAAAGAAGAGTGGTTTTTAGTAGATCCTTTTGAAGTGCAGACGCAGTTGGGTATCGAACTCGCCGAACTGTGGGGAGAAGAGTTTGAGGCTGCCTATTGCCAAATTGAAGAAGCCATTAGGAGCCAAAAATTAGCCCTTTACAAGCGAGTCAACGCGCGAGAACTGTTCAAAGAAATCATGCGATCGCAAGTAGAAACGGGAATGCCCTATCTTGCTTTCAAAGATACCATCAACCGCGCCAATCCTAACAAACACGAAGGCTATATTCCGGGAGTAAATTTGTGCTGTGAGAGCTATAGTGTAGTCGTTCCTCACAGTTTAGCCCACTGCTGCAATCTCGTTTCGATTAACTTTGCCAATGTTGACAGCGAAGAATTAGCCGTAATGAGTACGGCTTCGGTGAGAATTTTAGACAATACTATCGAACTCACGTCGCCGCCGTTTGAAGCTGCGGAAAATCACAACAATCGCTATCGAACCATTGGCGTAGGGTGTATGGGATTAGCAGATTGGTTGGCAAAAAATCAACTGACCTACAGCAGTTTACCCGAAATTAGTCACTTGCTCGAAGAATTTGGCTATCATTGTACCCGCGCTTCAATGGAACTGGCAAAAGAACGCGGCGCTTATGCAGCATTTGCCGGTAGCGAGTGGAGTAAAGGGAAGCTCATTGGTGCGAAACCGGTAGAATGGTTTGTGGCAAATTCGGAAGATAGTTCTCGCTGGGTTCAATTGGCGCGCGATATCCAAGAATATGGCATTCGTAATAGTCATATTACCGCGATCGCGCCCAACACTTCATCGAGTCTCGTTCAAGGGTGTACTGCTAGCGTCCTTCCCGCCTATAGTCGGTTTTTCTACGACAAATGGGCAAAAGGAACGGTTCCCATTGCGCCGCCGTTTATTAAGGAAGCCTTTTGGTTTTACCGCGAAAATAAAACCCTCAATCAGGATATCGTAGTTCGCGCGATCGCGGTGATTCAGCAGTGGATCGACACGGGGATATCGATGGAGTTGCTGTTTAATCTCAACGCCGGGATTTATTGGTCCTCCGAACCCAACCGCGCGATCGGGGCCAAAGATATTTTCGAGACGCTATTAAGCGCTTGGAAACAAGGGTGCAAAGCCATCTACTACATCCGCACCGTCCAAAAAGACGACTTCAAAGAAGCCGCCGAAGATTGTACGGCTTGCGCGAATTAGTTGATTGAAGAAGGAATTGTAACAATTCCTTGAATTTCCATATTTTTTGCTGAGTAAAAATCTAAAATCATGACTCAATCTGAAACCTCAATGACAGTTAATCCCATCTTTAACCCCGATGGAGATGACAGTGTTGCCACCCGTAGAATGTGGTTCGGTAATACCACAAACTTGATGCAGCTCAATGACGTTCGTTACTCTTGGGCAATTGGGTTATATCAGCAGATGCGAGAAAATTTCTGGATTAACTAGGTAGTCCAGTCTAAATCCCTTGAAAACGGTGAAACCCTGTTGTCTATTTTATGAGAAAATTTGTTATGCTAAGTTATGCGTATCGCATTTCATAACAAATGGAAAGCAAAACTTGTAGCAAGTGTCACGTTACAAAACCTATTTCTGAATTTCACAAAGATGCTAGGCTAAAAAGTGGAATAACAGCAAGATGCAAAAGCTGTATTTGTGAATACAAGCGGACTTACTACGCATCAAGCGAAGGGAAAGCAAAGATAAAGGCTTACACTGAGCGAAATAGGGAAAGAAGAGCCGCCTATAGCAAGCAATACTCTCAAGAATACAGAAATGCCCAGTTTAAAAACAAAAGAAAGCTGGAGTTTTGTCTCTATAAAGGAGGATGTTGTTTGGAGTGCGGGTTTACGGCAACGGAAGATACTATTGCAGCCTTTGATTTTCATCATATCAACCCTCTTGAAAAGGAATATACTCCGTCAGATATGTTGATGCTAAAAAAGGAAAAAGTACTCAAAGAATTAGACAAATGTATTCTCTTGTGTTCTAATTGTCACAGGATTTTACATCACAGGCAATACCGTGCCAAGCTGCTAGGAAAAGCAGAAGGTGTAGAGACTATCTAAAGGCAGATTAATTGAATCTGACTGAGTAGAGTAGGCAGTAAGCGATTGACTGTCGAAGCGGGGGACTCCTTGGTACAAGCAAAGTTTGTACGATTGAAGGATGATGATATAGTCCGATCCATCTGGTGACAGATGGCAGCTTGAATAAAGCGGGTTAGACCTAGCGAATCTGGCCGAACATTAATGACCACAAAAGCTCGATTTAACACAAGATGTCGTCGATTACTGGAATTTGACTCCCGACGAACGCCGCGCCTATAACGGTATTTTGTCTTACCTCACTTTCCTCGATTCGGTTCAAACTTGCAACATTCCTTATCTTAAAAATAGCATCACCGCTCCCGAAGTCAGTTTGTGCATGGCCGAACAAATTTCCCAAGAAGGAATGCACAATCAAAGTTATCAATATATCATTGAAACGGTCGTTCCCCCGGAAGACAGAATTGTCGTTTACGAATTTTGGCGCGCGGACAAGGTTTTATTCGAGCGCTGCGAGTTTATTGCGGGACTTTATCAAAAGTATGTGGACGATAAAAGTGCAGAAAATTATTTCATTGCACTTCTCGCCGACTACTTACTGGAAGGGATGTATTTTTACAATGGATTCATCTATTTCTATAACTTAGCCTCGCGAATGTTAATGCCGGGAAGCGCCGATATCTTCAAAATGATTAATCGCGACGAACTGTCTCACGTTCGTTTATTCCAAAAGCTGATTCCCGAAGCGATGGCAATTTTTCCCCACTCAACGGACCGAATTTACGAAATGTTCGATACAGCCGTCCGCCACGAATGTCAGTGGACGAATCATATCATTGGCAACAATATTTTGGGCATTACCGAGGCGAGTACCGAACAGTATACCAAATATTTAGCCAATATCCGCCTGCGCGCGATCGGCTTAGAATCGTTGTATCCCGAAAAGCAGTATCAAAGGAGTCCCTACGCGCATTTGGAACGATTCTCCGATACTAAAAAAGAGGCGCACACTAAGGCTAATTTCTTTGAAGCCAGCGTCACCAGTTATGTCATGTCTTCTGGGGTTGGAGGATGGGATGAGATTTAATGGGCTGGCGATGCTAAGCTAGGTTTTAGGTTTGAGAATCAATAGCCAAGGACGAATGACCAAGGACGAATGACCAAGGACGAATGACCGATGACCAAACCGAAGAACGGTTGAAAAATGCGATCGCGGCCCTCAAACAACATCCCCCTCGTAGCTATCCTTGGCGAAAAGCCATGAATCAACTGATTCTTGACATTCAACACCTCCCTGGTTTGGTCAAATCCTCTCATCCCGACTACCCCGAAGTCCTCAACGATACTTTCCTCCGTTTAAGCGAAGAAATCCAACACTTTACCCCCAGCCATCCCTCCCTCGCCCAAAGTTTAACCGCTTGGATTAACGGCAAACTGCGGCTAAAATATGCCACGCGCGACTTATTCTCAACTCGAAATTCCTCCCCAAAACATATCCCCCAAACCCCAAAAACCGAATTTCGCCAACAGACGCGCAAACCCCCTCTTTCCCTCGACCAAACTCTCGCCGAAAGCCGTCGCGAAACCTGGGAAGACCGCCTTGCTGCCCCTAGTTTGTGGGAAATCCAAGCCCAAATTGCCCGCGATATTCAACAGCAAACCAATATTCAAATCGGAGTTCGCCTTAAAGATTATATCCAACGCGACCCCCAAAATAAACTCAAAAATTGCCATCCCAGTCGCCATCGGGAGTGTCACTGCCAACTGTTAAGTCAGCGACTGTTGCTAAAAATTCCCCCCGACCGACTCAGCGCGATCGCGGCAGAACTGGAAATCAACTATAATACGCTCAACTGGCATTGGCATAACAAAGGACTGCCATTACTGCGCGCCATTGCCCTGGAGTTGGGATATCAACCCCCAACCGAAGAATTATAGCCAACACCTCGGTTTTTAGAAATCATGCAATCGGCGCGAAATAGAAGTAGCAAAGCACGGCTTTTCGTTATTGTGCGGACGTTCAATAATGAGCAATTTTCTTGTCAGTCGCCCAAATTCAGCATTAGGTAGGGTGGAAATTGCCGAAAAAAAGCTAGATTTAACAAATTCTCTCACCCTTAGTAATGCCCACCATTAACTTGCCCCCGGTGGTGGGCAAGAGATTTTTCTGATTTATTGTCAAAGCTAGATTGATAACCTTGCACGCCCTACAATTTCTCGTTTATCGCCCAAATTCAGCATTGGGTAGGGTGGGAATTGCCAAAAAAAAAGCGGGATTTAACAAATTCTCTCACCCTTAGTAATGCCCACCATTAACTTGCCCCCGGTGGTGGGCAAGAGATTTTTCCGATTTCTCCTTCAAGCTGGATTAATAACCTTGCCCACCCTACAATTTCTGCCATTACTGCGCGCCATTGCCCTGGAGTTGGGATATCAACCCCAAACAGAAGAATTATAGCCAACGCCTTGGTTTCTAGAAATCATGTAATCGGCATGAAATAGAAGCAGCCAAGCACGGCTTTTTGTTATTGTACGGACGTTTAATTGAACGTCCCTACCCTTATGACTTGTGCCTTAAGATGATATTCAGTTTCACTTAAAGGATTAATTGACTCTCCATTCAACTTACTTTTCATTGTTGTTCAGTCAGAAACAAACTCTATCAACTCGACTTGCTCGTAACCCGATATTTGATGATCTCGTATGAAAATTTCTCCAATGTTACCCCGACCATTATCTTCATTCACTTTCCTGATTCTTAAAGCGATTGTCCCGCCATTGGGCAATTTTCCTCTTATACCTTGTTGACTGTAAAGCTCATCTCCCGTTGTCCTTTCGGGTCTACTGGACGACCTCATTATAACTAAGTGAAACACTCGGGTCGCAGTTGATGAAGCTTCGCGCAAACGCATAAAATCGGGAACTCCTTCTGGAATGGTGATAACCACTCTTCTAACTGAGGGATTATCTGTCGGGTCGGAAGCAGCTAGGGTGGCTTTAAGTTCGTCCATTCCCTGCTGAGTGGCTACGGGAGACCGAGTTGATGGCGCTAAATTATCTGAGGTGTTCTGAGGATTTGAGTTTTCTATATTAATGTAGCTTGTAAGTTGAGATTCTTGTAGCATTACTCTTGCCTGCTCAAACCCATAAACTTGCTTCAAAAATCCTCCCAACCAACCTATATTAACTTGTCCTAGTCCGTATTCGTCGATACATTCGCGAGCATAATTGAGAAAGTCGAGAATTTGTTGGTCGATGGAAGGGAAGCTCCGGCAGAATTCCTCCATGAAGCTTTCAACACCCCCTAATATGCCATGCTTATTAAAGGTGTATATTATTCCCCACTTTCCCTGGGGCGAATAAATGACATTTTCGAGCTGATATGCAAAATGAAAAATATCTGTATTTACAGACAAATAAGTCGATAGTTCGCTAAAAGGAACCCACCAATGTTCGGGGCGTTCCGAGCTAGTCCCTGGCATTGTTTTGTTTATGATTGAAATATAAAAACCTGTATCCCCTAAATTTGACGCAGCTCGAGCAATTGTATTCATCACTTGCTCGTCAGGTGTCCAATACTCGTATAAAACCTTCTTGATTTCCGCATTCACTCCAAAATTAGGTAATTGATAATTGTCATTTAAAAATATTTTCCTCAGTTGAGGTTCTGCCTCCTGACGGTATTCGGCTTCGCTTAAAGGTTTTATTGACTCTTCATTTAACTTATTTTTCATTTTTACCTAATCGTATAATCAACGTAGAAACGTTCAATTGAACGCCTCTACAAAGCGTGCGGAAAATTTAAATTCCGGGCTGTTTATTGTTTACATTTTGTTTAAAAACGCTATATTTAAGTACCTCGCTAAAATCAATTACACATAGCGATTTTTATAACTGAAGCACAGTGCGAGTTTTGGGCGGGTGTCATAAGTAATCTATTTTGCGTAAGTGCTTAACAGTTTTGAGGGGCAATGGAAATTTTAACTTTGCCGCTGACGGACAAGGACTTCTGCGGGTCAATACGGACAACGCGAGTTCGCGTCTGCCAATAGTGGGGATGTTCGCAGCCGATCGCGCGCCTCAACTATAATATCCTCAACTGCTATTGCCCGATCGCGATCGCCCTCTAACAATCAAGAGACCGACTCCGAACCAAAAAAACGAAGCGAACCGACCCTTTCGAGAAACCCCTACTCCCTCACCCCAGCGATAGAAGCAAGAGAAATGATAGGATAACAAATAGTCATTCACCATTGGTAGTCGATCGCGATCGTGGGTCAACCCCAAACAAATGACCGACGCTCCCAAGACCTAAAAAGCTATGTTCAAAACCCTTCTCGGCGACCCCAACAAGCGCAAGCTCAAAAAATACCAGCCCACCGTCACCGAAATTAACCTCCTCGAAGAGGACATTCAAGCCCTCTCCGACGACCAACTGCGAGGTAAAACCGCAGAATTTAGAGCTAAACTAGAAAAAGCAACGAGCGATCGCGTTGAAAAAGAAATCCTAGAAGATATCCTCCCCGAAGCCTTCGCCGTTGTCCGCGAAGCCTCCAAGCGCGTTCTGGGGATGCGCCACTTCGATGTCCAACTCTTAGGCGGAACCATTCTCCACGAAGGACAAATCGCCGAAATGCGCACCGGGGAAGGAAAAACCCTCGTCGCCACCCTCCCTTCCTACCTCAACGCCCTCTCCGGTAAAGGCGTTCACGTCGTCACCGTCAACGACTACCTCGCCCGTCGGGACGCAGAATGGATGGGTCAAGTACATCGCTTTTTAGGTCTCAATGTCGGTCTCATTCAGTCGGGCATGAGTCCCACCGAACGCAAAGCCAACTACGCTTGCGACATTACCTACGCCACCAACAGCGAATTGGGCTTCGACTACCTGCGCGACAACATGGCCACGGCAATGCCCGACGTGGTACAGCGCCCCTTCAACTACTGCATCATCGACGAAGTGGACTCCATTCTCGTCGATGAAGCGCGCACCCCCCTCATTATTTCCGGGCAAATCGAACGCCCCACCGAAAAATACCTGAAAGCGGCAGCCGTTGCCCAACAACTGTCTTGCCAGGAGAAAGAAGGCGACGGGTTGGACTACGAAGTTGACGAAAAGGCGCGTAATGTTTTGATGACCGATGAGGGGTTTGCCAAGGCAGAAGAACTTTTGGGCGTAACGGATCTTTTCGACCCCAACGACCCGTGGGCCCATTATATTTTTAATGCCGTTAAAGCCAAAGAACTATTTACCTGCGACGTAAACTATATCGTGCGCGGCGGCGAAGTAGTCATTGTCGATGAGTTTACCGGACGGGTATTGCAAGGGCGGCGTTGGAGTGACGGGTTGCACCAAGCCATCGAAGCCAAGGAAAATGTCGATATTCAAAACGAAACTCAAACCCTCGCAACCATCACTTATCAAAACTTCTTCCTCCTCTATCCCAAACTGGCGGGAATGACGGGAACGGCAAAAACCGAAGAGGCGGAATTCGAGAAAATTTATAACCTACAAGTGACGATTATTCCCACCAACTTGCCCTCCCAACGACGGGACCTTTCCGATGTGGTTTACCGCAACGAAAAAGGGAAGTGGCAAGCGGTGGCAGAAGAGTGCAGCGAAATGCACGAATTGGGCCGTCCGATTTTGGTGGGGACGACTAGCGTTGAAAAGTCGGAATTGCTGTCGAGATTGCTAAGCGAGAGGGAAATTCCCCATAACTTGCTGAACGCGAAACCGGAGAATGTGGAACGGGAGTCGGAAATTGTCGCCCAAGCGGGACGTAAAGAGGCTCTAACCATTGCCACGAACATGGCCGGACGCGGGACTGATATTATTTTGGGCGGGAATGCCGATTATATGGCGCGGTTAAAGGTGCGGGAATACTTTATGCCGAAAATTGTGATGCCCGAAGAGAAAGATGCGCTGGTGGCCCCCGGACTGGGACAGAAAAAGCGCTCTCCTCAAGGGTTTGGTGCAGAGGACGCGCCGAAGCCCAAAACTTGGAAAGCCTCAAGCGCCATTTTTCCGACGGAATTGTCCCCAGAAGCCGAACAAATGCTTCAAGATACGGTTAATTTTGCCGTAGAGCAGTACGGTTTGCAAAGTTTGTCGGAGTTGGAAGCGGAAGATAAATTAGCCGTAGCTTCCGAGAATGCACCGACCAGCGACCCAGTTATTCAAAAATTGCGCGATGTTTACCAGAAGATTCGCAAAGAATACCAACAATTTACCCATCGCGAACACGACGATGTGGTGAATTTGGGCGGGTTGCACGTCATCGGGACCGAACGTCACGAGTCGCGGCGCGTCGATAATCAACTGCGGGGACGCGCGGGACGACAAGGGGATCCGGGTTCGACCAAGTTTTTCCTCAGTTTACAGGATAACTTGCTGCGGATTTTTGGCGGCGATCGCGTCTCGGGCATGATGCAAATGTTTAAGGTGGAAGACGATATGCCCATCGAGTCGAAAATGCTGACTCGTTCTCTCGAAGGGGCGCAGAAAAAAGTCGAAACCTTTTATTACGACACCCGCAAACAAGTGTTTGAGTACGACGAGGTGATGAACAACCAACGTCGCGCGATTTATGCCGAACGCCGTCGGGTATTAGAAGGGTTGGACCTCAAAGAACAAGTTATTGGGTATGCCGAACAGACGATGGACGATATCGTCGATGTTTTTGTCAACCCCGATTTACCCCCAGAAGAGTGGGAATTGGATAAAGTTGTGGAGAAGGTGAAAGAGTTTATTTATCTCCTCCAAGACCTCCAACCGTCTCATTTAGAAGATATGACTGTCGGCGAAATTAAGACATTTTTGCACGAAGAAGTGCGCAAAGCTTACGACCTCAAAGAACATCAAATCGAGCAAATTCAACCGGGATTGATGCGCCAAGCCG
The DNA here is from genome assembly GCA_034189065.1 of Cyanobacteriota bacterium. GTDB lineage: Bacteria > Cyanobacteriota > Cyanobacteriia > Cyanobacteriales > Spirulinaceae > FACHB-1406. Next base: position 43,748 of record JAXHVQ010000029.1, read on the forward strand.
AACGGTTCTTTATCCTGCAACAAATCGATACCCTATGGCGAGAACATTTACAAGCAATGGATGCCCTGCGCGAAGCCATTGGGTTGCGCGGATACGGTCAAAAAGACCCGTTAATTGAGTACAAACAAGAAGGGTATGAAATGTTCATCGAAGTGATGACCGATATTCGTCGCAACGTGGTTTACTCGCTGTTCCAATTCCAGCCGCAGGTGCCGCAAACAGCGTAGTGAAGGGTAACTCCCACGAGTCGCGATTGCGGCAAGGTTTTGTTTTCTTCGGAGCCAATTTAAGGGTTGATTGAACCCAAGAATCGCGATTGAGAAGATTTCTCTTTTAACTGAGGGTCTTGCTTTAGCTCCGCGCGATCGCGCCTTTGCTCTAATTTAAAGTTGAGCTTCTCAAATTGAGATTCTTTCGATGTTTGCTTTGAGAGAATTGACCGGCGTGTATTTGAATTGCGTGTTTTAATGGCAAGAGTGCCTGTTCTTACTTCAAACAAACTCAGGAATTCCCATGTTTCTTACCTCTCGTACCATTCAGGCACGCATTGGCACCCTGTTAGAAAAGCAACACAGCTCTCTCCTCATTGAAATAACCTGATGGAGTACAACAGAAAATGCTGAAGAAACTCAGTCTTTTTATCCTGTTAGCGATGGCGGGTGGATTAACTCTAGGATACTATTATTGGAGGCAACTGACACAAGTTCCCCAATGGTACGCCGCGCAGGAAACTCAGTCCGAACCTGTATTCGACCCAGCAAATGTTGCTAATTTACGCGCGAATCAGTCCGAAATTATCCAAAAAGTCGAGCAACAGTTGGACGAACCCAATACAGAAGCTCAATTAAACGAACAAGAAGTGAATCGTCTTATTGTAACGCGCATCGCCGAAAAACCTGAAGGTCAAAAGCTGTTAACTGCGGTTCGAGGAATTAATACAAATATCGAGCAAGACAAGTTAGAAATTGGCGCAATTGTTAATGCCCAAAATTTCAATAATTCAAGGTTGGATGAGTCGGAAAAAATGGCATTGGCGAAGGCAGTCGAAGAATTCCCTTTCTTAAAAAATCAAGAGATTTATATTGGTCTTGAAAGCAAACCGCAAGTCCAAAATGGTCGAATTGAAATCGATCGCAACGCCAAGGTTGAAGTTGGCGAGTTGAGTTTTACCATTCAGGAAGTAGCAGCTCGCTTGGGTATATCCGCCGAACAGTTGGTCGATAAAATTAATCAAAACTTAGATGTTTTACCGACTAGCGAAATTCAGTTAAAAACAGAGGGATTATTGTTAAAACCAGAATAAACTGATATAGCGTTTTTATTTGAGTTGTAAAATCTTGACGGAAGGATTAAGAATGGAAAAATAGAAGAATAGAAGAATTTAAGAGGCTTTGAGGAGTTATTAAAAGTATGTAATGTTTTTTGACTGTTTATATTTCATTCGTAAACGCTATATTCAATCTGCTTTTTATGTAAAAGGCTTGTAAAGATATAGTTTAGCTAATACTAAAAATCTAAAGTCCTGTCCCACATCAAGTTTGCCAAACCCAGACTCAGCACAGTGGCTTGTTTATCTAAGTAAGACGCTACATTTGAAAACTGGTATAAGGTTTCAACCCACTCAAAGCAAAGTTCGATGTCAATTGAAGCCAATGTCATTGAGACTCGTGGGGAACATCAATTTTATGGGCTTGAGAAATTGCGCCAAAAATAGCCACTTTGAGGGCTTGTAGGGCGTTTTCCAAATCATCATTGACAATTTGCACGTCAAATGCTTCTGCCGCCATCATTTCAGCTTCAGCTTGGGCTAAACGCTTGGCGATCGCAACCTCAGAATCGGTCCCGCGATCGCGCAATCTTCGCTCCAATTCCTCAATGGACGGCGGTAAAATAAAAATGCGCAACGCTTCGGGAAACGTCTGTTTAATTTTCGTCGCACCCACCACCTCAATTTCCAACAGCACCAACTTCCCCCGAATAACTTGCTCTGCAATAGGCGCGCGGGGCGTTCCATAAAAATTCCCGGCATATTCCGCCCATTCCAACAATTGTCCCCCCTCAATGGTTTCGAGAAAGCGATCGCGACTCACAAAAAAATAATCCTTCCCCTCAACTTCGCCCGTGCGGGGAGTTCGAGTCGTCGCAGAAACCGAAAGGTATAATTCAGGGTGACGAGCCAACAGCGATCGCACCAACGTCCCCTTGCCAACGCCACTCGGTCCAGTGATGACAATCAGTTTACCAGTTTTCATACATCCAAAAAGCGCTTATAAGCGATCGTTACTCGATTCCTTCGTAGAGACAAAGCGGTGGGCCACCGTTTCGGGTTGAATCGCCGACAGAACCACATGACTCGAGTCGGTAATAATCACCGCGCGGGTTCGACGACCGTAAGTCGCATCGATTAACTGTCCGCGTTCCCGGGCATCTGTCACAATCCGCTTAATCGGTGCCGACTCGGGACTAACAATAGCCACCACCCGATTGGCAGAGACAATATTCCCGAAACCGATATTGATTAGTTGAATATCCATAAATTATTGCTTAAGCGGTCTAATCAACCCAAGAGAGATTCGATCCCCATGTTATCGACAAAAATCTAGCCCTACAATGCTATAAGTTACGAGAACAACTTCCACTTTCCCAATCGATCCCGTAATTTCGCGGTTTTTCAAAACGATTTTCTCCTTGGGGCTTTTTTTGTCCGAGAGAAAATTATAGTCGTTATTTGGGCGACTCATCGTCCAGTCCGTCATTTTCCCTCACCCACAATTGTCCCCGCCCAATTCCCATGCAACCTGTTGATTTTACAACCCTCATGGCCAGTCGAGCCGAACTCCAAGCCCATTGGCTCCCCGCTCGGGTCGAACAAGTATATCAGCGCGATCGCACGACCATCGCCCTAGCCTTGCGCACCCTCGACAAGCGCGACTGGTTGACCATTTGCTGGCACCCCCAAGGCGCTCGAATTCACATCGGCGAACCTCCTCCGCGCATCCCAGATACCTTTACCTTCAGCGACCAATTGCGCCACCAACTCAACGGTTTAGCCCTGGCGCGCATCGCCGAAATTGCGCCGTGGGAGCGGGTTTTAGACCTCCAGTTTGCTAAACGTCCCGGCGAGGCTGCGTTGTGGCATCTCTACGTGGAAATTATGGGCAAATACAGCAATGTCATTCTCACCGAAGCCAACAATCAAATTGTCACCTGCGCTCGCCAAATTAACCAAAGACAATCCAGCCTGCGAACGGTCCAAACCGGACAGCCTTACGAACCGCCACCGCCCCTGGGAGGCAGCATTCCCCGCGCCGACGAGTCCCAACAACGGTGGCAAGAACGGGTGAGTCTCATTCCCGGTTCCCTCGATCGCCAACTGCTTAAAAGTTATCGCGGTTTGAGTCCGACGGTGGTGAAGTTGATGGCACAAGGGGCGGAACTGGACCCCAAACAGTCTACTGAAACCTTGAAGGAGTCGGATTGGGAACGACTGTTTCAGCGCTGGTGCCAGTGGTGCGAGGCGATCGCGCGCGAGTCGTTTCAACCCGGTTGGACGGCGCAGGGGTATACGGTACTGCCTTGGGGAATTGTGCGATCGGAAAAGAACGTGCAAACCCTACTCGATCGCTACTATACCCACCAACGCGATCGCGCCAATTTCCTCCAACTGCGCCACCAACTCGCCCAAAAACTCAACAATTTACTCGTCAAGTTGCGCGCCAAAGCCACAACTTTTGAAAATCGCCTGAACCAATCCGACGAAGCCGATCGCGATCGCGATCGCGCGGACCTCCTCATGGCCCACCTCCACCAATGGCAACCGGGAATGACTGCCATGACTCTCCTCGACTTTGAAACCCAACAACCGGTTTCCATCCCCCTCAACCCCGAAAAAAATGCCGTTCAAAATGCCCAAGCCCTTTACAAACGCCACCAAAAGCTCAAACGCGCTCGGGGTGCCGTCGAACCTCTCCTCCAAGAAGTCCGAACTGAAATTAACTACCTCGAACAAGTGGAGGCGGCTTTAAACCCACTGGAAACCTATTCTGACCCAGAAGACTTACAAACCCTCGAGGAAATTCGCGACGAGTTAATCGCCCAAGGCTATTTAGACGGGACGAAAAACCGCAACCAAGGGGGAGGAAGCGAATCTCAACCCTATCGCTACTCGTCGCCTTCGGGGTATGAAGTGTGGGTCGGACGCAACAATCGCCAAAACGATTATTTAACGTTTCGGGTGGCGGGGGAGTACGATTTGTGGTTCCACGCCCAGGAAATTGCCGGCTCTCACGTTTTGTTGCGTTTGGAACCGGGGGCAGTTGCCGAGGATGGGGATTTGCAATTTGCGGCGGATTTGGCGGCCTATTACAGTCGCGGGAAACAAAGCGATCGCGTACCGGTGGTTTACGCCCAACCGAAGTTTGTTTATAAGCCCAAGGGGGCAAAGCCGGGAATTGCGATTTATAAGCACGAACGGGTTATTTGGGGGCGATCGCAATCTATTTTAGAGCTTGCTGCACAAAGCTGAAACCCCATCAAATAATGCGATCGCGGTATATTAGGGTTGCTTAAATCTTCGCTCTTCGGCGGAAAAAATTCATTTCTGTTCTTGCGCACTGCTCCCCCTGCTTCCCCTGCTCCCCCCGCTCCCCCTGCTCCCCTGCTCCCCTGCTCCCCCTGCTTCCCCTGCTCCCCCTGCTCCCCCTGCTCCCCCTGCTTCCCCTGCTCCCCTGCTCCCCCTGCTTCCCCTGCTCATCACAACACTATATTCAGCAAGCCCTATCCTAGAGTTTCTCAATCGCTCTCCGAGCAGTAAGCCCTAAGCTCCTGCATTAAAAACTCGGCTTGCATTCCCGATGTCATAAAGCCCTGCATGGCTACCTCGGCTGCAAGGGTGTCCTCAGTTTCCAGGGCTTTGGCAGAATCGCGGAGGTTTTTTAAAGCTTGGGCAAATAGAGGAACCAATTGCAAACGATACTCTCGTAAGGTCGAATCGCTCAATCGGAGTCTTTCTATATCTCGTGTAGAAGTTTCGATGCGACTCGCCGCTTGCTCCATTTCGACTGCTGGGTCGTAGGTGCTGCCACTGTTGGTTGGGTCCGGGTTCTGGACTTCATCTAAAATCGCAACCATTCGCGCGCATTCGCCCTCCTTGCCCGCTGGGGACGAAAGCATTGAGGGAATGGGCGGGGGAGAGGAACCGGTGTCGGGCTGGGTCGGGATAATGGGAGTTCCTGCATTGGGGCAAAGGCGGTTGAGGTTGACCGTTTCTCCCGTTGAGGTGGTGGCGTAGCACCCGTCGCGGGGCTGGGATTGGACTGATAGTGCGAGGGGGGAAAGGGAAAGCGCGATCGCCATCGATAGCGACCTCGCGAGACGGAAATATCGCATCTGCCTTGTCTTTATCGGAAAAATATTGAGCTACTATTAGTTATTTTAATGCCATGACCCAATGTACTATATTTTATTTCTATCGAAATTCATAAAAGTTAAAGTTTGTGTTGGATGCTACAATTTTATTAAGAAATATTTACTGTTGCCGCATTGGGAACGCGCATCAGGAGATTTTCTCTAAACAAAACGACAAACTCATTGCACCGAGCCAGCTACCACCTCTAGCTGGTTTTTTTTCGACGGAAAAATGTACTAGCTCTCCCACTCCCCCGCTCTCCCACTCCCCCACTCCCCCACTCCCCCGCTCCCCCACTCCCCCGCTCTCCCGCTCCCCCGCTCTCCCGCTCCCCCGCTCTCCCACTCCCCCGCTCTCCCACTCCCCCAGTCCCCCTGTCAATCATCGCTCCCGCTCTTGAGGCGGGGTTCCCGGAGCCAATAGACTGTGCGCGCCCCCATTTTTCAACGTCGCCCCTGTATACCCCGTTGTCAGCCACAGAAGCGCCCTCACCCCGTCGCGAACGCTTTTTTGTAAGGGTTCGGGTTCTCGTTCGGTGGGAATGGAGACGGCTTTAATGGTGATTCCTCGACTGCCGAAGACAATTTCGCCAATGATGCGGGCGCGGCGCATATGATCGTCGGAGGTAACGAGATACACGCTATCGATTCCCTTGGCTTGGAGGCGATCGACAGCGGTAGTGAAGTTGGTGACGGTATCTTGGGCTTGGTAGTCGAGGTGGACGCGATCGCGCTGCACTCCCAGTTTGTCAAATAAGCGTTGGGCATATTCGGGGGGACTGCCCGAGGAAACCCAAATAGGCAAGTCGGGATGGGCGCGCGCAAACCGGGCGGCAAAAGCTTCTCGCCGTTCTTCTCCCCCCAGGACAAAAATGACCTGCGGTTCGCTGAAGGCGGCTTTAAGGTGCTTGTATCCTGCAAAGAGAGCCATTGCAATTAGGGGAACCAGCCATAAAGGGACTCGTTTTTGAGACCGACGCGATCGCGCAGCGCTCGAGGGACGACATCGCGTAGCGATCGAGGAACTACATTGCGTGCCTTGAGACGTTTTCCGTCGGAAATTTCGCTTCGATAACATTCTCGAATCCACTGGATTCCTAGTTTGTTTCAAATTTTACGGGACTGGCCGGATTTGAACCGGCGACCTAGCGCTTCAGATTGGCGTGAGTTTCCCCACTCTCTGGACTATTCCTTCACCTTGGGGATTTTCCCTTTAGGTGGCAGCCGTTTTGTTGTAGGAGGTTTCAATTTTTGCGAGCATACTCGAGTGGATATACGGTTTGAGAAACAAAAGGAGGTTTTTTCCCGCTCGAGTTCCCAAACGCAGGCGGTATTTTCCCTGGTTTCGACTTAACCCCCAATGGATATCCCAAACTTCTGCAAAATACGCCACGATAATTTCGCTGGCTTCTTTTGAAAAATGGGTATTGAGAGTAATTTCTAACCCATGAATTCGACCGTCTTTTTTCTTAAAAGACTTTCCACCTTTGTCCATGAACCAAATTGCGATTCCCTGCGGGGTTAAATTATTCAGGAATTTGCGGGTAATTGTTTTTACCCCTCCCGGATATAGTTTTTTAACCAAAATGCGACTTAAGGGAATTAATTTCGGATTCGCGCACAAAAGGCGATCGCCGTTTAAGGTTTTCTGTTCCCGAAGGCACACAGGCTTTCGGGTAATCTCTTCGAGGAGGGCCTTCTTAAATAGAAGGTAGTCGATTTGGGAGTTGCGATGGGCAACCGAAAAGTTATTCCCTTTCCGTTTAGCCGCACCTAGCAACATTCCAGCTAGAATTCCCCTCTGCTCTTTTTTCGATGAGACATTGTAGTCCATCTTGTTCTGACTCTCTACAACCAGTCTCTGCACCTTCCTTCTAAATTTAGGGCGTATCCGGACGATTGAGAATTTTTTGTTCCCAGATCGATCCGTCAAAGCGCACCGTCATGTTAGTTGGCTTGGCTCAAGATTACCCTATCTGTTGCCAGACTTAGGCTTCCTTGACTTTGACTGCATTCATCGTGGAAGTTTCCCTCCTCGATGCCCGAGGATTCAGGAGGCGCTTGCTCTATCCTGCTGAGCCACAGCCCCTAGTAGATCGTCTTTGATGATAGCATAGCGGGTGTGATTTAAGGAGCGCGATGGGGAGATGGGGAGATGGGGA
>JAXHVQ010000003.1:0-35352 GCA_034189065.1 Cyanobacteriota bacterium
GGGGAAGCAGGGGAGCAGGGGGAGCAGGGGGGAATTGTATTTAATTTTTAATTTTTAATTTTTAATTTTTAAGCAACCCTAATACGCCTCGATCGCACTGATTAATAGGGTTTCAGCTTTGTGCAGCAAGCCCTAGCTAGCGACTATAATAATTGTGCAATCTAAACCCGGCGCAGTGTTTGCCACCCAACCCTCATGAAAACTAATACCGTACTCTCCAAAACCCCCTTCTCGTTCTCGCTCGGTTTAATTCTCGCCTGCACTCTCGCCCAACCGAGTTTAGCGCAATCTGTTCCCCACTCGCGCTCCCCAGGATTCCAACAGAACGAAATCGACAACTTCACCGGAATCGAGCAAGGCAACTTCAGTCCCCTAGATATCATCCATCGCGCCAGCATGGGTCCCCAACGCACGCTCGGCGAGTTTAGGCAAGAGGGACAGCAACAGCTCAATAATGCGGCGGAACAGTTTCGCCTCCAGCAGCTCGAGTTGTTGCAACAGCAGCGTTTGAATCGCTCCAATGGCGAAACTCCCGACGAAAATTCCCCCATCAGCGCTCCCTAAAAGGAGTTTCGTCGCTTTGGGAGAAAACAAGATGGGAACGTTGCTTGACGAGAGTGCAAATTTTCCCGAGCCAATAATAAAAGGGCGAATGGCTGCATTCGCCCTTTTTTCACAAAATAATGTAAAAATCGAATCTTTTATTCACCCATTATCATCCGCCCATCATCGCTAAGACATCCTGAGCGTGGGTACTCGTATTGACGCTGGCATCGACGTGGGCAATAGTTCCCTCGCCATCGATGATGTAGGTGACGCGCTTGGAGTAGCCGCCGCCTTCGACATCGTAAGCCTTGGTTAGCGCGCCATCGCTATCGACGAGCAGTTTGAAGGGCAAGCCATATTTTTCTTTAAACTGTTTGTGGGAAGCTTCGTCGTCCATGCTGACTCCCAATACAACCATATCTTTGGATTGATATTGGGCGTAGTTATCGCGAAAGCTTTGTGCTTCTTTGGTGCAGCCGGGAGTATCGTCTTTGGGGTAAAAGTATAAAACAACGGTTTTTCCAGCAAAGTCCGATAAAGAGACGGTATTCCCTTCGTCGTCAGTGGTGGTAAAGGTCGGTGCTTTTGTTCCAGCAGTTAAGGCCATGAGTTTTAATCGTTCCCAATCGAATAGCGTATCTTTTTCTTCGTGAATTTTATCTTACTATCGGACGAGCGGGCTGGGAACGACGGAGCGAGTGGCGGGTTGTCTGGATTTGCCCTTGCGATCGCTTCACTCGCCACTGTTTATGAGATCGATCTCTTTTGCTAACAACGGATGCACGAAACGCGAACCCTCTTGGTTCGTAGTAAGCGCTTTAGCGCTTATCTGGGACACCGGAATTCACTCCGAAACTCGCATCCTTTGGGCGCTCGGACTCCGAACTTGTACCACTTTTATTCAGAACAACTCTAAAATCGATCTAGAGTTGGGCGATCGCGCGATCGCCTCGGGCAAAGCATTCGTCTTTCGGGCGATTGTTCGTTTCAAACCCAGCCAGTGCGAATGCTTTATCCCCACTCTGTACTCTGCAATGACGACTGGATTTATCGATCGCGCAGTTGTGCGGTTCTGACGCTTAATTCGATCGCGCGATCGCCGCGTTGCAACTTGAACTGTAAGGTATTGCCCACGCCGCTCTTTTCGACGATACTCTGAAGGCGATCGGCCCGAGTAACGCGCTGTCCTTCCACTTGTGTCACCACATCCCCCCGTCGAATTCCCGCCTGTTGTGCGGGGGTATCGGGCAGCACGCGCACCACTAACACGCCTTCGATTTCGGGCAGGCGGAACGGAGAGTTGGGATCGCTATTGTTTTCCTTTGCCAATTGAGGGGTTAAATTTGTCATTTGGATGCCGACGAAGGGATGGGGAACTTCCTTCCCGGCGGCGAGGGTATCTTTCAACGCTTTGGCGGTATCGATGGGGATCGCAAAACCAATTCCCATTGCATTGGGACGAATTGCCGTATTAATCCCGATGACTTCGCCGCGATCGTTGAGCAACGGACCGCCGGAATTTCCGGGGTTGATTGCCGCATCGGTTTGCAGGAAGTTGACGCGCTTATCGGGAATGCCGACGGCACTGGAAGAACGATCGAGGGTGCTGATAATGCCCAAAGTGACCGTATTGTCAAGCCCTCCGGGAGTTCCCACCGCGATCGCCCAATCGCCCACAGCGACTTCCGCAGAATCACCTAAAGGAGCAACGGGTAAATTGTCGCCCCTGCCCTCAATTTTCACCACGGCTAAATCGGTGACTTCATCAGCCCCGCGTACTTGCCCGGAAAAAGTGCGTCCGTCTTGGAGCGTGACTTGAACTTTATCGGCACCGGCGACGACGTGGGCGTTGGTGAGGATAAAACCTTCGTTGTCCACGATAAATCCAGAACCCTGACCTTGAACCTGCCGTTCTTGGGGCAGTTGGCGGGAAAAGTTGTCGCCGAAGAAGTCCCGGAAGAAGGGATCTTCAAACAGAGGATTCATAGGAGAGGCGGCGACTGTACGTTCGGTATCGATTCGCACTACGGCAGGTCCAGTGCGGGTAACGGCATCGGCGACAAAGCTGCGCGATCGCGGACGAGATGGCGGCGCAACGGTTTGAGCGAGTTGGGCGACGGGTTGAGGCTCGCTGGGAGGTGCTAAAGTTAGAGCGGGGTCTGCTTGGGAGGAGGAGACCCGGAAGAAGCCAAAGGTAAGCGCTACGCCAATGACGAGCGCGAGGATGTGAGAGCTGAGTTTTCGCATCATTCTAGAACGCATAGATGGATTTAAGGGAGTTGTTGAAGCTCGAGAGGGTTGACGGAATTGTTCTTGAGTTCTTCCCTTTTCTTAGAATAACGAGCAAATTCCGTCATTTGAATTTCGGTTTTTACGATAATGATGTGGAACTTGCATTTAATTTTTAATTTTTAAGTTTTAATTTTCCTTGCTCCCGTTTGTACGCGCCACAGCCCATCATAAATTCCCCTTTTTGTCAAGAGTTCTTCGTGAGTTCCTCGTTCGATAATGCGTCCGTATTCCATAACGTAGATGCAGTCGGCATTGCGGATGGTTGAGAGGCGGTGGGCGATCGCGATAGTCGTACGATTTTGGGTAATTTGTTCGAGGGAACGAGCGATGGCGGCTTCGGTTTCGTTGTCCACGGCGGAGGTGGCTTCGTCGAGAATCAAAATCGGCGGGTTCTTGAGAATAGCGCGCGCGATCGCAAGGCGCTGTCGCTGTCCGCCAGAGAGTTTCTGACCGCGTTCGCCGACAATGGTATCGTAACCTTGGGGGAGGCGGACGATAAACTCGTGGGCTTCGGCAATTTTAGCAGCCGCGATCGCCTCATTTAAACTCGCCAACGGACTGCCATAGGTAATATTTTCAATCACCGTGCCGTGAAACAAGAAAACATCTTGACTCACCAACCCCATTGTGCGGCGTAGTTCGGAGAGATTAATGGAACGAATGTCCATGCCATCAAGGGTAATTTTCCCCTCATCGATTTCGTACAAGCGCAACAATAATTTGACAAGGGTACTTTTCCCCGAACCCGTCGAACCGACAATGGCGATGGTTTTTCCCGCCGGGATTTGCAGGGACAAGTTTTTAATAACCGGTTCCCCGTTGCCATAGCCAAAGGTGACATTATTTAAAATTAACTCCCCTTCAACGCGATGGGAACGTTCGGCCAAAGAGAGATTTCCTGGATGCGCGGCAATAGGCGTATCGAGGAGATTCATCACGCGATCGATGGAAGCTATTGCGCGTCGATACAAGTCTAGGGTTTGCCCCAGGCGGGTTAGGGGCCATAATAAACGTTGCGTCATAAATACCAAAACGCTATACGTCCCAACGGCTAAACTGCCTTCAACTGCTTTCATGCCGCCGATGAGTAAAGTTGCGGTAAATCCGAATAAAATAACCAAACGGATGAGGGGGACAAAGGCAGCACTTAAGGCGATCGCGCGACGGTTACTTTGGCGATAGGCTTCGCTTTCCACCCGCAACCGTTCGATTTCATACGCTTCGGTGGTAAAACTTTTAATGGTCATAATACCGCTGAGATTGTTGGCTAAGCGGCTGTTAATGGCACTCACTTTGTCCCGCACGTCAGCATAGCGCGGCGCGAGACGTTTCTGAAAGGCGATGGAGCCCCAGATAATAATGGGGATGGGTATCATTGTCATCCAAGCAATGCTGGGTGCGAGAAGGGTAAACCCGCAGCCAATAACGATAACTGTCGTCGTCACTTGAATGATTTCATTAGCGCCGACATCGAGAAAGCGTTCGAGTTGGTTAACATCATCGTTGAGGATTGAAAGCAACCCTCCCGTACTGCTTTCCTCAAAAAATGCTAAATCTAAATCTTGGAGATGGCTGTAGGCATCGAGACGCAAATCGTGTTGAATATTTTGGGCGAGATTGCGCCACATTCGTTCGTAGGCATATTGAAAGACCGATTCCGCTCCCCAAATCACAAGGGTGAGAACCGAAAGAACCAGCAGTTGTTGAAAGATATCGGTAATTCCCCAGCGCGCGATCAGGGAGTCCTGTTGTTGCACGACAACATCCACTGCCATCCCAATGAGAACCGGCGGCGCGAGATCGAAGAGTTTGTTGAGAATCGAACAGAGAACCGCCTGCCAAAATTGGCTGCGATAGTTGCGTCCGTAGTGGAGGAGGCGTTGGAGGGGATGTTGGGAGGGCTGCGATCGCATGGAGTTGATAGAGAGTGAGTCGTTGAACAAACTGTAGTACATTAAGGCATTGGGCGTTAAGCACTCGCAACAGACAAAGGGAATGAGTTTTTCCCTCAAAGCGCCAAGAACTCAAATTCGCAGCCAATCCCTTAAGTTGGTTTAAACTGACTCAACGCTCTCGCGCCTGACTCCATTAAACCAAGCGATCGCGATTAAATTGTATCTGGTTTGATATTCAGTTTCCGCAATTTTACTGCTCGTTCTTCCGCTTACAGATATAGCATTTCTGAATGGGATGTAAACCGTTTCAACGTAGGGACGTTCAATTGAACGTCCCTACAAATTGAACGTCCCGGAAAGAGCGCACGGTGAATTTAAATTCTGGATTATTTATTGTTTGCATTTCATTTGAAAATGCTATATAGCGTTTCTAAATGAAATATAAACAGATAAGAATATTCCCTACTTTTAGTAACTCCTCGCTCCTCCCTTGAATTCTTCTATTCTCCTATTCTTCCATTCTGAATCCCGAAGTCAAGATTTTATAAATCAAATAAAAACGCTATATTTACCATCTTCTTCCCACACAACCCAAATTTTTCAATTTTTTTGTGCTGTATTTTAGCGAGTGGAGATAAGCCTCAATCTACTTACGAAATATCAAAATAGCGCAGTTGTAATTCTTGCCGTTGCGTTTCTACCGCTAATGCACCGATATAGCCTGAATCGGGCGCTAAATGGTATAACGTCCAATCTTGGCAGGAGTCGGATTGAGAAACGTTCAATAAAACAGGTTCTCTATCAAATTCTAAAGAAACTTCAACATCCTGCAACCCCCCTAATCCAACGCCTGTCGCCTTGAGATAGGCTTCTTTGCGCGTCCAACCGCTGAAAAAAACTTTGGGTTGTAAGTCGGGGGGAAAGGAAGCGATCGAGGTGCATTCCCGAGCAGAGAAGAAACGCCGCGCGAGTTGACTGGCGTTGGGGAGGGGACGAAGAAATTCGACATCGATGCCGATGCGGCGATCGCGGACGATGCCATAGAGAGCTAAGTTATGAGAATGGGAGACATTGAATTCGATTTGAGACGAGTTGGTTTCTTGGATTAACCCAGGTTTCCCTTTGCTTGAATAGGAAAAGGTTATCTCTGCGGGATGGCGATGAATATACTGTCCTAAAATAGCGCGCAACCCACCTCTCGCGGCAATGTAAGCATTGCGATCGCGATCGAAATAAAACCGTTGGGCGCGCTCTCTCTCGTCCCCGCAGAGGGTGCTGTAAAGCCGTTGAAGCTGCGTTGCGGGTAAATCGAGTCCCAAGCGCCAAATGTGAACTTCATCGGCGCGGAGGATCGCGGGAGAGGGAGGGGATAACCAAGGCGGCATATACACCTCACAACTTAACGATGTTTGATAGACTAACAAACAAGGCCCCAACCGCTCCAATTTTTAAACATTATGGTCGCCAATCCTTCTGCTAAGCCCCCCACTTCCCCTGACATTGCCGAGTGGCAGGAATGGATGGAACCCGATATTAGCGAGCTCATTATTGAAGATGATACGCCCGTGGATTCCCTAATTCAAGAAAAACACCAGCGATTTCTCGTTTATTGCCTCTACAGCTCTTTGAAACGGGACGTTCCTTTCTTCGCAACGGCTAATGTGGGTTTATTCTACGTTGCCAAAAATCCGGCTTTGGTTCCCGATGTCATGCTGAGTCTGGGGGTTCCCGTACCCCAAGATTGGAGCCAAAAGCGAAATCGTTCCTATTTTATCTGGGAAATTGGCAAGCCGCCAGATGTCGTCATTGAAATTGTCTCCAATAAAAAGGGAGAAGAATTGGGAGACAAGCTGGATAAATACGCTCGCGCTGGCGTAATTTATTATGCCGTATTCGATCCCCTCCTGCTACTCGGTTCTAAAAAGATTCAGGTGTACGCTTTGCACGAGGGGAGTTATCGCTTGCTCGATAGCACTTGGATGGAAAAAGTCCAGTTGAGTTTGGTGTTGTGGGAAGGCGAGTTTGAAGGAGGGACTTTTGAGTGGTTGCGCTGGCAAGATGCTGAGGGGAATTTATTGTTAACCGGGGACGAACAAGCGCAACAGGAAAGACAGCGGACTTCTCAAGCTGAAGAACGTGCCTCCCAAGCTGAGGAACGAACCTCTCAAGCTGAAGAACGCGCCTCCCAAGCTGAGGAACGCGCTGCTCGTTTAGCCGAACTCCTACGGCAGCAGGGCCTCAACCCAGACGACTTGCTCTAGGTTTGGTTTGCGCCGTCCCATTTCGTCCGACGCACCAGTCGGGAGCGTTATGAGTTGTGAGTTGTAAGTTATTGGCGAATTCTCCCATTCTCCCATTCTCCCATTCTCCTATTCTCCCATTCTTCCCTTGGCTTTCCCGCGTCCCTTGGATTCTAGAGGCGCATCAAGGGCTTTGGCAATACGATCGCGACTTTCGGCCAAATGCGCGCTACTATAAGCATCTAACTCTTCGCCATAACGTCCCAAGGTCTCATCTATGCGTTCTTCCAAACGATCGAGTTGATACCACGCCAGGGTTCGAGCATCTTCGGGAACGCGCGATCGCCGCAGCACCATCTTGACGAGCATATCTAAGTATTCTCGCTGAATGGCGCGCCGAATGCTGGAAATATTTAAGTTTTCTTCCCGGGGTTGCCACACTTCTGTCCAAATTCCCTCTTGCAGGGTTTCAAATAATTCGGGTAAGGTTAAAGCTCCTTCCGGTTCGGTTTTCAACTCGAGATTGCGCAAACGTTGCAACCGCTCTTCCGATAGGAGCGATCGCAAGATTCGACGCTGCAACAACAAAATATTATCTAAAATCGGATAGTCTAAGTTAACGCTCGAAGGGGACGCTCCCCAATGATTCCAGCGCGAGGGAGCCAGTTGATTGAGCAGTTCGGGAGGAAAGTTTAAGGCTTCGGGGGAGAATACATACTTTTGCATCACTGTCAAGGCTTCCCGTTGCTTTTCCACGGGAACGGGTTCAAAGGGCAAGCGCGCGTTGGGATTGCCGGGGCGATCGCGATTGAAATAGCTGCCGCCGATATAATTAGAGACGAAGATTGCCTGCTGAAAATAATAGGAAAAAATTGCATTGAACTTGCCGCGCATCTCGCTATAACCCTCTCCCGCCTTGGGATAGCGCTGGGGCAAACGCTCCCACATTACTTTGGCATTGTCCATTTGCCACTGAGCATACAGCAACACATCTGCGCTCAAATCAAATGTATTCACCTGGGGATCCAAAAACCCAAATACATCCTCATCTGTGGCATAATCCAATTCTGACTGAGAAGAACGCCGCGCAATTTCTTCAAGAAAACGGCGTTCGAGTTCGGGCAAGTTGGCACCGCTGGGTTTGTAGCCGTACTCGACTGCCCAGCGATCGTAAGGCCCCACAACGATAGGAAAATAGTCGCCTTGTTGGACTCCTTGGGGAGCCAAATTTACGCCGACATAATCCATCACCGAACTCACCAATCCTTGGGTTTGCGTGAGACTGGTATCGTTTAGCTGTTGGGGCATTAACAGCGTACTGCCGTGGAAATTGTGCCTCAATCCTAAAGTATGGCCGACTTCGTGGGCGACGAGATAGCGAATGAATTGATTGATATACTTGTCTAAGTCTGCACTGTCGGAAGAGAGTTCTTGGGCGATCGCGCCGACATTGAATTGCTGTTTGGCATCAAACCCAAAGCACAGATCGTCCCGTTCCACCAGGCGCGCGGCAAGCGATCGCGTCGCGCCCCACTCAGCCCTCTCCTCGCTATTCCCCCCATCTTCCTTACCGCACAAACTCCCCAACAATGAGGAAGTCCCTGTATCGGGTTGATTTAACGTTACCCAATCTTGATAATCTTCTCGCAGCGATCGCACGACATTGGCATCAATTACGATATCTGCATCTAAAATTTGACCCGTTAGGGGGTTGACATGAGACGGTCCGATGCCCAGGAATGCCGCATCTAACGAGCTAGACCAGCGGATAGTATTGTAGCGCACGTCGGCCGGGTCCCAAGTGGCATCGTCGGGCATTTGTTGCACCGCGATCGCCTCTTTAAACCCAGCTTGCTCAAACGCGGCGTTCCACATCAAAATCCCGTCGCGCACGGCTTGACGATATTCGAGGGGAACCGTATTTTCAATCCAAAATACGATGGGTTGTTTTGGTGTAGAAATATCGGCATCTGGCTGAGTTGCTTCGAGTTGCCAGCGTTGAATGTAGCGCACAAAGGGTTCGGGGTCGCGATTGTTGGACAAATCTTTATAGGCGCTGATAAAATAACCCACGCGCTCGTCTGCCAAACGCGGGACGTAGCCGTTGTTGGCGGAGAGTTCCGAAAAGCTGTAGTGGATGGCGAGGTTGAAGGCGCGGCGATCGGGAACGGTGGGCAGTTCGATAGCGCTATCTAAGTTGCCTTTGGCTGAAAAGCCGTAAATGGCTTCGATTTCCAAGTTGAGGGGAAAGGCTTGGGTTTCGCCAAAGTAAGATTTATCGCCATCGAGTACGTAGGAATTACCGAGAACAGAACTTAAAAGCTGGGATAGTCCGGCTAAATCGTCTCCCGACAGCAGGAGATCGCTGAGATCGACGAGGAGGCTTTGGCGTTCGGGATGGATGCTTTGAATGTCGAGGACGTAGAGAACCGAGTCGCTAAAGGAGCTAACAAGCGATCGCCCGACGGGATCGCCCGCGTCGGCGCGAAAGTTGATGTTGGGAAGGACGAACTGTACTTTGTCCCCCACGCGACGGAAGCGAAATAAAAAGTTATCGAGGGATAGGCCGTTGAGTAAAAAACCTTCGCCTAAGCCGCGAGAAAGGGTAATAATACACAGATAATCTCGGTCGAGGCGATCGGGGGGAATTTCGAGGTATAGTTTGCCTTTGTCTTGGGTTTGGTAAAGCGGAAACAATCCTTCTTGCTTTTCAGCATTTTTAACGATTTCTTCAAAGGGTGGAAAATCCTGTTTGCCTCGGGCGGCAGCGAAATTTTGAGGCGTTTTAGGAGACTGTTGTTGGATTTCCTCCACCATGCGTGCGTGGGAAGGGGGAACGAGGAAATTCGCCAACCCGCCGCTCCCCAAGAAAATACTGAGGACGAATAAGCCTAATAATACCCATAATTTTGATTGTTTCATAAAGGGTTGCGATCGGTGACTGACAGTAACAGATATAGCAAGCTATTTTCCTCTTTCTTGCCTTATTTTCTCCCAAAAAGAAATATATTACCAGAAAACCGAACCGGTAGAGTCTCGTAGAATCTGTTGCTAGTTATTCTCAATTACCGGGAGTTGTTGAAAATTTAGGGCTGAAGGAACTAAGATTGTCAATAAAAGGATATTCTTGAGAGATAATTATATGTCGCCCTACACAGCAGCTTCACTCAAAGCAGAACTCAACTCTCGAGGTTGGCGCTTAACGCCGCAACGGGAGAAGATTTTGCACGTTTTCCAGAATCTTCCCAGGGGAAACCATCTCAGTGCGGAGGAACTCTACAACTTACTCGACCAGAGACAGGAGGCCATTAGCCTCTCAACAATTTATCGCAGCGTCAAGTTGATGGCGCGTATGGGGATTTTACGGGAGTTGGAACTGGCTGAAGGTCATAAGCACTACGAACTCAATCAGCCCTATCCCCACCACCATCACCATTTGGTCTGCATTCAGTGTAATAAAACGGTGGAATTTAAAAATGACTCGATTTTAAAGCAGAGTCTCAAACAAGCGGAAAAGGAAGGCGTTCAACTTATTGACTGTCAGTTGACGGTTATGACAATTTGTCCCGAGGCGCTGCGTATGGGATGGCCTTCTGCCTTACCCAGCAATTGGTCCTGTACTCGCGTGTTGTCGGAACGGATGAATCAGGAAGAGTTGGAGGAGTGACGGGAGCGGGGGAGCGGGAGAGCGGGGGATGGGGAGAGCGGGGGATGGGGAGAGCGGGGGAGCGGGGGATAAAATTTATGTGTAGTTAGAATGCGTGAGAATTGGTGTAAATTTGTCCTTGGTCATGGGTCATTGGTTCTTGGTCGTTTGTCCTTGGTCCTAAAACCTAACGCCTAACACCTAACACCTAACTAACTGCTTGCTGAAGGCCGAGGGCTTTTTGTTTCATCATCTGAAAAATGTTGTAAAACCCGTTGGCTCGGGAGGGAGTTAAACTGACGTTTAAGCCGGTTTGTTCGATAAAATCCGGCGACAGTTTTAAAATTTCTTCTGGGGTTAAACCGTTAAGCCCTTCAATTAGCAGCGCCACTAATCCTTTGACTAATTGTGCGTCGGAGTCCCCTTGGTAGCAAACCGTTCCCTCTTCTAGGTTAGCGACAATATACACTTGGGAAACGCAGCCGCTGACTTTATTTTCGGGGATTTTACCGTTTTCGGGCATGGGTTTCAGTTTTTTGGCATAGGCGAGAAGCTGCTGGTAGCGCAGCTTGGGATCGCTATGGCGCTGGAAGCGCTCGACAATACGGTTGAGTTTGGGAGGAAGGGAGGACATATTAGTTATGAGTTCAGGGTTCAGAGTGATGAGTTATTCGTAGGGACGTTATATATAACGTCCGTACATAGGTTATGAGTTATGAGTTACGAATTTTAATTATTTGACGGCAAGTTGAGTCTACGAACGAATATCAGTGGCTTTAGCCCGGAGAGTGTCAAAAGCCTCTAACGCTCGAGCAGGCTGTTAGTGACGATCTGCTTTACACCCAAACGTATTAATTGTCCCATATCTTGGGGGTTGTCTACAGTCCAAGCGCCAACATCGATGTTACGATCGCGGCCGGCGGCAACCAGTTGAGGGTTTTCTAGCAGTAGGTGATACTCGCACAGCAGAATGGCGTTTTCTTCGGGTTTGAGGCGGCGCAGTTGTTCGAGATATTCTGAGGCGGTGAGGGGATAGTAGGCAAGGGGAATGGCGGTGTTGCAGGCTTTGACGCGCCCGAGGAAGTCGTCGCTAAAGGAGGCAATGGCGAGGCGATCGCGCCAGTGGGGTACGTCTAACGTGGCGATCAGGCGTTGAATGTCTTCGTCGGACCAGTCATCGCCGTCTTTAATTTCTGCGTAAGCCTTTAGGGGAGTCTCGTCCAGGAAGTCTAGGGTTTCACCAAAAGTGGGAATGCGTTCGCCAATGAAGCGATCGCTAAACCACATCCCGGCATCGAGTCCTTTGAGTTGTTCGAGGGTAAGGTCGCTGACGTTGCCCGTTCCATCAGTGGTGCGTTCGACGGTGGGATCGTGGATGAGGATGGGAATGCCATCGGCTGACAGGCGCACGTCAAACTCGATGGCCCCAGCCCCGCCTGCAACTGCGGCTGCAAAGGCTGCCCTTGTATTTTCCGGCGCGATCGCCGAATATCCCCGATGAGCCACAATTTCAAAATCCATCTATTTTTTGGACAGAAGATTTTTTGCCATTTTTTTAATATGATTGTATGCCGAATCTCCCTCCGGCGGAGTCTCTTTTTTGTGGTGTTTCATGGTTAAGAGGTCGGGCGCTGAGAGATCGGTAAATATGCCTTGGGGAGGTTCGTAAAGTTGAAATTGCATTCCGTAGCGTTGGTTGGGAACCCTTTCATTAATGGTTTTGACTGCGTGGAAGGATTGGCGCGTTTTGAAAAACAGCAGAAAGTTATTGGGTTTGTAAGGGGCGACTTTCCGCACGATAAAGTCATCGGGAGAATAGTGGTTATTGCCCCAACATCTTACCATTGGGTCTTTGTGAACGCAGAGCTGAGTTCCGTACTCTTCAAATCCTGGCGCGTCGGCAAAGGAAAAGATACAGGTAAATACTCGTGTGGGAACGTCGGTGTGCGGTCCGATATAATAACCGGGTTCGTGCCGCTGTAAAAAGAGTTGTCTTTGGAATTTTTCAAAGAAGTTATCTGTTTCAATTAATTCCCCGAATCGAATGGCGAAATAGTCTTTGTATTTATTCAGGACTAAGTTTTCAAACCAACGATCTTTTAAAAAACATTCCTTGATTTCTTCCCAAAACTCCTTTTCTTGGTCGTTGGCGATTAATTCATGTTTGGCATGAAAATTAATTTGTTTTCTTGCTTCGTAGGGCGTGCCGGTTTTCAAGGCTGCCGATTGTTTTTTGTCGAACCATTCCGTTCCAACGTTATGTTGGAAGAGATTATAGTCTAAGATTTTTTGGAAAACGCCATCGGGAAAGAAGTTCTCAATAATTAAGTGGGGAAAAGGGTAAAACTCTAACTGAGCTTCAGAAAATTTCAATTCAATATGTTGTCGTAATTCTTCGATAGCCATAGAGACAAGAGTGCGACAGGACAATAAGGTGGTAAGCTTTTAAAGAGAAACTGTATCTTCCCCTCAACGGACACAACTTTTATAAAATGCGCGATCGCTTACCATTCAAGTATAAATCGGGAGACACTGTTATTTTTACATCCCCGTAAAAGCCCTCGATCTAATAAGATTAGGCTTCGGCGCTGAACCCAGGATAATGTTGACAGCTAAATGCCTAAAATCGACCTTTCCTAGATTACCGCACATTCAAGTTGAATGGCAACACCTTGGCAATCTCTTCTAGGAGGGTGGTTGCTGTTGCGAGGAAATTGAGCCTGGGGGCAATAGATGGTTTAAAGTCATTTCTCCACTCAACACTCAAGTATAAAATTTTGTTATTATTCACAAGCCGGTGGGTCAAACGCGATCGCCGTCATTAGCACTCTCAGACATCGAACAGCATGGCGAATTCACGACTGAAAAAATTAGGGTCCTATCTCCGTCCTCACTGGAAAAAAGTAGGTCTGGGAATTGTTTCTCTGTTTGTTGTCAACAGTCTGGGGGTATATATTCCCCTCTTAATCCGCGATAGCATCAACCAACTGCGGGTAGCTTCCTTATCCCAACAAATCGGGCGCTTTGTCGTTCTCATTGCGGTTCTCGCGTCTTTGATGTGGGTAATTCGCATGATTTCCCGCATCGTGATGTTTGGCGTGGGACGGGAGGTAGAGTTCGACCTCAAACAGCAAATCTTCGAGCATTTACTGCACCTTCAACCGTCGTATTTTTACCTCAACACGGCGGGAGACCTGATTAACCGCGCGACGAGCGATTTGGACAATATTCGGCGTTTGCTGGGATTTGCGGTGCTGAGCGTTGTCAATACGGCGTTTGCCTACGCGCTAACATTGCCCGTAATGTTAGGCATTCACGTTCGTTTGAGCTTGCTAGCGCTATCAGTGTATCCGCTAATGTTGATTGCGGTACAGCTATTTAGCGATAAGCTGCGCCTTCAGCAGCGCGATGTCCAAGAACGGTTGTCAGATATCAGTCAACTGATTCAAGAAGATATGAGCGGCATTGCACCCATTAAAATATATGCCCAAGAGGAGAACGAACATCAAGCATTTGAGGTCAAAAATCGCTCTCTATTAAGGGCGAATTTGAAGTTGGCGAGGACGCGCAATTTACTCTTTCCGTTGATACAAGGATTGGTGTTTGTGTCGCTTTTCATTTTACTAGCGGTGGGGAGAGGGGCAATTGCGCGCGGCGAAATTACCATCGGCGATTTTGTGGCGTTGATTTTGTACGTGGAACGGTTGGTGTTCCCCACGGCGTTATTGGGGTTTACCATTACCGCTTATCAACGCGGCGAGGTGAGTATCGATCGCATAGAGGCTATTTTGGAAGTAGAACCGGACATTCAAGATGCACCCGAGGCGACAGCGCTTTCCCCAGAACAGGTGCGCGGCAAAGTTAGCGTCGATCGTCTCAACTATACTTATCCCGGTGCTAAAACTTCCGCGTTAGTCGATGTAAATTTGACATTGCAACCGGGAGAAACAGTTGCCCTTGTCGGTTCCATCGGTTCGGGAAAATCAACATTAGCCAATAGTTTACCGCGCTTGCTCAACATTTCCCCCAAAACGATTTTCGTTGACGGGTACGACATTACCCAAATCCGCCTCCAAGACTTACGTCGCGCGATCGCTTACGTTCCCCAAGATAGCTTTCTGTTCAGCGCCACCATCCGCGATAATATCCGTTACGGCGAGCCCTTAGCCGAACAGTCGGATGTAGAATATGCCGCCAAAATCGCACAAATTCATCCCGAAATCCTCAACTTCCCCCGCCAATACGACACGATAGTCGGCGAACGAGGGATTACGCTGTCGGGGGGACAGCGCCAGCGTACTGCGTTGGCAAGGGCGTTATTGGTAGATTCGCCGATTTTAATTCTTGACGATGCCCTGTCGAGCGTTGACAATCAAACGGCGACGAATATTTTGCAGAATTTGTCAGGAGGAACGCAGAATAAAACCGTTCTGTTTATCACCCACCAACTTTCCGCCGCTGCAATTTGCGATCGCATCTTAGTCATGGAGGCTGGGAAAGTCGTCCAAAGCGGCACTCACAAAGAATTGCTCGAACAAGAGGGATTGTATCAATTTCTGTGGCAGCAACATCAGTTAGAAGAAGTATTGCACTAAATTTAGCGTTCAGTTTTTAGACATCTACAGTTTGTTTTCCCCACTTTTGGGTACTGTTTTTTTGACACACAGGAATTTCAATAATAAAAGTCGTCCCCTCTCCAGGCGCAGAAATACAACGTAAAGCTCCCGCGTGCTTTTTGACAATAATTTCATAACTGATAGACAACCCTAAACCCGTTCCTTGCCCGACAACTTTTGTCGTAAAAAAGGCATCAAAAATTTTTGCTTGAACCGACTTAGAAATTCCAGGGCCGTTGTCGGCGATCGCAATAAAAATCCAGTCCTCTCCGATTCTTCGCGTCTCAACTGTAATTTGGTTGGGTTTATCTCGAACCTCTTGAAAGGAATGCTCCCGATTATCATCGGCGAACGCATCAATTGCATTGGCAAAAATGTTCATAAAGACCTGATTTAACGAGCCAGCATAACACTCCACAAGAGGCAATTGACCGTAATCTCGAATCACTTGAGTTTCTGGACGTTCTGAGCTAGCTTTAAGGCGATTGCCCAAAATCATCAATGTGCTTTCAATTCCCTCGTGAATATTGACAGCCTTGAAGTCTGATTCATCGACGCGAGAAAAAACGCGCAAGGAGAAAACAATTTGGCGAATACGCTCGGTCCCAATTTCCATTGAATTTAGAAGTTGGGGTAAATCTTGGCGTATAAATTCAAAATCAATCTCTTCTTGAATTTCTTCTATTTTCTGATTCGGTTGGGGAAATTGCTGTTGGTAAATTTCAATCAGACAGAGTAAGTCTTGGATATAGTTAACTGCATGAGTGATATTGCCATGAATAAAGTTAACGGGATTATTAATTTCATGGGCAACTCCTGCAACTAACTGTCCCAAACTCGACATTTTCTCAGTTTGTACTAATTGACTTTGAGTCTGTTGCAACTGCTGTAGGGTTTGAGATAATTCTGCGGTTCTTTGTTCGACGTGGGTTTCTAGTTCGCGAGTCAATTCTTGGAGGGCTGCTTCTGTGCGTTGTCGTTCTTCAATTTCTGCCTGTAATTGCAAATTTTGCTTATCTAGTTCTTCTTCTGTTAGGGTTTGACTTTCTTCGCTTAATACAAACCACCAGCTTCCAATCGCACATAATACTAGAACGAGGGAATAAAGAGCTAAGAAAATCCGTAAAATCGCTGCAACTGCATCACTTGAAAATTGCGTTTGTTGACGAACATCGAAGAAAAAAATTAATCCTAAAACTGCTCCAATTGTTGCTGAAAGCCCTAAAAATACTCCAAAAAATCGAAAAAGTCTTGCTCTGCTTTTAGAGGAAAGTTTAGACTTTAAAAACTCGAGTGTCAATAGAGGGGGCGGCTTAATTTGATTTTCATCTTCTATTTCTTTACAACGATCGTGACAATGTGCCTCTAGAGTACAGCACAGCGAACAAATATAACCTTCATACACCGGACATTGAGCAATATCTGCAGGTTCGTAGTGTTGTTCGCAGACAGAGCATTGAATAAGCTCAGAATGATAACTTCCTGCTTGGCGGAGGGTGTTTTCGCGAGCAATATAATACTTTCCTTGGGTGAGCCAAGCAATGAAGGGAGATAAGATAAAGGCAATTCCTAAAGCGATAAAGGAAGAATAAGCTTGAGGATAAATTCCAAAGAATCCCATAAAAGCTAAAATCGAAATAACTGAGGCAATCGCCATTGAGCCAAAGCCGACGGGGTTGATATTGTATAAATAAGCTCGCTTGAATTCAATATAGGAAGGACTAAGCTTTAAGGGCTTATTAATAACCAAATCGGCAACGAGAGCGCCGATCCAAGCGATCGCGACATTAGAATACAATCCTAAAACGGCTTCTAGGGTATCAAATACGCCTAACTCCATTAATAATAATGCGATCGCCACATTGAAAACCAACCACACGACTCGTCCGGGATGAGAATGAGTTAAGCGAGAAAAAAAGTTCGACCAGGCGAGGGAGCCGCCATAGGCATTTGTGACATTAATTTTAATTTGGGAAATAATCACAAATAGCGTCACTACCGCTAACACAAATTTCGGATCGTCAAACATATCCGCGAAGCCAGCAAGATACATTTGAACGGGCTGCTTTGCTCGCTCGACGCTAACTCCGTGGAAAATTGCAAGAGAGGCTAGAAAAGAGCCGCCTAATTGTTTTGCTGCCCCTAAAACAATCCAACCGGGACCTGCTGCTAGCACGGCGAACCACCATTTTAAGCGATTGTTTTCCTGCTTTTCTGGTAAGAAGCGTAAGTAGTCAACTTGTTCTCCCAGTTGGGCAATTAAGGAGAGAGAAATGGTTGCTGCCGATCCAAATAGAAGGGGATCGAAACTCATGCTACCAGCAGAATTTCCGACAAATGCCATCCAGTGTTCTAAAGCGTCTGGCTCTTTGTATAAGACGACTAAATAAGGTGCAATCATCAAAAATAACCAAATTGGCTGCGTCCACAACTGTAATTGGTTGATTAAAGTTACGCCATAAAAGACTAAAGGGATAATAATGACAGAACAAATAAGATACCCCCAAGATAAGGGCAATCCCAAAGATAAATTTATTGCCTGAGCCATAATAGCTGCTTCGAGGGCAAAGAAAATAAAGGTGAATGAAGCGTAAACAAGAGAGGTGATTGTGGAGCCGATATAACCAAATCCGGCTCCTCTTGTCAGCAAATCCATGTCAATATTATATCGGGCTGAATAATAAGAAATAGGTAGACCTGCTAGGAATATAATTAAACCGGCGAATAAGATAGCCCAAAACGCATTTGTGAATCCGTAACGAATGAGTAAAGATGCACCGATCGCCTCGAGAGCGAGAAAAGAAATTCCTCCTAACGCCGTACTCGTGACTAAGAATTCCGACCATTTGCGAAAGGACTTGGGAGCATATCGAAGTGAGTAATCTTCTAGGGTTTCGTTGGCAACCCAGGTGTTATAATCTCGTCGTTCTTTGACAATGTGCTTGCGAGCTCGATTCATTTTGGGTTATCTCCGCGTGGGGGGTGAGAATGAAATAATTTGGAGTTTGACGATCGCGTATTTGGAGAGTGCGGTACCCGTCGTCATGTTAGCGCCTGAAATTCGGGCAGTGCTGTAAGCTGTCGGTACATTTAGATTGAGAATTGGCATTCTTTCAGAGAAGCTCTTGCCATTTTAGAGTGCCCAAATTTAAATGCCTATCAACTTATTTTTAAAACTGCTGCTTTGTTCAAACCGCGTTAGGCGCGCCTGCTGGATAATTCCAGAGCAAGTTTAATAAATCTTCCAGCTTCCAGGCAGACTAAATTTCAACCTCTCGATCGATGTTTGACGGTCTGTCTTTTGACGAGAACGAGAGATTTGCTGAAAATGAAAGCTATTGTTCGCAAGGATTAAGGCTAGTGGCTCGTTATTTTGGGAACGCTAACCGTCCGAAGTTAATTGGGGTGGCGATCGCATCGCTTTGTCTAATCCTGGTTTTGGCGATCGCGCCCCTGCCTTCAGATGCGGAAACTACGGAATTTTCTACAGTTTTTCCAATTTCTGCGCGGGATTTTTTTCGGTCGGGAACTCGGGCAGCCCAATTGGGGAACTTGGAGGGAGCGATCGCGGATTTTACCCGAGCCATCGAGTTGGATTCCCACTTCTCCAACGCTTACAGCAATCGCTGTTGGGTTTATTTGAACCAGTTTGCCTATACTGAAGCACGACAGGATTGTACTTCGGCGCTGCAACAGTCTCCCAATAACGGCGAAGCTTACTTAAATCGAGGTTTGGCGGCTTATCATCAAGGGGATGAGGAGGCAGCGATCGCGGATTATCAGGCAGCGACACGACTTCATCCTACCGATGCGCGTCCCTACTACAATCGCGGTTTAGTCGAATTTGACCGCAAAAATTACTTAAATGCAATTACTGAATTTACTCTCGCCCTTCGCCAAACTTTCGCATACGAGCGCTCAACGCTAGCAAGGATTTATACCGATCGCGGTTTGAGTTACGCCCAACTGGGGAATGAAGAAAGCGCGATCGCCGATTTTACTTGTTCTGTGCGTCTGTTTCCCGACAACGCTTCGGCCTACTATAACCGCGCCTTGACGTACCAAAAGCAGCAGCGCTACGAAGACGCGATCGCCGATTTTACCCGTTCCTTGCAACATCAACCCGATCTTGCCCTAGCGCGCGTGAATCGAGGTTTGGCACGCGATCGTCTCGGCCAACATCAAGGAGCCCTTGAAGATTTGCAGCGCGGTGCAGAGAGTTTAGCACAACAAGGTCAAACCCTTGCTGCCGAACGAGTCAAAACCTTGATTTTCCAACTGCGACAAAATCGTTCGACTCCTGTCACAGTTTAAATTTGCCATTTGTCATTTTTTTTGATCGACGATGAAACAACATCTTTTATTTTGTTTGACTTTGCTGGTGAGTACGAATTTCACCGTGCTTTCTTCGGTACGAGCAATGACTCCCGAAATCTTGATTTCGGATGGAGAAGGACATCATTCTCAAGAGGGGCAACATTCCCAGGAAGGACACCATCACGGCACCCTCGAAATTCCCGATGGCGAACCTATTCCCAGCGTTGATATAATGGTATATCCCGATGCCGAACGCGGATGGAATTTGGAAGTTCAACTGGAGAATTTCCGCTTTGCACCCGAAAATATCAATGGCGAAAATGAAATCTCGGAAGGACACGCCCATCTTTATCTCAACGACCAGCAAGTTACGCGCTTATACGGAAATTGGTACCATCTTCCTGAATTACCGCCGGGACGCAATGAAATTAAAGTGACGCTCAATGCAAATCAACATGAAACATTGATGCACGATGGAGAGCCAATTGAAGCAACAACAATTGTTGAAGTCGATGAAGTAGAACCCATGCAAATGCAAAATTAAAAGTAGTAGGGTGAGTAATCTGCCGATTGAGATTTTGCTGGCTCTTGATTTTAATAAGTATTTGTGTTTTTGGTTTGATTGCTGTTGCTACTTGTGTTAAAAGTCATGACGCAAATAGTGGCACTCCCCCGTTGGCTGAAACTCCTACAGGTTCCAGTGCTGCCTCGAAGCTCGAAAACTCTTCGGCGATCGCAACTCCTCCTGTTCCCAGCCCTGTTTTGAATGCCAACCCTTCTTCTTCTTTACCTGCAACTCCTCCTGTTCCCAGTCCTGCCTCCATCGCCGAAACTTCTCCTGTATCCGAAATAAGTCCCGAACCTACATTTTCACAACGCTGTAACATCAAAGGGAATATTTCGCATAATTCGGGAAACAAAATTTATCATCTTCCGGGAGCAGAAGATTATCATTCGACCAAGATCGATACCTGGCGCGGAGAACGATGGTTTTGTACGGAATCTGAAGCGAGCGCTAGTGGATGGCGAAGGTCGCCTCGTTGAAGCGATCGCCGAAAGACTGGGATTTCTACCCACTGAATTCAATTCCCTTGCACTCGGTAGGGAATTTTTAGAAAAATTGGGGCTTGGTTTTAACTGAAGTTTTTGTTAGTATACTCTTAATAATGGGAATATTAGCTAGTATCTAAAATTGCCAATATTCCCATTATCTAAATATAGCATCAAAAGTAAAGAAAGTCTAGCCCCCAAAAAATTTCCGCGATCGCCGTTTCTAAAAGGCAAACTATTTTGACCCCATTTTAATCGACCATCACCTCTTTCAAATTTAACTCAGAGCGTCAAATACTTTTCCACCCCAAAAATGCCGTTACCCACTTCGTATTTGACCAAAGAGCAACTTTCCCTATAAACTTCCTCCATTTTTTCCGAACTTGAAACATAGTTAGCAAATATAGTAAAACACTGAGAACGTTCGGGCTCGCCCAGTTGATTTGCTAAACTATTGACTTCGGTCAGAATGTTTGGAGTTGTAACAAATTTATTAAATTTGGGCAAAAATGCCAACAAAAAATCATAATCTTCTGGAACAAACTGCTCGGTTCGCTTAAACTTTGAAATACGCTCTCGATTAACCCCTCCTACAAACAGCAACAATAAAATGTTAGTGTCTATTAAAATCCCCTTAGCGCCATAACGACGGATTAAGTCGCGAATAAACTCCTTCATAACTCGCGAATTTTCATAGATTCAACTTCACCCGTTTCTGAATTGACCTTGAAAAGTTTATACATTCGTTCTAATTTAGGTGAGAAATTGACAACACCGCGCAAAGGATTTTGTTGAGATTCAGGTTCGAGTGAAGCGAAGCTTAGCGTAACCCACCAGAACTTCCTATCTTCCGTCAATTCTACTTCTTCAAGCCTAATATCTCCCAAATTCCCTCCCAATAAATCTCGGAGGGAATTGATATAGTTCCGGGCGGAAGTAACTGCTTTAAGTAGGTGGGCATAAATAAACATTACAACCCAGAATCCAAAACTTAAGCTGAAAGCCAGCTACAAAGGGGGTTTCACGATTTTAAATTGAATCGCTATTTTACGAATAATTGCGCCCGCCTACTTACGTACATCGATTGCCATAATATTTGTTTCCTAACTTCTTTATTTGAACCTAAGATACAATCGCTTCTGACTGATAATAAATCCCCGCCTTCCCAAGACGCTGTAATGCTTCTCCAAGGCGATCGCAATCTGCAATTAAACTAATTCTGACATACCCTTCCCCCGCCGAGCCAAAGGCATTTCCCGGCGTAACCACAACGCCAGTCTTTTGCAAAACATCCAGCGCAAATTCCGTCGAACCAATCCCCGCAGGACAAGGAATCCAAAGATACATCGTCGCCTTTGATTTCGGCACATTCCAGCCCAATTGCGCTAACCCTTGGACGAGGAAATCGCGGCGTTTTTGATAGCGCTCTTGGACTTGCTGGACATAGCTGTCGGGCAAATCTAAAGCTGTTTCTGCTGCGGTTTGGATGGCGGCAAAAATGCCGTAGTCAAGATTTGTTTTGAGGGTGCGCAAGCCTTGAATGATTTGAGAATTACCCACAACGAACCCAACGCGCCATCCTGCCATATTATAAGTTTTAGAAAGAGTATGAAACTCAACTCCAATCTCTTTTGCACCCGGAATTTCCAATAAGCTGGTGGGCTGATAGCCGTCAAAGGCCAATTCTGCATAACAGAGATCGTGAACTAAGAGGATTTCCCAGCGACGGGCAAAGGCGACAATTTCCTCGAAAAACTCTCTGGGTGCCGTAGCGGTTGTTGGGTTGTTGGGATAGTTAAAATAGAGAATTTTGGCGCGTTGGGCAACTTCATCGGGAATAGAACTAAGATCGATTAACCAATCTTGTTCGGCTTTGAGATGAATGGGATGAATCTTTCCCCCCGCAATTAATGGGCCGCGAAAATGGGCGGGATAGGAGGGACTGGGGACAAGGACGACATCGCCGGGGTTGACGTAGGCGAGGGCTAAATGGCCGAGTCCTTCTTTCGATCCTAATAACGGTAATGCTTCGCTGTCAGGGTCTAGTTTAACGCTATAACGGCGTTCGTACCAACGCGCGATCGCGCCGCGAAAACTAGCTGTTCCTTCAAAGGGAGGATAACCGTGATTTTTCGGATTGACAAGGGCAGCAGTTGCAGCATCAATAATGGGTTGTGGCGCAGAACCGTCGGGGTTGCCCATTCCGAGGTCGATCAAATCTAAGCCCTGTTCCCTCGCCCTCGCTTTGAGTTCGTCGAGGCGGGCAAAAACGTAGGGAGGAAGAATGCTGAGGCGTTGTGCGGGGGAAATCCAATTTAAAGTCATTGGCACGCAAAGACGAAACAAAATAAACTATTATTGTCTCATACGCGGTCGAGTTTGCTACTAAAAATTAGGACATAGGAATCATCGAGTCACTGAGTTGATAAGTAGGTGGGCAAAAATAAACGCATAACCTCGAAAACCGTATTCCTTGCCAGGTAAGGGTTTTAGCTGGAGATATTGTTCTTTTAATTACGCCCACCTACTTAATTCAAGGTAGAAAACGGCGTATTTTGTACTCCCATCGCGAACAATGGCTCGCCAACGCAAGAAATCTGATTTTCCCAGTAAAATTTGTCCGACGTGCGGCCGTCCCTTCGTCTGGCGCAAGAAATGGGCGAACTGTTGGGACGAGGTGAAGTATTGTTCCGATCGCTGTCGCCGCCGCAAGTCCCAAGCTTCGGATTAAGGGCCATGAACTTTAGTTCTTGGCTCAAAGTTAAAACCCGTTAAAACGGGTTAAGAATTTGGATTGGGGAACTGCGCTATGAATTTTTGACGCTTTCGGGAACGGCAACGGGGGATAATTTCGCGATCGCCTTGAGATTTTGGGTGCGAATCAATTCAACAAAATTGAGCGTAGAGCGTCCTTCAATGCGCGCAACACTCTCAATCCCCTCAAGAAGTGCTTTTGCCGCTTCAATCTCGTTGTAGCCCCTTCTCAGAGACACTTTAATTGCCGCTTCATCGGCTTTTATTTCCGCTCTCGAACTGCGAGTCTCCTGCCAAATTTGGCGTAACGCGATCGCGCTCAACCCTCCCGCGACCAACACGCCGATCGCGTCCCCTTGAAGCAATTCTACAACCGCACCTGCCGTTCCCGCCAATGCCACTCCCCGCTGCCAGTCTGGTTTAAACCAGCGAATTCCCAATAGCCAACTCAGCGATCGCAGAAATAATAAATCCCGTTCGGTTCGAGTCAATTGCGACCACAAATCGAAATTAATCCGAATTTCTCGCGACTCCGCTTTCCAAGGAACGGGAAACGGCACATCAAGAATTTTCGATTGCTGCGAGTTGCTAACAATTTTGGCAAACATTCGTCCCGAAGCGGGCATCAGTTCGCGCAAATGATAAATTTCTGAATCAAGGGTCATTCGTTTTTTGTCCTTTATTCTTTGTCATTCGTTTTTTGTCCTTTATTCTTTGTCATTCGTCCTTCGTTCTTTGTCCTTGGAAAAGTATAGTTAGTAACTAATGACTAATGACTAATGACCAATGACTAATGACCAACAACTAATAACTAATCCGCCGATCTAACCAATCGAGCAACAAAGCATTAAAGCGATCGGGACATTCATCGTGGGGACAATGACCGGCTGGGTCGAGTTCGATAAACTCCAAATTGGGATTGAGATCGACCAGCGTTTGTGCCAGTCCGAAAGGAACCATACGGTCTTGACGACCCCAAACGAGGAGAATTGGCATCTCCAGCGCCGGTAAAACATCGGCAGCGCGGGGGGCAAAGTTGGGCTGTCGAACCGCCTTAAACAGCGCGGAAAAGGTATTTCCCGCCCCTTCATCGTAAGCCGGAGCCGAGAGAATCGCAATCAACTCCTCATCTATGGCGCTGACATCAGCATAGGCGACGCTAGCCCAACGGCGAATCCAACTCGGACGGCGCAATACCCGCAACAGCGTTTCGAGTAAAAAAGGTGACGCGATCGCGCTTTCTAAGGTATTGACAATGGGGGCTAACCATGCAGGCATTGCTGCTTCCCGTAAAGACAAATCCGGTAAATTCAGCAGGACAACCCCCTTCACCATATCGGGATGGGTCGCTGCCGCCGCCAAACAAACCAAAGAACCCGTCGAATTTCCCACTAAAACTACTGGTTCGCCTACAAAGGCTCGCCAAAAATCATACACCTGATCCACCCACAAACTGACGCTGTAGGGCGTTTCCGCCTTTCTCGACGCGCCAAACCCCAATAAATCCAAGGCATAAACCGTATGGGTGTGACTGAGAACCGGAATATTCTTGCGCCAATGTTCGATCGCCGCCCCAAAGCCATGAATTAAAATTAGCGGCGGTCTCGACAAATGAGAACTTGACGGTTTCTGTATCGCCCGTTGATAGCTGTAACGAGTTTGCCACCCTCGCCACACCCAGTCCCGTTGAGAACCGATCCGTTGTTGCCACTGCACCAGTTGTTTGTCAATTGTCATTGGTCATTGGTCATTGGTCATTGGTCATTAGTCATTCATCAACTCTCAACTTATCCATTTTCCCCTCTTTAAGAACAATTGTACGACTCCAGCTCTCGAATCACTCCGCTCTTCCCCATTTTGTCACCTACCCCATAAAATAACGCCAAGCAATCGTTGCCCCCGTTTTAGCTAAAGCCCGCGATCGCATCCCCAGTAAAAAGTTAAGTAATACCAGATTCATCAAATTTTGCTACAACCCCATCTCCCCATCTCCCCATCTCCCCATCTCCCCATCTCCCCATCTCCCCATCTCCCCCATTTTTACGCCGCAGAACGAGGAAGCTAAGTTAACATAGGGGAGTCCAACCGGGTCGGACTGGGGACAATTTTCAAGCAGACCCACACCTTAATAAAGATAATTTTGAATTAACTGCAACCTACTGACATTAAGCATAGGCCCGTGAAAGATAACAAACATCGTCGCGACCTTCCACAAATTAATGAAAAAATCCGTTTCCCCCAAATTCGAGTCATTGATACCGATGGGTCGCAACTCGGGGTCATTCCCTCAGAAGAAGGTCGTCGTTTAGCGGAGGAAAAAGGACTCGACCTCGTTCTCGTTAGCGATAAGTCAGATCCGCCCGTATGTAAAATCATGGATTACGGTAAATTTAAGTATGAAAAGGAGAAAAAAGAGCGAGAGGCTAAAAAAAAGCAACATAACGCCGATGTCAAAGAAGTCAAAATGCGCTACAAAATTGACGACCACGACTACCAAGTGCGCGTTGTTAACGCGCGGCGCTTTCTCAAGTCCGGAGACAAGGTGAAAGCGACCGTCATCTTCCGAGGGCGAGAAATCCAACACACCAATCTTGCCGAAGATCTCCTCAAGCGCATGGCTAAAGATCTCCAAGAAGTGGCAGAATTGCAACAGGCCCCCAAACGAGAAGGTCGCAACATGATGATGCTGCTTTCTCCCAAAAAGTAAATCAACTCAGTTGAAGGATTATGCGTTGTCCGTTAGAGATCGAAACGCGGCTCTAGCGGAAGAATCCTCTCTATCGATACTCCGTCCTGCCGATTGCTAACCCAAGAACCTAAAACCTAAAACCTAAAACCCAAAACCTTTTTACCCTTGGTTTCGATATCTATTTCCCATAAAGCATAAATTTGTCATTCCAATCGCCCATCCTATGAAGTCCAAGAATGCAAGAAGCAAGAGTGGCTGGAGTCAGAAGCTCCTAAAAATCGTCAATCTCCGTCCCGAAGAAGGCGAACGAACCCTATTAATGTTCGCCTTTTATACCATCACCTCCGTCGGCTTGCTGTGGCTGGAGCAAACGACGATTACCCTATTCCTGCAAAAGTTTGGAGCCGAAGGTCTGCCGGTTATTTACATTGCCAGCGCTTTTTTGGGCTCGAGCTTGGGTCTTTTGTACTCCTGGCTGCAAAATAATTTACCCCTCAAGCGAGTGTTTGGGGTGATGGCACTCCTCATGGCCATTCCCTTGATTTTCTTTCGCATTGGCTTCGAGATTACAGCGTTCAACGGAGTCATCGCCGTTGCCACCGCCTTCACCCTTCGCTTGTGGATGGATGCCGAAGAAGTTCTCAACGACCTTAACTCTCAAGTTGCCGCCAACCAACTGTTCAACATTCGCGAAATCAAGCGCACCTATCCCATCGTCTCCAGCGGTTTGCTATTGGGCGATGTCATCTCCGGCTTTTCGCTGCCGGTGCTCGTCTTTTTCATCGGCTTGAAAAATATTATTGTCGTCGCAGCAGTGACAATCTTGTTGGGCGGCGGAATGCTACTGTACCTCACCCAGCGCTACAAGCAAGCCTTTCCCGATACCCCCGTACGGGAATTCGACGAACTCCAACCCGACTTTACCAGTCGCCGCACCAACAGCACCCTGCGCAAATACATTATTCCCCTCTTCACCTTCTTTATCTTGGGCGAAGTTCTCTTCCTCTTGGTAGAGTTTCAATTTTTCGGGGAGTTGGAAACGGTTTACTCCAGCGAAACTCAACTGGCAGCCTTTTTGGGCATTTTTTCGGGGTTGTTGGGCATTTTTGAGCTAACCGCCCAATGGTTTGTCTCATCTCGCGCAGTGGAACGGCTGGGGGTTTTCGTCGCGGCGATGTTTCTACCCATCTCCCTGTCTACCTTGGGCTTTTTCATTGTTGTCTTGGATTTATCGGAGGTGTTAGAACTCGATAGTTCGCAAATCCTTTTCTTGGGCGCGGTGGGATTGAAGTTTTTTGACGAATTGTTACGCTACACCCTCATTGCCGGCATCGAACCCTTCCTATTCCAGCCGTTACCGTCGGAAATTCGCAGTTCGATTCAAGCCCGGGTTCAGGGAATTGCCGAACCCCTTTCAACAGGATTGACAGGACTCACGCTCGGAGCCACAATTTGGGCGGTTGTCAATTTGGGAGAGAATCTTTCGGAAACCGAACTCCACCAATTGCAGGGGAGTATTTTTATCGGGGCGATTATTTTCTTTTCCCTGTGTTGGGCGACTTGTGCTTGGTTTTTGCGCTCGAGCTATGTCAGTTTGCTGGTTCAGAGTGCAGAACAGGGTCGTTTGGGCTTTTCCAATGTGGATTTGAAGGCCTTTAAACGCGCGATCGTGGAATCTTTAGACCAGACGACGGCAGAAGACGATATGCGCTCGTGCATTCAACTGCTGGCTCGTATCGACCCGGCGAGTGCGGGGGAAATCCTCGCGCCGCGCTTGGCCGGTTTCCCGCCGAATTTGCAACAGGAAAGTATGGAGGTGATGCTGAAAGCGCCAGATTCCGCCTATTTGGGCGACGTACAGCGATTGCTCGAAACGAAGCCCAATCTCGAGGTGTTGGCTCTGGCCTTGCGCTATATTTGGCTGTCTCAACCCGATCTGGAAACCCGCACCCTCCAACCTTATTTACACGATCGCGTGGATCCCATCGTGCGCGGAACGGCGACGGGTTTGATTATCGGACGGGGAAACCCCCCAGAACAAGCCGAAGCGATTCGCGCTCTCGAACAGATGTTGCGATCGCTCTCGGAACGAGAACGGGTTATCGGCACCCAAGCGCTGGAACATACCGAAGCGGATGGGGAGGTTCTGCGACGTTACGTCCCGCAATTGGTCCAAGATGAGTCGGCGCGGGTGCGCTGCGCTCTGCTCGAGGCGATCGCGGCCAAGCGCTTGCAGGAGTATTACCCCTCGCTCATTAAGGGGTTGTATTACAAATCCACGCGATCGGCGGCGAAGCGCGCGCTGGCGACCTTGGGCGATGACGCGCTGCCCATGCTCTCGAACCTCGCTGAAGACCCGCGCAAGCCCGATTTCGTGCGCTTGCAGGCGGGCAACGCGATCGCCGACATTGGCAGCGACGCGGCGATGGCTCTCCTGGTTCAACAACTCCTGTCGAGCTGGGGAACCAGTCGGCGAAATTTGTTACGAATTTTACTGAAAGTTTCCGGAGAACGCGGTATAGAAACGGTTCTCGAAAAGTTGGGACGCAGTGGGGTCGAACAGTCCATCGAACAGGAGTTATTGCTCTTGGGTCAAGTCTTTGCCGCGCTGCTGGACTTGTCTCCGAAAAAGCTGCCCGGACGCGAAGGCGACCTATTGCGAGGGGCCCTCGAAGGGATGCAAATCGATATCTTCGACCGCTGCTTTTTGTTAATGCAATTTCTCTATCCCTTCAGCGCCATCCAAGCGGCAATGTTAAATTTAGACTCCGAGTCGGAAAATAGTATGGCGCTGGGGTTGGAAATTTTAGATAATACTCTCGACCTACCTCAAAAACAGATTTTGATCCGAGTGCTAGAACGAAGACCCACGCGAGAGCGACTCAAGGACTTAGCCGAACTCGTTCCCTATCAACCCATGTCCCCTTGCGATCGCCTGCGCCGCTTGCTCGAATTTCGCCATTTCCTCTCCGACTGGTCTGTCGCCTGTTGTTTCCATGCCGCGCGCGCTCGGCGGTGGGGAGTCACCAAAGAAGCGACGTTGGTTTGTTTGAGCCATCCGAGCGGTTTTGTGCGCGAAGCGGTTCTCGCTTATCTTAAAGATGCGAGTCCCAGGACGTGCTTAGAGCTATTGCCCATGCTCAGAAACGATCCCGATCCCCTCGTTGCCGCTCAGGTCGATAGTCTCAATGTTGAGTTGGGTTCGGTGTCGTAACCCAGTCGCCTTGGGGGAGGGTAATGAAGTGCGACTCGAAACGGAGACCATTAGCAAAGGTTGTGGGGGGGAGCGAATGTTATGATGAATGCTTTATCCTTTTGGAGTGTAGGGCGAAGGACAATTATCCAGTTGGGCGACGTTAAGCAGAGGCGTTGGTTTTGACCGATGAGAATGACAACCCGTTCAACCCCACCCACGACTCACGATTAAATCACAATGTTAAGTAGCTTCGATCGCTTATTGTTTATCAGGCGCGTCTCCATTTTTCAGGATCTGCGGGATGAGTTTCTCGTGAAGTTGGCTTCGGCGATGGACGAGCTTTCCTTTCCTAACCAGCACACGATTTTCGAGCAGGGGGAAGAGGGGAGGTCTCTTTATATTGTTGTTTCGGGTCGAGTGAGGGTTCACGTCGGCGAACGAGATTTAGCTTTTTTGGAGAAGGGAACGTTTTTCGGCGAGATGTCTCTGTTTGATGCGGAACCTCGTTCGGCTTCGGTGACGACGACGGAAAATTGCGACTGTCTTACACTTAACCAGTTACAATTGATCGATGCGATTGAAGAAACACCCGAAATTGCAGTCAATATTACGCGCAGTTTGTCGCGCCGCATTCGCGAACTTAATAGCAAGATTAATACTTATGAAGCTCAGCTTAAATCTTTGAATTTAGCGAAAACTTAGGGTTGGTCTTTTGTCATTTGTCATTAGTCATTGGCTCTAAAACCTAGTTTAGTCATTGGTCAAGGGATAAAGGATTTTGCCGCTTTTGGGGTCGAAAATGAAAAGGCGATCGCGCTGCAATTTTACTCCCACCGATTCCCCGCGACGACCTCCAAAACGACCCGGCGCGTAAAAATTCAATACGACTTCTGAGTTGGGCAAACTCCCCCGCACTAAGGTTTCTCGTCCCAAAGGTTCGAGCAAATCGAGATGGATTGTTAAGTCTTCGGTTGAATCCGAGTTGGTGCTTAAGGAAATTTCTTCTGGACGAATGCCTAATTCAAAACCCTGTCCGTTTTGCGGTTGCAGTTGCTCTCGTATTGCTTCGGGACAGGGAAGAGTTTGGGCGTTGAGGTTAAATTGACCGTTGTTGTAGGTTGCGGGTAAGATATTCATCGGAGGACTGCCCAGAAAGGTGGCAACCATGCGGTTCGCGGGTTGGGCGTAAATTTCTTGGGGGGAACCAATTTGTTGAATGCGACCCCGGTCGAGAACGACGATGCGATCGCCTAATGTCATGGCTTCGGTTTGGTCGTGGGTGACGTAGATCGTTGTAATTCCCAGGCGCGCGTGTAATTGTTTGAGTTCGGCGCGGGTTTCGTCTCTCAGTTGTGCGTCGAGGTTGGAGAGGGGTTCGTCGAGAAGGAAAACTTGGGGTTCGCGCGCGATCGCCCGCCCTAATGCCACGCGCTGTTGTTGTCCCCCCGACAGTTGTTTGGGTTTGCGCTCGAGCAGGTGTTCGATGGAGAGCGATCGCGCTACCCGTTCGATGCGCTGTCCAATGGCTGCACTGTCCGCGCCGCGCATCCGCAAACCAAAGGCAAGATTTTCGGCAACGCTCATGTGCGGGTACAGGGCATAATTTTGAAATACCATTGCCACATCCCTCTGGCGTGCGGGTACCGAGTCCACCCGTTGACCGCCGATGTAAAGCTGACCTTCGGTTGCCGATTCTAATCCCGCGATCGTTCGCAGAATAGTGGATTTTCCGCAACCCGAAGGACCCACTAAAACCCAAAATTCTCCGTTGGGAATGGTAAAGGCGATGTCTTCGATCGCGGTTACATTTTTGTATTTGCGAGAAATATTCTGTAACTCGACTTCTGCCATCGCGACGTTTTAGAATTTGGAGTTGAGATTTGCCCTTGGAGATTGTGAAAGAGCAGCCTATGCACTATACGTAAAATTCGTCAATCCCTTCTCTTATGCTCGATGCCGTATCGCGGGTTAGGCTGCTCCTGGATTACCATTTTTACGCAATCGTTAAATTTTAGATTAAAGTCGAAACTATTGCAACCTTGTTCTAATATCGAATCCCTCAACTGTTAAAGTTCTTTCCCCCCATCTCCCCATCTCCCCATCTCCCCATCTCCCGTCAATCCCCTAGCCGCCTTTCAAATTTAGAATAATTTAAGGCAAAGGGTGATGTTCGCTGAGAATTTTTTCCATTTTCGCTTCATCAATTCGAGAGGTTATTTTCTTGGATTCGTGAATATCTCGGGTGGTTTTCGATAAACTAATGGTGGAACCGACCGTAAAGAATAAACCCATTCCCATATATCCTTTTGTCCAGTTATTGACTGGCAAATAAAGAATGCCAATGCTCATTGCAGAAATAGAAAGAACAAAAGAGAGCCAGGTTTGAAAAATCCAAGCGCTACTATGATCTTGGGTTCCGAGTTGTTTGTTCATGACTTTTATATTTACGCTATGATTTCTTTAGAAATTTAGTTTAAATTTTATTGACTCAAAAACGAGCGGGCAACAAGCTCGTGACAGTTTTTAAAGCGAACCGGAACAATGCCGCGATCGCGTGCGTCTTTATCTTGTTGAAATACTCGTTGCGGGTTGCGACGAGTTCATTGAAACGCGAGTTGTTACCTCCTTTGGTTCGACTCGCAGATCGTTGAAACACTAAGGAAACTCGGCAGCTCTTGTGCCAAGGGAAAAAGCGGCATACTGTGTCATATGAAATCCCTCAAAAAATGCTACAGAGCTTTCCCCCCGTCAGTTGAGTTCAGAGGTAGGGACGTTTTATAAAACGTCCGTACAGAGTGCGTGAGTTTAAAACCCAGAACCCAGAACCCAGAACCCAGAACTCAGAAACCCGTCTCCGAAGTGCAACCATTCAAGGATTTCAAATCAGGACTTACGCA
Organism: Cyanobacteriota bacterium; assembly: GCA_034189065.1. Classification (GTDB taxonomy): domain Bacteria; phylum Cyanobacteriota; class Cyanobacteriia; order Cyanobacteriales; family Spirulinaceae; genus FACHB-1406. Next base: position 32,139 of record JAXHVQ010000003.1, read on the forward strand.
GCCACACCACATATAGCAACAACGGTGCACCTGCGCTGCGAAGAGCACACCCTACAGATAGAGGCTTTGCGTAAGTCCTATTTGTTAAACGATTCTCGATCGAATTTTCAACCGTGCAAACGGTCTTCTACTTGTGCTGATTTGTGTCGCTTGCGCTGTTGAATTCCCAGAAAAGCTAAACCGAATAGCGCGATCGCGAAACTGGGTTCGGGAGTTGATTTAGAAACCGCGCGCATCTTGAAACTGGCTGTTGGGTCATCGAAGGCGAGTCGCACGGGAAAAGCTTTGGGCGATGTGGGGTCGATGTCACTATCAATACCGGCGATGGTAAACTCAGAAACCCCTCCTCCGAGCAGTGCGAGAAAATCGACCGATTGACCGAAGCCAAATTCGCCTAAAATTTCGTTGCCGACGGAGACCGTAAATCGCTCGTCGCTATCTATACCGACAGGAAAATCAATAACCTCGGTAAATTGTGAATCTCCGATCGCGGCGAACTGAAAACCGCTGACTGTTGGCGGGTCGAACCATCGTCCGCTGGGAACCTCGTCAAACACAAACCATCCTTGGTTATCGACGAAATCGGGCAAAATGGGGTTGGATTGGGAATAACCGGGTTGAGAAGTCCCGGGTTCCGTGTCGGTACTCGACCAAATTAGGGGTCTGTCCATATCGTCAGTGGAATGATAAATCCAGTGTTGTTCGTCGCTGGCAACGATCGCGCGCCAACCGCCAATCACTTCTGTCGTACAAATTTGGCCAGGTTCGCCAAATGCCAGACAGCCACTACTCCAGTAAACCTCTTGGGCAGCAGTAATATCTAGCAAAGAGATTGGCAAACCCGAGTCGATGGCGGCGTGTTCTAGGATGGTTTGGGCTGCGTAGGTTGGGACTTCAGAAGGAGAAATGTCCTCCTCGACCCAACCTCCTGGAAGGGTTGGAGGGAAGTCCCCAGAAAGACTAACTGGAAGGATTGGGGGAAAGTCCCCAGAAAGACTAACTGGAAGGATTGGGGGAAAGTCCCCAGAAAGACTAAACCCTCGGGCGGGTAAGGGAAAGTTAAGAACAAGTGTTGTAGCGATCGCGGCGATCGCGGTGCGGGAAACAGCGTGGTGTGCAATCATGGTGTGAGTTTGACTTATCTCGTCAGCGATATAGCAGTTTTCGTGCGAGCGAGGTACATTATCTATTTGAAAAACGCCATAGTCGTTTCAAATAAAGATGAGACGAATGTTTGACTAGCAACCCCGAACTTCAGGGAGCTAGTGTCTTAATCTGAACCAACATGACTATATGGCATTTCCCTCTCGCGTGGGAAGGAGAGTTGTCAGTTGTATGCTGACCTTGCATTTATTCCATGTAAATGATGTATTTTTTTCTACCTTCTGCATAGCTGTTTTAAGTCGTTGCGCTTCGACTTTAATTCACATTTCTACGTAAATTTCCTGCCTTATAATTAAACTTTACGAGTAGGGCAATCGGTGTCCCTACTACCGAGCTACCGATCGCCCATAACTCAATGGAAACAGCAGCAATTATCAAACTTGTCAGTTCGGCGGCGGGTGCGATCGCTCCCCACTTGTTGAAAAAAGCGGGCAACCAACTCAATCCTACTGAAGTTGAAAAAGCCATTAAAGCGGGTCTGGTTGCCGCAGAAAAACAAGAGGAAACTCTCGAACCTCAAAATCGACTATTTTTTCGATCGCCTCCCGATTTTGTTCCTCGGTTTCTCGAGCAGTTTTTAGCCCGCGCTGGCGTACAACAAGAGTTGCTTAAACCGTTGGAGAATCGAGGAGAGCCAGATTTGGCGTATTTGAGGGAGGAATTCGCGCGATCGCACGCCGAAACTCCCCAAATCAATCTGCAACTCCAACAAATCGAACCTTGGCTTGGCACTTTTGTCAAGACCTATTTTGAAAAAACTAGCACCTATTTAAAATTTCAAGTTGCCAAAGCGAATTATTTCCGCCAATTGCGCCAACAGTTCGACAATATTATCTTTGCGGGGATTTCGGTTCCCGGTCAAGAAGACGAGAAATCGGGATATTTAGCGGAAATTTTCGTGATGCCGGACGTAGTGGAAGAAGGGCAAAAATATCGCGATCGCGACTTCATTTTGGAAACTCTTGAAAGCCTCTATTTGTAGGGTGTGTTAGCGCAGCGTAACACACCATTTCTAGAGCGGTGGGTCACAGCGCGGGATACAAAAATTATAGTTTTTTTCAACATCTTGTCCGCACCTAACCCACCCTACTGTTTTAACTAAAACGTACGCCAGCATTCTTTAATTATTCATATCCCACATCAACCGAAATATTACGAACGCGATCGCGCCCCCAATTTTCCGAATAAACCCCTTGGGCGATAAAGCGATGAATGCTAGAAAACTGCCAATGTTGAGGCATTTTGCATAAACCATGTTTCACCGGATTGTAATGAATATAATCGCAATGATTGACAAAATCTTCTTCATCTCTAATCGTGTGTTCCCAATATCTACGCTGCCAAAAATTACTTTCCTTGCGTTTTTGACGAGCATCTGTAATTTCCATTTCGAGTTTAAGTTCGTCTTTGCAATTCTTTGTAACAAAAGTTTTAATCAGTCGCAACCGAGTCGCATAGTCGCTGTCTTCATCAGGCAGTGTTAAAATACAGTGAAAATGGTCTGGCAGGAGGACAAAGGCATCGATCGTAAATGGATATTTTTGGCGTACTTTTTCTATTGCTGTTCGGAGAGTATGACGAGCTAAAGAATGGTGTAACCAAGGATAGCGCTGGTAAGTGACCTGAGTAAAAAAATAAGTTCCGCCTGTTATTTTAACTCTTCTATAATTAGGCATTTTCTTAAATTTGTTTGAAGTAGGGTGTGTTAGCGCAGCGTAACACACCGTTTCTCAAGCGGTGGGTTACGGCGCGGGGCACAAAAGTTATAGTTTTTTTTCAACATCTCACCCGCATCTAACCCACCCTACTGTTTTAACTGAAATTAGACAATAATAAGTAGGGTGCCGTTAGCGCAGCGTAACGCACCATTTCTCAAGCGGTGGGTTACGCTGCGGGATACAAAAATCGTAGTTTTATTTCAACATCTCGCCCGCATCTAACCCACCCTACTGTTTTAACTGAAATTAGACAATAATAAGTAGGGTGCCGTTAGCGCAGCGTAACGCACCATTTCTCAAGCGGTGGGTTACGCTGCGGGATACAAAAATCG
>JAXHVQ010000003.1:35452-96394 GCA_034189065.1 Cyanobacteriota bacterium
TAGTTTTATTTCAACATCTTGCCCGCATCTAACCCACCCTACTGTTTTAACTGAAATTAGACAATAGTAACACATCATTTCTAGAACTAGACATCTGCCGCTTCAAAAATTTGCTGTGCCGTTAAATTAAGAGCGGAAAAGGTTGGAGAAATAATGCGATCGCTTCCTCTAAACTGGCGAACTTGATATTTCCTGTTAACCAACTGATACACTGAGAAAGTCGGTTGCTTAGGGTCGCCGATAAATCTCTTGCCGCCCAAACCTAAGTAATCGGCAATCCAATATTCGGCAATCTCCATTGCTTCATAGTCTTCGAGCTTCAAAGCATAGTCATCTTGCCAATTGGTACTCGTAATTTCTATCACTAAAGGAACTGACGAACCCATTGTAATAATCGATTCTTTCGTCCATCGCGGCTCATTTTTAACTCCTTGATTGTCTAAGACAACGATATCCGGCTCGTATCCAGATTCGCTAGGACTGGGTTTGATAACGCATTCTTTAGGAATGCGATAAGGCAGCGTTGTACGTCGGATTTCAAAGTTGAGTTCGGCTACCATAAATCCTCCCACATCTGAGTGCTGACCTGTCGGTTTAGCCCTCTCAACAATGACTCCGCTGTGTAGTTCGTAGCGACTTCCCGAACCTTCTGGATACCAAGCGATGAATTCATCGAAGGTAACGGTTTTAGATAAGGTTTGAATCATGGGTTTCTCCAGAGAGGCTAATTTACGATTGTAGTAGGTTCGCGATCGCAACTTGCGAATTCCTAATTTCACCCTTAACAAAAATAAAACATTTATCTTTGTTGCATTTTTGCATAAAGCATATTATATTAAAGCAAGAGAAGGCGACGCGCCTGCAAGCTAAATCGCCTTCTCTGGGGGAAACCCCTCACCGTCAATTTCCCAATCAACTTGTAAGGAGTAACGATGTCCATTTTACCCAATAATCCCGATTCCGCTTCCCTTTCCCTCCACCAACAACTCTCCCAATGCACCACTCGGCTGTTGGCAATGCACTCATTTGCCTGCGTCCTTCACAGCGCCGTCTTGTACGAACAAGCCAAGTATATCCACATTGCCCACGAAATTCCCTACGACCATGTCCTTCAATATATGCAAGAAGAGTTGCTCGATATCCTCGAGGCGGTGGGAAAAGTACAGAATGCTTTAGACCCAGAGTTTCAACATCTGCGCTCGAGTCGTTAAATCGGAAAAAGTAGGGACGTTGCATACAATGTCCCCACGCTAAATAAAATTCTACCAAAAAACGCGATCGCCCCCTAAAGAGCGATCGCGTTTTCAGCAGACGTTAAACCCTAAGCGGGCAATTTCCTAATCTAATTCCCTTAACCCACCTTTATTTCATAATGCCTTGAACCGTCGCGACTTCCGGTTCCACAACCTTGGGAAACGACAATCCCGTAGCATAAAGATGAGGATGAGTTTGGGCAATTTGTGCGTAAGATTGGCGAACTTCGCTATTAATAGCAACCGTCTTTGCATCGTACACCTGCATCGCCAGCTTCGGATAGAACCCAATCGCAATGATTGGCAACAAGAAACAAGCTGCCGTAAACACTTCGCGCGGATTGGCATCGTCGTAGCGCGCTTCGCTAGGAAGAACACAGTTGGTTCCAAAACAAACCGCCGCTTCATTCTCCTTATACTCCAAACCCACATCTGCGAGGGAACAATTGGGAACCGAACCGGAATTAAAGAAGACTTGGCGCAGCAAGTTCAGCAGATAAATCGGCGTGAGAATCAACCCTACTGCAGAGAGGAATACCGTCACCGTGCGGAAAGAAGAACTATAGATATCGCTCGTCGTTACGCCAACAAATACCGACAATTCGCTAGCAAAACCGCTCATTCCCGGCAGCGCCAAAGATGCCATCGCCCCAGCAGTAAAGAGAGCGAAAACTTTGGGCATTATCGCCCCCATGCCACCCATTTCGTCCATCATCAAAGTGTGGGTGCGGTCGTAGGTGACACCGGTGAGGAAGAATAATAATGCGGCAATTAAACCGTGGGAAATCATTTGTAGCATGGCACCGCTAATTCCCAAATCGGTAAAGGAGGCAATTCCCAATAGGACAAACCCCATGTGAGAAACCGAGGAGTAAGCAAGGCGGCGTTTCATATTGGATTGACCAAAAGAGTTCAATCCGCCGTAAATAATATTGATAACGCCAATGATGGCTAAAATCGGGGCGAAGTAAACGTGGGCGTTGCCCAAGAGTTCGAGGTTGAAACGAATCAATCCGTATCCGCCCATTTTCAGGAGGACACCAGCTAAAATCATCGATACCGGTGCCGATGCTTCGCCGTGTGCGTCGGGCAGCCATGTGTGCAGTGGGAAGATGGCGAGTTTGACTCCAAAAGCTATCAGCAGTCCGGCGTACAGCAGTAATTCGAGGAGGAGGGGATATTGTTTGAGTCCGAGTTCGACAACATCGAAGGTCATGTTGCCGCCGTACAGTGCCATTGCCAGCGCTGCGATGAGGATGAAGATGGAAGCAGCGGCGGTGTACAGTAGGAATTTCGTGGCAGAGTAGCGGCGCTTCGGTCCGCCCCAAATGGAGACAAGCAGGTAGACGGGAACGAGTTCTAATTCCCACATGATGAACAGCAGCAGCATATCCTGGGCGACGAACACCCCAATTTGCGCTGAGTACAGCACCAACATTAGGAAGTAAAACAGGCGCGGTTTTAAGTCCACTTGCCATGCGGCAAAGATGGAGAGGGTAGTGACAAAACCGGCGAGGAGAACGAAGGGAACTGAGAGTCCATCGACGGAAACAGCCCAGTTTAAGCCGATTTGCGGCATCCAGGCGTATTTTTCGACCAGTTGGAAGCTGGCGTTGCTGGGGTCGTAGTGCGTCCAAAAGACGTAGCACATTAAGATGAAGTCTGTCAAGCCTACGCCGAGGGCATACCACCGAATGCGCTTGCCGCTTTTGTCGGGCAGCACGGGGATGAGAAGGGCGGCAGCGAGGGGGAGTAGGATGATTGCTGTGAGCCAGGGAAATCCGTCCGCTATCATGGTACTGAGCAAAAATACTGATTTTGTTAATAATCTCATATTACTAAGCTTTGTGAAGTTTTATGAAAAAATCTTCCTTGGGATAGAGGAAGTGATGGGGAGAGAGGGAGAGGGGGTGAGGGGATTGTAGAATCCAATGTGCAGTAGGGTGCCGTTAGCGCAGCGTAACGCACCATTGTCTTTGCCTAGAGCTAAACTACAAAATTGTCAAATAGGTTTTGATAAAATATAGAGCGGTGGGTTACGGTGCGGATCAAAAAGTTATGGTTTTTTCTCACAATCTTTCCCGCACCTAACCCACCCTACATTACTTGACTTGCCTTTTCTCCAAGATAGCGACTTGTCAGAAATCGGATTCGGGAGCGGATGAATAAAAAGAGACAATGAAGGCGAATCGTACCTACGAGCCGTTTCCAACCTGTAACTGACACTGGCGAAACGCATAATTTATACTCGCAAACAAACTTTCTAAGTCTTGAATCGTGTAAAACTTTTTATTTCTGGTGAAAGCATCTCCTTGGAGTTGACCAAACTGCCACACTTTGCCATTAGAAACAATACCAATAATTTTTTGCTCTAAATCGTCATTTATTTTTTGGACGGCGATTAATTCAGCCAAGCATTGACCCCATCCTTCTTCAAACTTATCTTGTTTTGCTTCGACCACTAAAAAGTAAGGCTTGTCAAATACAATCGCTCCTAATGGGCTGCGTTTCGCCACCATATAATCGGGTTTTCCCGAAAGGTTTTCATCATAAATTAAAGATTGATGGCTCCAAAGCGTGAGTTGCTTGCGATAGGGTTTCCAGACTTCTTTAAGAACGGGATAAATTAAAGTTTCGCAAATTGCATCTTCTGAATTATCGACAACCCCATCTGTAAAAAGCAAATCTAATTCTTCTTGAAAAGCAGGAGCGACAGGGAAGTCAATTTCGGAAATAAAATCGCTGAGATTATATTTGATTTGAAATGCTTTTGCGACTGTACTAATACTTTTGTAATGACTAAAAGACATAGACAATCGTGAAATGGCTCAATGTTAGTAACATGATTTTAACGTAATACCGACGCACCGGTCGGAAGCGCTGGGTGAATTTTTCTATTCTTCCAAAGCTAGAATTTTACAACCCAAATAAAAACGCTATAACGATTGAAAGAGTTTGGGCGCAACCGCAACTGTTGCATCAAATAGGACTTACGCAGCTACATCACATATAGATAAAGGTGGGTTACGCTGCGCTAACCCACCCTACAGATAGAGGCTTTGTGTAAGGGTTGATTTAACCCCAGTCTTTGACTATTCCTGCGAACCCTCTTTTTCTCGTTGTTTGGAGTTATCCTGTTCGACAGCCGATTGCACTTGTTTGAGGTGTATTTGATTCACCTGCGTAATAAAACTTTCCACCGATGCCTGCATTTTGCGCTTCCGTTGGGCTTCTTCTGGGACATCAAAGAAACGGTAGGCTGGGGTTACGCCCAGGATAAACTTTTCCTGTTCCGCTTCGAGCAGTTCAACGGCGGCGTTGGCGGCAACCCAGTTTTCTTGGAGGGGAAAGGAAGTAGACAAACTGGTGACGATGGCGGCGATGGCGGGGAAGATTACTGGCAACCATTTAATCCAAGGGATATTAATGTCTACCTTATCGAGCAAGACGAGAATCGGGGTGACTCCCGAAAGGACAATCGTAGAAATCTGGAAGACATAGTAGAGACCGCGAGCTTGTTGGCGGACGACTTTGTAGTCATCGATTAATTCTTGGCAGTATTGAATCGCTCGTTGGCGCATCACATCAATGGATTCATCCGCGATCGCATCGCCAAATAATATACTGTACAGTCGAGCTTTGCGCTGATTATCCTGTTTTTTGCGATCGCGTTGGTCGTCGTTGAGCAGTCGTTTATTCAACAACAGCAGTAAGGTTAAGATGATAATCGAGACGACGGCATAAACAACGGCTTCCTTGCTATCAATATACAAGGCCGCGATCGCGCCAGCAATGACGCACGCCGAAATCAGCAAGAGCTCGATAACGCTAAAAATGAGCGGTTTTTTCGGCTCGGGCGGTGCTACTGATTCTAAGGATAATGACCGTTGAGTCGATTCTGCACTCGGGGGCTCCTGGGTTGAATAGGTCATGGGTAAGATTTTTTTCGAGGGTTCAGTCGTACCTTAAGGACTAATTATGACAGGCTCGAGCGGTTTCTCGCCCGAAATCGCGGTAAAATTGTACCCATCGAAGGCGCGATCGCAGACTAGACTAATGACAATTATGACTGGAAACCCGAGCGAACTTTTGCCCACTTTTTTAGTGGCGCTGCGCGAAGGATTTGAAGCGGCGTTGGTGGTGGGAATTGTTTGCGCCTGCTTACAAAAAGCGCAGCAAACTCGCCTCTATCGCTGGGTACAATTGGGCGTTGCGGCGGGAATATTAGTGTCGGTGGGGGTGGGGTTGCTGTTGGGGGGGCTGTTGGAAAGGTTGGCGGCTTCCAATGCCTTATACGCGCCTGCATTTGAGGAGTTGCTCGAGGCGGGCTTGGGGATATTCGCGATCGCGATGCTGAGTTGGATGTTAGTATGGATGACCCAACAGGCGAAGTCCTTGAAGTCGGAAGTCGAAGGCGCGATCGCGGCCGCTTTGAAACAAGGGAATGCGGGATGGGGTGTTTTTGCCCTCATTGTAATTGCTGTGGCGCGCGAAGGATTGGAAACGGTGGTCTTTATCGCTGCGCAATTACAACAGGGAGGGTTGTTCCCAGCACTAGGTGCGGTATTGGGTTTATCGTTGGCAGCGTTGATGGGATTTGCGCTGTTTCGCTTCGGAATTCAAATTAATATTCGCCTCTTTTTCCAAGTGATGGGGATTTTCTTGTTGCTGATTGTGGGTGGATTAGTCGTTGGTGCGTTAAGACATCTCGACGGCGCGATCGCGCTGTTAGCGCAACTGGATCCTCAATATTCAAACCTCTGCTTTTGGGGAAAGAGCGCTTGCGTCCTCGGTCCCCAAGTGTGGGATTTATCTCAAACCCTACCCGATAAGCAGTTTCCCGGAATTTTACTCAAAACTTTATTGGGATACCGACAAACCTTATTCTTAGGACAAGCGATCGCCTACATTGCCTTTTTAGGATTCGTTGGGGGAGCTTATTTACAGAGTTTGGGCGCAACAACGACAGTTTCGTCTAAAAAGGAAGTAGGGGTGGGGTAACCCCGCCCCTACATTAGGTTATTCAACCGGATTTGATATAACTCCGTCCCTAGCGTTATTGCTATTCATTTTCATTAAGGCTAAACTAGAAGCAATCTTAAGATTTTTGAAGAAATCATCTGCCACCGTAAAGTCACGCCTAAAAGATTGCAATGAGTCATTTTTTCTGTGCCAAAGCCTCTCGCGAGTCGGGAGAAGAAATTATCGGCAGTGCGCCGGGACACCAGACTTATATTTTGATTGAATGCCCTCAACCTTGGGCAGCAAAGGAGTTTGAATCGCGCGCTCTTCCGCCAAATCTCAGAGAGTTAATTGAGAGAATCAAGAAATCAAGAGCGTCGGTTCGGTTCCTACTCATCCATTCGAGAGACCGAGTAGATGAGGAGTTGAAGCGCGTTATCGTCTATCGCAAAAAAGAAGGATTTTCCGACGGGTATCACAAGCGAAAGTTTGTCGTTGCCAATTTAGAGGAAATTGCACCGAAGCTGGAAAAATATTTAGCAGGCGATCGCGACGAAACGGAATGGGTCGAACCGTTGACCCAAGAAATTTTAGTCTGTACCCACGGCAGTCACGATAAGTGTTGCGCGCGATACGGCTACCCATTTTATCGACAAGCGCGCCAAATTGTCTCGGAACTGGAGATGAAAAAAGTCCGCGTTTGGGAGGCGAGTCATATTGGCGGACATCGCTTTGCACCGACGCTGTTGAGTTTGCCCGAAGGTCGGTATTACGGCGCGTTGGATGCTGACGCTTTTCGGACAATTATACAACGCGCGGGCAAGATGGATTGTATGAGAAAAGTCTATCGCGGCTGGGGATTGTTCCCCATGCACGTTCAGGTATTGGAGCGGGAACTGATGCTTCGCCACGGATGGGACTGGTTTAGTTATAAAATAGACTACAAGATTTTGCAACAGAAAAGCGATCGCAGCTTCACTCGCGTCGAATTGTCTTGTCAAAAGCCCAATGGCGAGGTGCTGGTTTACCAAAGCGACATCGTTCCCGACAAGAGTAAATCGTTGATTTTGAGAGGATCGTGCGGCAGCGATAGTGCTTCGAGTTATGTGAAGTATTGCGTGGAAAATCTAATTTGGGTTGGCGATCGCGTACCATTGAGTGCGGCTGGCTAAAAATCGCGGATCGTACCGTTGCTCGTAGGTTCGCCCTCAACTAAAATTTAGGGTATTGCTTGAGTCCGCATTGGATGGACAAATACACCGAGTTTAAATGCCTAAATTTGTAATTGTTGTACTAAGTGTTATCTCTGTGTTCCTTTGGGAAAGTTCTCGCAGCGCGCTTTCCCAAAGAGCTCCCGTGCTGTATGCTGGAACGTGCGTTGCCAATAGTAGTTGTGGGTCGCCTCCGATTCAGTTTGTTCCCGGACGACCGATTTCTGTTGAGGTGGTTAATTCAACTTACATTCCCATCACCGTTCAGCATCTGGGAATGGCAAATCCTTTAACCATTGCCTCTCGACAAACAGTGTCAGTTTTGCGAGGAACGACAGTCAATCCTAATTTTTCTTTAATCTTTTGGACCAGCGAAGGCGGTTCCTTAGCTGCTAATGTCAGTCAACCGTCAGAACGGGTTCTGAGAATTGAAATTCGCGCTAGTCGTAGCAGCGGCAATAACGCGGTTTATATTAGGGATGACGGTCGAGTTGAGGTGTTGTGAGTCAAACAGGATGGCACGAAATGAAATTTTGTGAAAATAATAAATTGGGACTTTTATACAAAATTCTTTCCCGTAAAGACATACATGGAAATTCTGGATTATCTTATCTCGAGTCCAAAGATATTGTTTATACAAAAGAGCCTGGAGAAGCCGATTTTTTTGTATCAATCAGCGGACGATGTTTGCCAAAGTTTGCTCTAAATCGAACTGTTTTGGTGATTTCAGAGCCCCGTTCTAGATATGCTAAGGAATACGAAAAAAAATTCAGAGATATCTTTAATGGATTTATGGGTATTTGTCAAGACCAGGCTTTCTCTGAAGATGAATTTTATTTGATTCCTCAAGACTATTCAGGAATTCAAGAAATTCAAGATGAGCCAGAGTATTGGCTGGCGATGGTGCATCAAAGATATAATAAAAAATATAGAAATCTTCCGGGCGATATCGAGAGAGAAAATGCCTGTGCGTTTTTCGATCGCGCTTTCGGCGACACTTTTCATACCTATGGACGAGTTTGGAAGAAAACACTGCCCTGGGATAATATTGGGTGGAAAGGAACAATCGGGGGTTCGATTATGGGCGATGAAAAGCTACGCATTCTCAGAAATTATAAATTCCTCCTTTGTTTTGAAAATAGTCGAGAGCCCGGTTACGTTACTGAGAAAATTTTCTCGGCGTTTTTTGCTGGCTCTGTCCCTATTTATTTTGGTGCTCCAGATGTAGCAGAGTATATTCCGAGCGATTGCTATATCGAATTTGAGGGTCAAGATTACCCCGCTCTTTATGACCGAATCACATCGATGGGCGAGGAGGAATTTCAAAGTATGAGAAGATGTGCAAGAGAGTTTCTTGAGTCATCCGATGGTGAGAAATTTACATCTATTGCTTTTGCTAAAACACTGAGAAAGCACTTTTTGAAGTTTGAGTCTATCCCCAAGAATCCCTACTCGTTGGATAATCTCTGGAGAAAATTGAACTTTCAGTATCGCAGATATAAGCTGAGAGATTAAGGAAAATAGGACTTACGCAAAGCTATCAGTAGGGTGTGTTAGCGCAGCGTAACACACCTTTGTCTACGCAAAGCTATCAGTAGGGTGTGTTAGCGCAGCGTAGCACACCTTTGTCTACGCAAAGCTATGTGTAGGGTGTGTTAGCACAGCGTAACACACCTTTGTCTGTATGTGGCGTAGCTGCGTAAGTCCTGGAAAATTAAATTTTTTTGCGATCGCGCAGCCCGAGACAATGAAGTCGGTCTATAGCATTTTTATCAATTAATAATTAATAATTGATGAATTGGGTTGTACAACTCGGCTCTTCGCAAGAATAGAAGAACTGAAGAATGGGATATCCTAATTTAGCCTAGTAGGGTGTGTTAGCGCAGCGTAACACACCTTTGTCTGTATGTGGCGTAGCTGCGTAAGTCCTGGAAAATTAATTTTTTTTGCGATCGCGCAGCCCGAGACAATGAAGTCGGTCCATAGCATTTTTATCAATTAATAATTAATAATTGATGAATTGGGTTGTACAACTCGGCTCTTCGCAAGAATAGAAGAACTGAAGAATGGGATATCCTAATTTAGCCGATGCAAGTTTCGATCAAGGATTCTACATCCGCGATCGCGAAAATCGGCACCTTCAAGGTTTGCGCGATCGCCTCAACTTTCAAGTCATCCAAAAATACCGTCTCTCCTGATTTTAACATCAAAGAGGGCAATAAAATCCCATCTCCCAAATCTTTTCCTTGCAATCCAGCTAAAATATCTTGTCCGGTCAACAAACCCGTCACTGCAATCTCGATTCCCCAATAAATGCTGGGTAAAGCCATTAAATTCACCTCCAACCCTTCCACCGCATTCAAGCGTCGAACCAACGGCTGAAATGCTTGTTCCACAGCCGTTCCCACAACCCAAGTGAAGCGACGCGGCGTAGCAACTTTTTGCGGGAGTTTCGTTTGGGCAACTTCTTCAAATTGCTTCAAAAACTGACGAATCGATCCCACACCGTTGCCAATTTGGGGATAATCTTCGTAATGAGATTCGGGCGGTAAATCTTGTCCTGCGATTAAAAACCATTCGTCCGATAGCCAAGCGAAAATACTGCCCAATTCTCGACTAAATGTATCCTGCAATCCTCGAACTCTGGCAATAACCTCTCGTGCCTTTTCTCGACCAACAGGAGTCAATTCATCTAAGTTCGGACGGAAGCGCGTCAAACCCACGGGAACCACCGCCGCAGAAGCAACTGCAGGGACTTCTCCTTGATGAAAAGAGGCGAGATCGAGTAAAGTTTGTTCTAAATGAATACCGTCGTTGATTCCCGGACAAACCACAACTTGGGCGTGAACCTGCAAGCGTCGTTCTTGAAACCAAGCTAACTGGTCTAAAATTTGACTGGCGCGGGGATTTTTTAAAAGACGCGATCGCACGTTGGGTTCGGTGGCGTGAACGGATACATAAAGGGGAGAAAGGCGCAATTTTTCGATGCGTTCCCATTCTTTTGGCGACAGATTTGTCAGGGTTAAATAACTGCCGTAGAGGAAGCTTAGACGATAGTCGTCGTCTTTGAGGTACAGGGTTTCGCGTTTTCCTGGCGGTTGCTGGTCGATGAAACAAAAGGGACAACGATTATTACACTGAATTAAGCCATCGAAAAGTGCTGTTTCAAACTCGAGTCCCAGGTCGTCGTCAAAATCTTTCTCGATTTCCAGTTGGTGAGTTTGTCCGGCAGCATCGAGAACTTCAAGTTCGAGAATTTCGTCAGCGCAAAGGAATTGATAGTCAATGAGATCGCGGGGATGCTGACCGTTAATGGAGACAATTGCATCGCCCGGTTCAAAGCCAATTTCTGCGCCAATTGAATCGGGAAGGACTTGGGTGATGCGTGCGGGATGAATCGGCATAAATTTAGGGTTCTTTTCTGATATGCTGTTGCCAGATTTAATTGACAATGTACTAATTTTTTCTCTACAAAGCGGCGCGATCGCGCTTCGACGCAAATCAAACAACGCGATCGCTTCCTATTTTACCCGTCGGTGAAGTGGCACACACAGACAACTCGCCCCGAACTCGTGCGTCGAGGCGGAATTCTCACTTCTCCTTTTTCTGTTCCTTCAGCCATTTCTCAACTAACTCGGTCAAGACATCGCCCATTGTACGATCGACCGCAATACAAGCTAGCTTGAACTCTCGCTTGAGTTCTTTGGGAATATAACCATTGATCTCTACCATTCCTTCAGGTTTTTGTGGTGGCATTCTGACCTCAAAAGCATTGTTCTATCCGTATTTCACCTCAACAGGGTAACGCGCTTCAACAAAAGACTGGTAAATGGGTTGCGCGACAAATGGGTAACGTGCTATGATTCGAGTAGAAACAAAAAGCGCCGCGCCAAGGGTCTAGACCACCCAAAGCGCGACTTTACCCCCTCTAGAAAGCAGCTAAAGGAGGCACATTCATTATGGTAAGCGCAGTAAAAACGAATGTCGAACCGGTAACCGAAGAACCCGCTTCGTTACCCACAGGCAACAGTCCGCCCCCGTCAAGCGATAAAGACGAATTAGTGCGAATTTTGGTCATTGGTTCCCCCGGAGGAGTCGGTTCCATCATTCGCACGTTGTATTTATTGGGCTTTGCTCGAGTGGACGAATGGAGTCGGTTGTTACCCGCCCCCAATTCCCACAATGTGATGAGCATTTTAACGCGACGGTTGCGGCGATCTCGCGACTAACCCTCCGTTGTACGTGGCGGGTAAGGCACACGACCAGCCCGCCGACCAAGAACCAATTGGGTTTTAGATTTTAGGTTTTAGGTTTTAGAATTAATGACTAATTCCTAAACCAGGTTTCAGGTTTTAGAACCAATGACCTGTACGGGCGGGGTAACCCCGTCCCTACCAATAACTAATAATTATTAATTATTAATTATTAATTATTAATTGATGACCAAACCCTACACTTTCGCCTCCAGTTCGCACAAACGACTCTTCAAATCCTGATTTTCCTGTTTGAGGCGATCGAGGTCTTGGCGCAACTGCTTCAACGTTTTGTCGCTTCCCAAATTCTTTTGCACCTTAGCCATCGCCTCGTCAATGGCACGCCTTACTCGTCCGTCGGGAGTGCGATCGCGCAACCCTTCGAGTATGCCAATGGCCCCAGAAGTCTGCATTTGCCCCAGCGCACCAATGGTTGCCATTTGCGTTAAGAAAAAAGTCTCCGTCGCACTCATTTCTAGCTGTTCCAAAATCGATTCGACGCGATCGGGAGTTTGCCCTGTTGAAACCCCCCCCAAACTGCGAATCGCGGTCAAACGCAAGGGTTGGGGAACGCCCGGTTGAATATATTCGCCAATTAAATCTGCAGCAGCGGGAGACGTTTTCATCGCCTTTAATCCCGCGATCGCGCCCCCGCGCACCACTTCGTTCCATCCTGCCCGTTCTTGCAAAATTCGACGATAAAATTCAATGGTTTCTTCCTGCCTTTCTTTCAAATTTCCTAACGTCATACCGCCGAGAACTCGAATCGCCGCAGCTTCTACATAATAGCTAGGATCGCCTTGTTCGGCGAAGGTTTTCACCGTCGTATAACTCTCCTCTGTCTTGAAATTTCCTAATCCCCCAACTGCAGCGCGGCGCACTCGCGCGTCTTTATCTTCGAGACCCGATTGTAAAGCAGAAATGGCCTGATTGAGTTTCAATTTTGCCAATTGTTGGGCGACTTCAACGCGAACGCCCCAAAAGGGATCGTTCTTCAAAGCATCTGCCAAAACTTTAACCGCTTCTAAACCGCCCTTTTTCCCCAACGCGATCGCGGCATAAATGCGAGAAACGGGGTCGGGATCGAAGCTGAGTTGGGCTTTGAGTTCGGGCAGAGGGTAATCGAGAACGACTGTTTTTAAGTAAACGTTACCCGCATCAAAACTGAAGAAGCTGGGCTTGCGCTCTAGGGGAAAATAGAAGCTTTGTTCCACTGCGTTGACGCGAAGGACAAACTCTCGGAGTTGTGGTTTTGTACTCTTATTCCCTCGCTTCTTCTCCACATAACCAAAGGTAATGGGCAGTTTGAGGTCGAACAATTCCTTGGTTTTATCTTCTTTCTTCGACTTCGCTTGAGTTTGAATAACCGTTACTTTCGCCAACTTATTCTCATTATCCCAAGCGTAGGATACCTTAAAATCGGGATGTCCGCCGCGAAAAACGTATTGGTCAAATAGGAAAGCTAAATTGCGTCCCGTTGCCTTTTCAATGGCGCGCAACAAATCGATGGTTTCTACCGTTTGGTGAGCGTTATCTCCTACGAATGTATGAATCGCTTTAGCAAATAACTCATCGCCGAGTATACCACGAATCATATGATAAACGCAAGCCCCTTTCTCATACAAATGGCGGTCGTACAATTCAATGGGTTCTCGATAAACATGAGTGACAATGGGACGGCGATAGCGAGAGCGGTCTTCTGACAAATAGCTGCGCGCTTCATTTAAAATATAATAAGCCCCTTCATCTTTACCGTATTCAAATTCTTGCCATTGAACCTCGGAATAAGAAGCCGCCCCTTCCTTAATCCAAGCATGAGACCAATGTTTAATAACGACAAGATCGCCGAACCATTGGTGGGCGAGTTCGTGAACGACTAAACTTTCCGTTCTAGCATTATCCAAAGCCGCTCTTTCGTCCAACAAACAGCGATCGGTTAAGAGCGTGGTCGATGTATTTTCCATGCCGCCGAAAATAAAATCATCGACGCAAACTTGAGCGTATTTTGGATAGGGATAAATATAGCCATAGGTTTCGCTTAAAAATTCCATCATGCGCGGCGTTTTGCCCAAACTGCGCTTAGCATCTTCTTCCCGCCCTTTTTCAACGTAATAAGTTGCGGGAATATCGTTCCACTGGTCTACAATCTTGGCAAAATCGCCTACAGCTAAGGTCATTAAGTAAGTCGGATGGACGCAATCTTGTCGCCAATGGTAAATTTTATCTCGGTCTTTATCTTCGGTTGAAACTAACTTGCCATTAGAAATTGCGAGAAATTTCCGAGGAACGCGGACGCGAATTTCCGAAGTTGCAAGTTGACCGGGATAGTCAAAACAGGGGAACCAAAAACGCGAATCTTCATCCTCTCCCTGGGTCCAAACTTGAGTCGGTTTGTGGGGATAGTGTTCGTCGGGAGCGATAAAATAAAGACCGCGTTGGGGGTTTTCGACGGAGTAGGCGATCGCGATTTCCAACGTCTCTTCGCCGGTCGGTTCGAGCAGTTGGATATTTAACTGTTCTCCGTCATAGTCAAAGGGTTGAGCAATATTGGCGATCGCGACGGATTCAATGTTTAAATTAACTGCATCCAATGTCAAATTTTGGACATTGGGAACAATAGGTTTGAGAGAAATCGTACAAGTTCCCTGAAAACTTTGATTATCGATATCTAAGATGAGGTCGAGGAAAATATGCTCGACTTGTCCCGGACGGTCGGGGGTGTAGTGAGGTTTGGCACCGGGAAGTTCAAAGGACTGACGACCATTGTTTTCGTCGAAATAAAAGTGGCTCATTCTGGCTCGTTCTAAAAAGTTAATTTTACGGCAATTCTGGGGAAATGAAGGACCGTATTTTGGAAATAGCGTTCTCGCTCCATCAATAAAGGATCGATAACATCGCCCGTTTTCAATGGGTGAATTTTCTGAGAAATGCGATCGCTGTCCCAACGAGGGAGTTCGATCTGCACTTTGAAGGAAAGCAAAGGTTTCCCGAAACACACCCGTGTTGGATGCGTATAGAAGAAAGTCCTTTTTCTGAGGAGATCGGGTGAATGTGTTACCCCGATAAACTCGACTGTCCTTGGGGAAAGCGGCGCTACAAGCCATGTGCGAACTTTGTTCGACCCCCATGCGTTCCCAACCCCAACAGTGGAGTCTTATTATGTTTTATTCTATTCGCTTTTCGCGCTACGCGATCGCGATCGCTGCATTTTGTCTCATCAGCGTGTCTCTGGCTGAAATTCGCAACCATCCCCAAGAACTGGGAAAGCGATCGCGTTTCGTCCGTCTCGAGCGCGTTGCGAAAATGGGCGTTGTCATCAGCGTCCAACAGTCGGCGCAACAGACGCATCGGTAAATTTTGACGACTATTCGCCTCTAATAATTTTAAATACATCGCGAACCACGCGATCGCTATCGATATGAACGTGCGATGGTTCGTTAGGTCGGGTAAAACTGCATAATTATACTTTGAGCCTATGGTGGTCGGGATTAAATAAACTTTAAGTTGTCCGGGAGGAGGCGTAAAAGGGGGGTTATACTGAAATAATATACCCCAATCACCCGTATTGGAACATTAAGTGGAAACAGGTAGAAAAAATTTTGCGCAAAGTCTTAAAACCTACGGAAAAATTGGGTAAGATAGGGAGTCTGTGGTCTCCGATTAGTCGAACGTAAGTGTGAGTATGCAAATCAAAAAATTAGAGTATTACGATGATGAGTATAACTGGAAGTTGGCGGAAGTAGATTTTTTGCCAAATTTCAATCTTTTTGTTGGTGTCTCTGGTGTAGGAAAAACAAGAATACTCAGAGCTATTTACGGCCTAAAATCTATAGCTAATGGTGCATCTCTAAATGGAGTCAAGTGGAATATTTGTTTTATAGCAGACAAAAATATTGAATATACATGGACTGGAGAGTTTGAAACAAGAGAAGGTACTATTTCGCTTGACGAAAATTCAGAAGAAGATGAGCAAGCAAAACTAATAAATGAGAAATTAGTTTGTAATAAAGAAAACGTACTAATTGAGAGAAAAAATTCAGAAATTATTCTTAATGGAAACAAAACACCTAAACTTTCGCCTTGTGAAAGTGTTATTGAACTCCTGAAGCAAGAAGACCAAATTGCTCCTATAAAAGAATCATTGGATAAAATAATACTGGCTGATTCTGGGAGAGGCGATCGAGCTTGGCGTTTGCCAGTATCTATTTTTAAAAAGTTTGAAAAAGCTCCGCTTTCGACTTTACGGGAAAGTGATTTACCAGTGCAAATAAAGTTATCTATTCTTTATAGAACACTTCCTGAAGAATTTAATAAGATCAAAGAAGCTTTTATATCTGTTTTTCCCAATGTTTCAGACATAAAAGTTGAAACCCTAAAGGATGAGGACATTCCTCTTGCACTATCTAACTTATTAAAGGAAGCTACAACTGTTAGCATTAAAGAAAAAGGCGTAAGAAATTGGATTGAAAATATTTCTTCGGGAATGTTGAAAACTTTAATGTATATCAGTGAGTTATATCTAGCTCCTAAAAACTGCGTTGTTCTAATTGATGAATTTGAAAATAGTTTAGGTGTCAATTGCTTAGATAGTGTGACTGAACTTGTACTAAATAATAAGGATCTCCAATTTATTATTACCAGTCATCACCCCTACATAATAAATAATGTTAGTCCTGTTTACTGGAAAATAGTAACTCGAAAAGCTGGTTTGGTGACTGTCAAAAATTCGGAAGACTTCCATATATCTAAGTCCAGACAAAAAGCTTTTATTGATTTGATTAATGTTCTAGAGGATGATGCAGA
Source organism: Cyanobacteriota bacterium (assembly GCA_034189065.1). Lineage (GTDB taxonomy): Bacteria > Cyanobacteriota > Cyanobacteriia > Cyanobacteriales > Spirulinaceae > FACHB-1406. The sequence goes on from JAXHVQ010000003.1 coordinate 51,935, forward strand.
ACTAGAAGAGTAGCGATGAATATTTATTTTTTGGTCGAGGGGAATAGTACAGAAAAAAAGCTATATCCCAAATGGATTGAATATCTCATTCCTAATTTAGTAAGAGTTCAGTATCACGATCGAGTCAACAATAATAACTATTACCTTATAAGCGGACAAGGATATCCCAGGATTTTGTATGATGGACTTGAAAATGCAGTTGACAAAATTTTAGAGATTCCAAAATATGATTATCTTGTCATTTGTGTTGATGCCGATGAAGAGTCGATAGAGGAAAGAAGAAAATATATAGCTCAATTTATTCAAGAGAAAGAAATAAATTTAGGAAAGACTAAAGTTGAAATTATTGTTCAAAATCGCTGTATCGAGACTTGGTTGCTCGGAAACAGGAAAATTTTTGACTCCAGACAGCCATTGGGACAGCCATTATCGAAATATGTAAATTACTATGATGTCTCTCAGGATAATCCTGAAGAGATGGGAAAGTATAATATGAGAAATCATGCTGACTTCCATCACGAATACTTAAGAGAAATTTTTAGATCGAAGAATACAACATATAGTAAGAAGAATCCAAATGATGCTAAAGAAAAATACTATTTTGAGGAATTGCAGAAAAGAGTACGAGATAAGCCTGGAGACCTTAAAACTTTTCAGTTTTTTTTAGAGTTCTGTGAGAGAGTCAGAAATATTACGATTCAAAGGACTGAGGAGCAGTAGTTAACGTAATGCAATATAAGGTTATCGGTGAGAATTCAAGTTTATCTGCCGACGCACAACTTCACTGTTAGCGAGCGATCTCGCCCCCTCCGTTTCCCCCTACTTTACCCCCGCGATCGTGCCTTTTGTCATCGCTGCACTTACATCCCCTCGTTTCCCCGCGACCGCGATCGCCCTTGAAAATCCCCTTCACCTCGTCACCCGCAATGAAAATGATTTCGTAGAAACGTGCGTTGCGATCGTAAATCCGCGATCGAGTTAGGTTGTCAACTTAAGGTTTGAGAAATTACAAATTATTTTGGCTTCTTCCCATTCAGACTCGCAACAGTTTCCTTTTCCTCTGCCAAAATCAACGCTTCTTCCTGCCGTCTCCTGCCGCCGAACAGTTTTCCCAACCAATGGACAAAACTATCGACGTAGGTAAATAGAACGGGAACCACAATTAAAGTCAGCAAAGTCGAGGTACTAAACCCACCAATAACCGAAATCGCCATCGGCGATCGCACTTCTCCATCGGCTCCCCATTCTAAGGCAATGGGGGTCATGCCCGCGATGGTCGAAAGGGAAGTCATGACAATCGGTCGCAGGCGAGAAACTCCAGCTTGAACCACGGCTTTAAACTGAGGCAAACCCTCCTGTTCGGCAGCGAGGGCAAAGTCTACGAGCAAGATGGCATTTTTCGTCACCAAACCCATCAATAAAACAATTCCAATGAGTGCAAACAATGCCAACTCTTTTTGGGCAATCATCAAACCTATCAACGCGCCGCCAATCGATAGGGGAAGTGCCGATAAAATTGCCACGGGATAGAGGAAATTGTTATAAAGCAGCACCAAAATTGCATAAATCGAAAGAACGGCAAATCCCAACGCCGTCCCAAAGCGAGTAAACACATCGCGCATGATTTTAGCATCCCCAGCGGGTTCCTCGGACACCTCGGGCGGCAGGGGGCTCATCGCCGGTAAAGCGCGAATTTGAACCACCGCATCGCCTAACGACAGTCCGTCGAGGTTGGCTTCTACCGTCACTTGGCGACTGCGGTTGAAGCGTTTAATTTCCGCCGGACCGCTTCCCAAACGGATATTGGCGACCGCATCAATGGGGACGAGGCTGCCGGTGGAACTGGGGACGCGCAAGTTCTCCAGGGTCTCCAATTTTTCGCGCTCGTCCGTCGCTATTTTGACGCGGATGGGGATTTGGCGATCGCTTAGGTTAAATTTAGCCAAACTGGACTCGTTGTCGCCGATGAGGGCGAGAGAGGCCGTGCGCGCGATCGCCTGAACGGATACGCCTAAGTCGGCGGCGCGCGCGGGGTCGGGTTCGATGATGAGTTCGGGTTTGACTAAACTCAAGCTGGATGTCACTTCAACCAACCCCGGAATTTCTCGCATCTGTTTTTCCAGGTCATTAGCCGTTTGACCCAACACTTCGGGGTTTTCGCTTTTGAGGACGAGGGTGACATCCTTGCTACTTCCCCCCGCGCCATCGCTGCGAAAAGAAACGCGCGCCCCGGGAATTTGCCGGAATTTGCCGCGCATCTGTTTCTCAAACTCCCTTTGGTGAACGCGCCGATCTTTAGGGATGAGGTTGACGAAGGCGGTTCCCGAATTAACGCTATTGGCGCGCGCTAAGACGCTTTCGACGGCTGGATTTTCTCGTAATTTTTCCTTGACTGCCCCCAAAACTTCCGTCGTTTCCTCTAAAGTAGAACCCGGAGGCAAGTCAACCATGACGGTACTCACCCCAGTATCGCCCGAATTAAATAAGCCTTTGGGGATAAAAGGAATCAATTGCAAACTGCCGATAAAAAACGCGATCGCAATTAACAACGTTACAATCCGATGGCGCAGCGCCCACTTCAAAACGCCGCGATATAATCCCCGTTGGTTGCCGTGGGAATTTTGATAACTCGTCGCAGAAATACTCTCATCATCCACCGTCCCCGTCGTTTTCGGCTTCAAAATATACGCACTCAACATCGGAGTCATCGTACAAGCCACCAACGTTGAAAACATGGTCGAAACCGCCACCGTCACGCCAAAAGGTTGGAAAAATTGCCCCGGAATTCCCCCCATAAACGCCACCGGCAAAAACACCGCCACAATAGTTGCCGTCGTCGCCACCACCGCCAAACCAATTTCCCGCGCCGCATCCCACGCCGCCCGATAAGGGGTTTTCCCCATGCGCAAATGCTGATCGATATTTTCAATCATACAAATGGCATCATCGACGAGGTTGCCAATGGCAAGAGCCAAACCCAACAGCGTCATGCCGTTAAGGGTATAACCCAACAGTTTCATCACCCCAAAGGTGGGAATCATCGACAGGGGAAGGGCCATTGCCGTAATTAACGTGACCCGCCAGTCTAATAAAAATAACCCGACGACAGCGGTTGTTAAAATACAGCCAATCCAAATCGTATCGATGGTTGCTTTGTAGGTATCGCGAATTGCCGTCGCCCGAGTAAAAACTAACTCCAGTTTCACATCGTCCGGCAGCGTTTCCTTCAACGTTTCCACCGCAGCGCGAGCGTTTTCTTCTACCGTCGCCAATGTACTTCCTTGACTGCGCAAAACGGAGAAACCCACAACCGGTTCGCCGTCGAGAAAAGCGGCACTGCGAGGGTCGGCAAAACTGTCTTCAACGTTACCCAAACTTTCTAAAGGGACGGTATCATTGTTGGGCAGCGTAATGCGATAACCTCTTAATTCCTCAACAGTTTGCGCGCTGCCAAGGGTTCTCACATTCTGTTCCCCGCCGCCAATTTCCGCGCGTCCGCCGGGAAGATTGACATTAAGGGCGCGAATTTGGTCGTTGACTTGGGTGGCGGTGATTCCGTAAGCTTGCAAGCGCGATGGGTCGAGATCGACGCGAATTTCCCGGTCTACCCCCCCCACTCGTTCGATTTGAGCGACTCCTTCGACGTTGAGTAAGGCGCGGGAAATGGTTCGGTCTACGAGGTCGCTTAATTCTTCCACCGAACGGCCATCGCTTTGCACGGCATAGGTCATAATCGAATCGCCTGCAAATTCGAGGCGTTCGACGAGAGGTTCGTTAATATCTTGGGGGAGGGAAGTGCGAACTTGGGTCACGGCGTTGCGTACGTCGTTGGTGGCTTCGTTGGTATCGGTTCCCAGGACGAAGTTAATAACCGTGGTGGAACGTCCGTCGGTGACATTGGAACTCATCTCGTCAATGTTGCCCAAACCCGCGACCGAATCTTCAATTTTTTTCGTAACTTGGGTTTCCAATTCTTCCGGTCCGGCACCGGGTTGGGTGACGGTAACTTGGACAACGGGTACGTCGATGTTGGGCTGTTCGTCGATGCCCATCGTGCGGAAGGAGAAGATACCAACGATGCTTAAAATGAGGAAGAGAACGATGGTGGGGACGGGGTTTTTAATGGACCAGGAGGAGACGTGAAAGGACATAATTTTTTAAGATTTACAATTCAGAGTTTGGCTTTTCTGAGTGTTCGCAACAACGACAGTGATAAATTGGCAATTTTAATAATTAATAGTTAATTAATTGAACCTAAAAACTCTTCGCTTACGAAAAAAAAGAACACATTTTTTTAGGTTTCCTCAAAACCGTGATTTATCCGAATCGGTCGTAGATATTTCTGAATTTCAATCCTTTTTTTAAGAAGAGGTAGTTATTCATTATTCATTATAAATGACTTTATTAAAAAAAGGAACTAAATCATATTTTAGAATTAGGTTGCTGGAAATCAACAGTCTGAGACAGAATCTAAGTCTTCCGTTGATTCACTAATACTGCTTGCTAAAATCCCCAGAATCTTGTTGACATTGTTAAGGAAATACTCTCCTAAATCGATTTCAACCGTTTGCTTCTTTAACATCAAGAATTTCCATCTATCTCCCGTGGTGACAGCTCCATAAATTTTGTGAATTGAATTACCTTCGCGCTCGTTGAATAATCTTGCGGCTAACATTTCCGCTATACACTGACCTAAGCAAGCATTAATATCTTCTTTTTTTGCTTCTACAATGGTGATGACGGGTGCGTTGATGAAGAGTTGTTCTGGGGAACGGCTGATGAGAAAGTCACAGGTTCCGTTTAATCCTTGGGTCGCATCAACGGTAAAATCTGTGCCGGAGAATAAACCGATGGGGTGCGGAAACCGCTTTTTTAATTCAATAAGTATGGGGGCAATAATCATTTCCGAACGGGATTTTTCGGTGTTAATGGCAAGGGCTAAAGGCAAATTGTACTCAAGAGTTTCTTCTAAATAAGCGCTGCTGTCAAATTCGGGCATATCGGCAAATATTCTTACTTTTTCACTAATTGTTAAACCAAAGTTTTTTACTACTTTGGCTAAAGTAAAATCGCTATATGCCATATTAATTTAACCTTTTGAATTAAGGATTAGCGATCGCGACTCAAACCGACGATGCGACGAAGTTTTTCAGCATAATTTGTCGAATTGTAAGATTGATAGGGAAGAGTTGGAGTTTAAGCTGCTAAGTCCCTTGAATTTCAACCCGATCGCCATCTTTCAAGTATGCCGCACCTTTGAGAACGATGCGATCGCCTGATTCTAAGCCGCTGACAATTTCCACTCGTCCGCCAGGAAGAATTTTGCCAGTTTCGACAGTTTGCACCTTAACGGTGTTGTCGGGTTGGACAACGTAGGCGATCGCGTTGCCGTCGGGTTGGGGTAGGATGGCTTCGGTCGGGGCAGTAACTCCGGTAGCCGCAGAGGTGACAATGGCGGCGCGCAAGAACATCCCTGGTTTTAAATTGGCACCCCCAGGCAAATTGACTTTAACAATGGCTTGGCGCGACTGTTCGTCTACAACGGGGTCGATTTCGCGCACGGTTCCCCTTAACTTCAGTTCGCTATCGGCATCGGACGCAATTTCCACGCTTTGACCGGGACGAATTTGGGGCAGTTGGGTTTCGGGAACTTTGAGTTGCAGTTCTAAGCGCCCGTTTTGCACGATCTCAAAGAGTGCTTTTGACGAAGAGGTAATATCGCCGACGCGGGCTTCGCGGCTGGCAATTTCGCCGCTAGCGGGCGCTACGACGCGGGTTTCGTTGAGTTGGGCGCTTATGAGTTGCACTTGACCTTTAGCTTGGGCCAGTTGCGCTTCGCCTTGGGCAATGGCCTCGGGACGCGGACCGGCTTGGAGTTGGGCAAGTTGCTGTTTGGCTTCCCCCAAGCGCGCTTTGGCTTGGTCGAGGGCGGCTTGGCTGTTGCGTTCGACATTGAGAACTTCGTCGAGGCGATCGCGCGCGATCGCGCCTTCGGCTTCCAAGGTTCGATTGCGTTGCGCCCGCTGGCGAGCTAAGTTTAAGTCCGATTCTGCCTGTCTGACTCCCGCTTCGGCGCTGCGAACGGCTTCTTTTGCCCGGGCAATTTCTTCGCCGCGACTGCCCGCGCGCAGTTCGGCGACTCGCGCTTCGGCTTGGGCAACGGAGGCTTGAGCCTGGACGAGTTGGGCTTGCAAAATGGTGTTGTCGAGGCGAACGAGGGGTTGTCCGGTTTTCACGAAGTCGCCTTCATCGACGAGAACCGACTCGATTTGCAACCCTGTCGCCGGACTCATGACGGGTAGCATTTCAAAGGCGGTGACGGTTCCCGTGGCTTCTAGGGTACGGTTGACGGACGTAGTTTCTACTTCATCGACGGTAACGCTGGAGGCGGGGGCTTGGGATTGTTCGGTGGAGGCAGTCGGGGTTGCCTCGTCTGGGTTTGCTTGTCCGGGAACGGCGATGCGACTGCCAATGACGGCGAGGGCAATGCCTAAACCGATGCCCAATAAGACTCCGCGTCCGCCGGAATGCCAGGGTTTTTGGGTTTGGGCGGGGGGTTCTTCGGTTGCGGGTTCGAGATGAAGGACGCGATCGCGCGTTTCGCTGCTAGCGCCCTCTCCCTGCACTTTTTCTTCTTCTAAGGAGTTGAGTTCCACGGCTTTGCTGTGTTTTGGCGTTACGATAGGACTTTGAGTAGTGACGTAAAAATTAAGCTGACTTCTATTTTCTTAATATTACTTAAAGTTTAACAAAATATTCCGTTTTGAGACAGTTGGGGATGGGGGTAGGTCGAGGCAAAGGCGGAGGGGATGCGATCGCGCTTCGCCTTTCATACCGTACAAATCATTTTTCCCAATTCCCTAAAGAAAATCGTCTAGCGCCAGAAGCGTACTTAACTGAACCTAAAATTACGACTCAGCTAAACTCGACATAACCGATAAACTTGGAATGCGCCAATGAATATGACCCTCTCCTTAGACAAATCGACTCAATCTCCCTCTATCTTTCAGCAGCGCAATGCAACGTGGCAAGATTATGTGAAGTTAAGGGATAGCACGGAGCGAGATTGGCGTAAAATTGCATATCACAAAGGATGGTTGTGGGCAGATATGGGAACAGAAGGACCGAGACACGCTTCTTTTAGCGATTTAATGACCGCAGTTTTTGTCGTTTGGTCCTTCCTTCACCCCGATGTTCCATTGCAATCCTACGGACGCTGCCTCCTTGAACTGCCAGATACCCACGCCTGCGCGCCCGATTTAGTGCTTTACAAAGGCGAAAATATCCCAAAATGGAAACTGGGCGAACCGCGTCGAATTCGATTGAATGGCGAAGCGCTCGAGGGACGACATCGCGCGCCCGATCTCGTCGGAGAAATTGCCGATACGTCGCTGAGTTTAGACCTCGACGAACAGAAGCAATTGTATGCAAGTTTAGGAATTGTCGAATATTGGGTAATTGATGTCAAAGGAATGCGATTATTTGCGTTTGGTTTAGCGGAAAATAACGTATACGAAGAAATTCAAATTTCCCAAACTTTAGCAGGTTTACCCATCCCATTGCTCCAACAAACTCTAGAACGATTAGCTACAGAAACCAATATGGCAGCCGCCAATTGGCTGATGCGGCAGTTACAAAAAGGAGAACTCGAACGTTGAAAGCAGGCCCCAGCAAGCCCAAAATCGCGCTCAAAGCCTAAACTGAGAGAAGCGAATCTGAAGTTACGAGGTGTTTTACTATGACCCTCTCCTTAGACAAATCGACTCAATTTCCCTCTATCTTTCAGCAGCACAATGCAACGTGGCAAGATTATGTAAAGTTAAGGGATAGCACCGAGCGAGATTGGCGTAAAATTGCATATCACAAAGGATGGTTGTGGGCAGATATGGGAACCGAAGGACCCGAACACGCTTCTTTTAGCGATTTGATGACTATAATTTTTGGATTTTGGTCGTTACTCCATCCCGATATCGTATTGCAATCCTACGGACGCTGCCTCCTCGAACTGCCAGATACCCACGCCTGCGCGCCCGATTTAGTGCTTTACCAAGGCGAAAATATCCCCAAATGGAAACCGGGCGAACCGCGTCGAATTCGATTGAATGGCGAAGCACTTGAGGGGCGACATCGCGCGCCCGATCTCGTTGGAGAAATTGCCGATACGTCGCTGAGTTTAGACCTCGACGAACAAAAGCAATTGTATGCAAGTTTAGGAATTGTCGAATATTGGGTTATTGATGTCAAAGGAATGCGATTATTTGCGTTTGGTTTAACTGAAACGGGTGCATACGAAGCGATTCAAGTTTCCCAAGTTTTAACAGATTTGCCCATCCCATTGCTCGAACAAACCCTAGAACGGTTAGCCACAGAAACGAATATGGCAGCCGCCAATTGGTTGATGCAACAACTACAAATTCGAGAGAATTAAACTAATACCAAATCCGGTTATAATAAGCTGACTATGAAGATCGAGAAAATCCGCTTTGAGATGAACTTTTTAGGATTTTCGTGAATTGTGTTACCAAAGCGGATTTGGTATAACTTTTGAAACTTAGCAACAAACAGCAGCCATAGGCAAAAGACCAAGGATTTAAGTTTCACCTATTGAGCGCATACGCCACCATCCACCGGGAGCGTATGTCCTGTCACAAAAGAAGCAGCATCCGAACAGAGCCAAACAACTGCATTGGCAACTTCTTCCGGTTGGCCGATCCGACCCATTGGCACAAATCCTGAATAGGAATGGGGATCTCCTCCGGTACCGACTTCGAGAAGGGGAGTTTCGATAGGACCCGGTGCAACTGCATTGATACGAATTCCCTGTTGAGCGTATTCAAGAGCTGCGGCTTTTGTCATGCCAGTGACAGCGTGTTTTGTTGCAGTATAAACCGACCATGTTGGATAACCATTCAGACCAAAAATCGAACTGTTGTTGACAATAGCTCCACCTCCATTTTGAAGCATTTGCGCGACCTGATACTTCATGCACAGCCACACTCCTTTAACATTTACATCTAATAAATTTGTCACATCTGTTTCAGACTGCTCTGCTAGGGGAAGATGGGAACCATCAATTCCAGCGTTGTTGAAAGCAATATCCAAACGTCCGAACTCTTGGACCGTTCGGTTAACCAGAGCTTCCACATCTGAAGATCGAGCAACATCAGTTTTTTGAAAGATAGCTTTGCCGCCAGTAGAGCCAATGAATTGGACAACTTCTTCTCCGCGTTCGACATTGCGGTTAGCAATAACAACACTCGCTCCAGCTTTGGCAAAGGCGATGGCTGTTGCTCTGCCAATACCCGAACCACCACCGGTAACGATGGCAACCTTGCTGTTGAGATTCATAAAAATTCACTCCTGATTTAAGTTAAAAAGTTGGGTTGAAATTGTGTTGGGCGATCGCCTCAAGCAACGGCATCGGGAATCTCGGCTAATCGCTTCTTACCGTACATGAATTGGGAGCGATCGCCTAAATCCTGTCCTGCTTTCCACAAGTACATTCCCAACTGCAATTGCTCGCCTTCCCAGGCCTTCAACGCTTTCGGAAGATCCCTCGCGTCCTGCAAAGCATCGGCAAGAGCGATGGCATTGGCCGCAGCTTTCGAGACGCTGGCTGCGGTGTGAGGGCGGGGAATAAACGCTGCATCGCCCACCAGAACAATACGCTCAAAGGCCATTTGCGGCACGCCCAAATCCAAAATGGCTTGGACAAACGGTTGTCGGGTGGCAGCAACCAATTGTTGAAAGGGCGGCGCGAGAACTCGTTCGGCATAGGATCGCATCTCCCGTTCCACTTCAGGAGCCATTGTTCCAGGTGGAATAGAATAGTCGCGACGGTTGCCATTTTTATCGGTAAGAACCTGCGATAATTCTGTTGCCTCATCGTAGTTGACATACCACACCCAGTTAAAGCGGCGTTCTCCGGGAACCAGAGAGCCATTTTCCCCCGGAATGACATACTGGAGAATATGAGAGTTGGGAAATTGATGAAACACGAAGCGTTCGGTCAACAGGTTAGCCGTTTGTCGATCGAGTTCAGCTTCGTTAACCAACCCGCGATAGGCAACATAACCGGCGTAGCGAGGTTCGTAACTGGGGAGGAGATGTTGTCGCACCGTTGAATTTGCGCCATCGGCACCAACGAGTAAATCGCCTGTCTCCCGCGTCCCGTCAGCGAAAATAGCTGTAACTCGTTCGCCTTCTGTTTGAATATCTATCAAATTTTTCCCTTGATGGTAATGTTCTGTGGGAAAATGTCGTCGCATTGTGCCATATAACAAATTCCAAGACGTTAAAATTTGACCCATAGACATTCGATGGGCAATACTGCCATCTTTTTGGAGGTACAATCGTTCGCGCGCCACTACCCCAAGGGGAGCCTCATACGCTACACCCGATCGCTGGAAAGCTTCCACTACCTCCGGTTGCAGCACAACGCCACCGCCGCGACTATCGAGAGAGTGAGGCGATCGCTCGTAAATGTCCGCCTCCCAACCTATCGATCGCAGCAAGATTCCTGCAAATAACCCACCCAGCGAGCCGCCGATAATAATGATACGCTTGCCTGTAGATGTCATCGTCCCACCTCCGCTAACTCGCCTACTGCGTTTTGCAACGCCGTTAAGAAGACCTCAACAGGTTGAGCGCCGGATAAAACGTCTCGACCAATGCGAATGCTTGGAACGCCACGAACCCCTCGAGCGGCGGTTTGACGTTCTAACTCGCGCACTTCTCGAGTTCCAGCATCAGAGAGAAGAAACCTCTCAGCGATGTTTTCATCAAGACCAACCTCAGCCGCCAGCTTCGCTAAGATTTCAACGCGACTAATGTTTTGCCCTTCGGTAAAATAGGCTTTGAGAATGCGTTCTGCCATTGCGGTTGCTTGACCGTATTGGGCTGCAAACCCGGTCAGGCGATGGGCTTTCAGGGTATTGGGCGTAACGTCCATTAAGTCGTAGCGAAACTGAATTCCGTCATCCTTGGTTGCCTGGATTGTTTGCGCATCCAATTGTTGGGAATAGTCCCAACTTCCAAATTTCTGGGTGCGGTAGGTTTGGCGGTTCATCCCCATCTCCGGCATATTCGGATTCAACTCAAAGGGATACCAAATGCGCTGAATGGTTGCGGTTGGGTTGAGTTGAGCGATCGCGTTGTTAAGACGGGTTTCTGCTACTAAACACCACGGACAAATAAAATCTGAGGTCATTTCAATGGTTAAGGTCATACTTACCTCCTCTGTGGGCGATAGTTTCACCTTAACTCCACTCAATAGAAATGTTAATATAGCTTGTGCGCTCAACACTTTTGCATTTTACGCAAAGCAGAATTAATAATGGATCGATTTACTGCCATGCAAGCCTTCGCGAGGGTCGTTGAAACGGGTAACTTTTCTGAAGCATCTCGACAATTGGGTGTGGCTGTCTCCTCTGTTACTCGCCAAGTGAACGCACTGGAAGCCATGCTGCATACCCAACTGCTCAATCGTTCCACGCGCAGCATTACCCTCACCCCTCGAGGGCGCAAATATTATGACAAGGTGGTACAAATTCTTCAAGATGTCGAATTAGCCAATCTCTCAGTGGCAGAACAAGATGAAGTGCCACGAGGATTATTGCGAGTGAGTCTGCCGGTAACTTTTGGACGACTCCATATTGCGCCGCTGATTCGAGATTTTCTGATGCAATATCCTCAAATGCAGCTAGATTTAATCTTTAGCGATCTGCTGTCCAATTTAGTGGAAGAAGAACTTGATGTAGTCATTCGTCTTGGCAACCTCGATCGTTCTGGTGCTAATTGGCTCCTTCGCAAACTTGCTTCCTATACGCGCAAAGTATGTGGCAGTCCTGCTTATTTTCAACAGTATGGCAAGCCCGAGCATCCAGATGATTTAACTCACCATAATTGCTTGCGCTTTAGCTACTCCACCGGGCATGAAATTTGGCGGTTCAAACGAGACAAAGAGGTATGCGAGGTGAAGATTAGTGGTTCGCTTATTGCCAACAATTCCGACATTCTTCGGCAAGTTTGCTTAGATGGTGTAGGGTTAATTCTTATGCCAACTTGGTTGATTGGAGAGGATGTTCGTGCGGGTCGATTACAATCGATATTGAATGATTTTCAGTTCTATCCTCACATTGATATGGATACGGGGATTTATGCACTTTATCTGCCGAATCGCCGCCATTCCTTAAGGGTTCAAACCTTTATCGATTTTCTGACTCAACAATTTGGCAACGCATCTACATGGGAATAACTAGGGTCGGTTGATGTGCTGTAAAGATTTTACAGGTTAGCGGTAAGTAGGTGGGTATAAATAAATGGTTAAAACTCAGAATCCGAAAATGAAGCTAAAAGCCAGCTATAGAAAGGATTTCGCTACGGAGTGAATCTCAATCGCTATTTTACGGATAATTTTACGGATAATTGCGCCTGCCTACTTAGAATCGCTTAAAGTGCGAGTAATTTGACTAAATATTGCCTGAAAATTTTGTTTCGCTTCCTCGAACTCCGGTATATCCCAACGCGGGACAACAGGGTCGTCAAATTGTTGTGAATTCAAGTAAGTGGGATAGCGAATTTCAATTTGCAATGCTTCGACTTCTGATAATTTGCCGTAATTCTTCGTAATATAACCGCCACTAAAAACTTTATTTCGGACGACTTGATAGCCGCGATCGCAAAAAGCAGCATCAACCGTTGAAATGAAAAATTCCGAGCAACTTTTGCCACGTGCATTTCCTAAGCAAATTTCATCGTCAATTAATCCTAAAAAGCTATGCAAATCTAACAAATAGACTTTCCCAAATTGCTGGACAAACTCGTCAAGTAATGCTTGTAGCTTTTGGTGGTAGGGATGGTAATATCGATCTAATCGATTTTCGATTTCCTCTGGGGAAGGAAGGGTTTGATACAGCGGCACATCAAAGGCGGTTTTTTCGGGAATAATTGACTGCCAAAAGTTGCCAAAATGGGGATTGTCGGGCGAACGATTGAGGTCTGCGACATAGCGACTATAAATAGCTTCTACTACCGTAATTCCCAAACCCGGCAGAAAATTGTAAAGTCGATCGAGATGCCAATCTTGATTGGGGAGATAGTGGCGATGGGAGGGGTTTAAAGATGCCGCGATCGCGTCTGGCACAAGTAATCCGCTATGGGGTATACTTGCTACAATAGGTAGCGTTTTTGTTTGAGGAAGATGGAGAAGAAAAGGTTCTTTCATTAAAAAGATTAATGCAGCAGTTAAAAATAGCTCGCTTATTCACATAGAATTTTCTTAAAGAAGCTGAAAAAATCGAACTGAATTTCATTTCGACTTTCCTTTCCCTCTTTGAAAAGCGCGATCGGTTATTAATTCTGCCTTGGAAGATAACAACAGGACTATAAAGTAAGCATTTTCAAGACAAAAGTTCGTTGGGGTCAATTCCCTGTTGGCGTAAATAGGCTGCAAGTTTTTCTGCGCGTTGGCGTTCGGCTTCTGCGCGCTGGCTTTCAACTTCTGCGCGCCGGCTTTCAACTTCTGCGCGCTGGCGTTCGGCTTCTGCGCGCTGGCGTTCGGCTTCTGCCTGCTGGCGTTCGACTTCTGCGCGCTGGCGTTCCTGTTGTACGAGTTCGACACCCCATAACAACAAGTCACCTTGTCTATCCCACCAGCGCAACCAATAATCATTTCTCCCTTCTTTTTCTCCTCGCCAGGTTCCTAAATACAATCCCATTTCCTCAATCCAGTGTCGCCCTTCGGGGTCGGGCATTTCTAACTTGTAGCACCCTCCCCGCAGACGGTACACCTCTAGCAAACCGCCTTCGGGTTCAAAGATGATGTAAGTGGGAATTTTGAGAATTTGTTCGTAAAAGAACCACTTTCCAAGAGGATGAACTTGTTTAACCGAATATTCGCTTCCCCCCTTGTCGGAGAGAAATTCCATCACAAGAGTGGGAATTTCTCCTTCTAGGTGAGGGGTATAACTTTTGCGGTTTCCTCGCGGGGCAACCTCGTCCGCGCGAGGAACGAAAAACCAGTCGGGGGCTTTGATGACTAATTGTTCGTTGAGTGTGGCGCAAATACCCAAATTCCCAGCAACTAGCATTTGCGGTTGAATGTAACTAGCCAGTTCTAGGCTTTCGCTTAATGCACCAGCAAGGAGAGGTTGGTCAATATTATCCACGGGTTCTTCGTCGAGTTGAAAGTCGTCGGGAAGGGGTTCCCATGTGACGGTGAAGGTAGCAACGGGTTTAACTGGCGTTTCTTGAGCGAGGGTCATGGCTGAGGAGACGAACAATTGTTCTCAATTGTAGCCTGTGACGATTAGTCGTTTTAAATCGCAGAAGTGAAAGTATTAGGGTTATTAAGTAGGTGGGCATAAATAAATGTTAAAACTCAGAATCCGAAAATAAAGCTGAAAGCCAGCTACAACAAAGATTTTACAATAAACGAATCTCAATCGCTATTTGACGGATAATTACGCCCACCTACTTACTGCATCCTTTTAGGACAAAAGTTCGTCGGGATCGATCCCCTGTTGGCGCAAGTATGCCGCGAGTTTTTCAGCGCGCTGACGTTCGGTTTCAGCGCGTTGGCGTTCCTGTTGCAAGAGTTCGACACCCCACAACAATAAGTTGCCTTGTTCGTCCCACCAGCGCAACCAATGGTTATTTCTCCCTTCTTTTTCCCCGCGCCAGGTTCCTAAATACAATCCCATTTCCTCAATCCAATGTCGTCCTTGGGCATCGAGCGTTTCTCGCTCGTAGCGTTCTCCCCGCAGACGATACACCTGCAACAAACCGCCTTTGGGTTCAAAGATGATATAAGTGGCAACTTTGAGGATTTGTTCGTAAAAAAGCCACTTCCCCGGAGGATGAGTTCGTTTAACTGAGTATTCGTCTCTCTCCTTCTCGGAGAGAAATTCCATTACGAGGGTGGGAATTTCTCCTTCGAGATGGGGAGTGTAGCTTTTAAGGTTCCCTCGCGGGGCGAGTTCGCGGACTCCATTGACAAAAAACCAGTCGGGGGCTTTAATAACGCATTGTTTATTCACCGTCGCGCAGATGCCAAAATTAGTAGCAACGAGCATTTGCGGTTGAATGTAACTAGCGAGTTCTAGACTTTCGCTTAATGCACCGGCGAGGAGGGGTTGGTCGATATTATCTACGGGTTCTTCGTTCGGTTGAAAGTCGTCGGGAGGGGGGTTCCAAGTGACTGTAAAGGTGGCAATGGGTTTAACTTGTGTTTCTCGGGTGGCTGTCATGGCTGAGGAGAGCGAACAATTGTTCTTCATTGTAGCGTTGGAACGGGGCGCGATCGCGCAATCCTAAATTCTCCTAAAATCCCCCGCTAGGAATCGAAGCAATCAATTGACGGGTATATTCTTGTTGGGGTTGGCGATAAATTTGTTCGGGATCGCCGATTTCTTCGACTTTGCCCTTATTCATCACAATAATGCGATCGCTCATAAACTTAACCACGCTTAAATCGTGAGAAATAAAAATATACGTCAGTCCAAACTCGCCTTGTAACTCCTTCAGCAAATTTAACACCTGCGCCTGCACCGAAACATCGAGGGCCGAAACCGACTCGTCGCAGATGATAAACTTAGGATTGAGTGCCAATGCCCTAGCAATACAAACCCGTTGGCGCTGTCCGCCGGAAAATTCGTGGGGGTAGCGGCGCGCCCAATCGGGATGTAACCCCACTCGTTCGAGGAGGTAAGCAACGCGATCGCGTCGTTCTTTCCCACTCTTTCCTACGCTATGAATTCCCAACGGTTCCATCACTGTTTGACCGATACTCATGCGCGGATCGAGGGAATTATAGGGGTTTTGGAAGACAATTTGCATCTCTCGACGCAGGCGACGCAGGCGCTTTCCCTTTATATTTGTTATCTCTTCCCCATCAAATTCGATCCGACCGTCCATAATCGGCGTTAACCGCAATAATGTCCGCGCAAGGGTCGATTTTCCGCAACCCGACTCTCCCACCAATCCCAATGTTTCCCCCGAATATACCTCAAAAGAAACATCGTTAACTGCCATAAAATAGCGCCGCGTTCGACCGAACATACCGCGTTGGGGAAATCCAACTCTCAGGTTTTCAGCGCGCAGGAGAGGCGGTTGTTTTACGCCATTATTCGCTTGCGGTAATTTCTCTTTCTCGATCGCGATCGCATTGCCGGGACTCGCTGTTTCAAGGGGAATTTTTTCCTTAATAACAATCCCTCCTTGCGCGTCGGTTTCCACTTCCATAAAATCAGCAACAGTGGGAAGCAGCGCGGGGTTGCCTTCGAGACGAGGACGACAAGCTAGCAATCCTTTCGTATAGGGATGTTGGGGACGATAGAAAAGTTGTTCGATTTCCCCTTGTTCGACAATTTTCCCTTTGTACATGACGGCGACGCGATCGGCAATTTCGGCAATTACGCCTAAGTCGTGGGTAATAAAAATTGTTGAAAGATTGCGTGCGGCGCAAAGTTCCCTGAGTATTTCGAGAATCGTCGCTTGGACGGTAACATCGAGAGCAGTGGTGGGTTCGTCGGCAATGAGGAGGGTAGGATTGCAAGAAATCGCCATTGCAATGGTGACTCGTTGCAGTTGTCCGCCGGACAGTTCGTGGGGAAAGCGTTTGAGGATGGCTGCTTTTTGTTCGTTGATATGATGGGTTAATTCGCGATCGCCGATTTCTGCACCGCCCATTTCCAAACGGTAATTTTCGCGCAATTGTTCGTCGCTAGGGAGGAGTTTCACTTCTTGGAGGGAGGCGATGGCGCGCCTGCGGGCTTCTGCATCGGCAACCCCTTGGTGCAGGCGAATGGCTTCGGTTAGCTGAAACCCTATGTCAAATACTGGATTTAACGCACTCATCGGTTCCTGGAAAATCATCGCGATTTCCCCGCCGCGAAATTGTCGCCGTTGTTCGCTGGAAAGCGCTAATAAGTTTACCGCCGACTGTCCGGTTTCTGGGGTAAACCAAATTTCCCCTTGACTCGTCCTCGCCGTAGAAGACAGCAACCCCATAATCGCCAGCGATGTCACCGATTTACCAGAACCCGACTCGCCGACTATGCCTAATGTTTGTCCGCGTTGCAATTGAAAGCTAATTCCATCCACTGCGGCAACGATTTTTTCGTCGGTTACAAATTGGACTTGGAGGTTGCGAACGTCGAGAACCGTGTCTTTTATCATGTTGAAGGTAAAATTGTCGTAAATAGTAACCCGTCAAAACCAAAACGTGGCAGTAGTGGCACGGCATATGTCACGCTCTTACCGTCTTAAAGCATAACTTTACATCTTGCCGTGCCTCTCGCCGTTCCCAATTCCCAATTCCCCATGCCCAATTCCCAATTCCCAATTCCCCATGCCCAATTCCCAATGACGATTATTTTAATGGGAGTTGCCGGTTCTGGGAAAACAACCGTTGGTTTGGAACTGGCGCGCATCCTTGGAGGCGTTTTCCAAGATGGAGATGAGTTTCATCCTCCCGCCAATCTTAGCAAAATGAGCCGTGGCGAACCCTTGACTGACGAAGATCGTCAACCTTGGCTAGAAAAGCTAGGCGACGCGATCGCGAAGCGCTCGAGGCACGACATCGCGAAGCGCTCGAGGCACGACATCGCAGCCCTTACTGAAGGAGAAAAACCCTACATTCTTGCCTGTTCTGCACTCAAGCAGGAATATCGACATTTTCTATCACGTAAAGCTAAAAATGTCAAGTTTATTTATCTCAAAGGCTCAAAAGACTTTATCCAACAGCGCCTTGCCGCCAGAGAAAACCATTTCATGCCGCCTTCTCTCCTCGAGAGTCAATTTGCCGCCCTCGAAGAACCTCAAGATGCTTTAATTGTCGATATTAGAGCCACACCCGAAGAAATTGCCGCTGAGATTGTTAGACGATTGCATTTGTAGCGTTTCTCGCTTCCCGTGAGGTACAGTTTCTTCCGGCGCTAAAGTTTCACAACCCAAATAAAAACCGTTATAAACCATGAAAAAACTTTTAGTCACGGGCGCAAGTGGATTTCTCGGCTGGAATTTATGTCAAGTTGCTCGACAGAAATGGGATGTTTATGGAACGACGTTTTCTCATCCTCTTGACCTTCCCGAAACTACAGCAATTCAAATCGATTTGCGGAATTTCCAAGACCTGAAACGCCTTTTTAACGACTTGAAACCCGCTGCCGTTATCCACGCTGCCGCTCTATCCAAACCCAACTACTGTCAAACCCATCCCGACGAATCTCACAGCACTAACGTCATTGTTTCAGAAAATATTGCCGGGTTATGTGCCGATGCTAATATTCCCTGTGCTTTTACATCTACCGACCTGGTTTTTGACGGTCTCAATCCACCTTACCAGGAAAGCGATCGCGTTTGTCCGGTCAACCTCTACGGGGAACATAAAGTGCTTGCCGAAGAACGAATGCGCCAAAAGTATCCTCGAACGGCAATTTGTCGTCTTCCTTTAATGTTTGGCTTGCCCTCTCCCACCGCCGAAAGTTTTATTCAAGGGTTTATGCGGATGCTTGAGGAAGGAAAAACGATTCGTTTGTTTACCGACGAATATCGAACTTCTGTCAGTGCAAAAACTGCCGCGAGCGGCTTGTTGCTTGCTTTGGAGCAATTTGAAGGAACGCTCCATTTAGGCGGAAAAGAGCGAATGTCTCGCTATAACTTTGTTCGCTTAATGGCAAGTGTTTTTGAGCTTCCCATTGATAATATTCAACCATGTTTGCAACGCGACGTAACTATGTCTGCTCCTCGACCGGTCGATGTTTCCCTTGATAGTTCCAAGGCATTTTCACTAGGCTATAAACCTCCTACTACACGCGAAGAGTTGGAAGCATTGCGTTAGTTATTAAGCGCTGGTTGTACTCAGATTGGTTTTTTAAAACGGTATTGGCTATTGATTGTTATTGATTTGCGACAAGTTAAGGTTAGACCCTACTTGCTATTTTTATTTGTTCGTCTGCCAAGAACTAAAGTTCATGGCTAAAAGCTAAAACCCGTTAAAACGGGTTAAAAACTAGATAAATCTGGTCAAGAGTCCGTTTCATATAAAATCTGCCCAATTGAATATTAATACAACCTTACAAAATTGAGGAAGACAACAATTTTTGTTGATAGTGTCCAGCCGGATTTTATATTAACGTAGAGACGTGCAATTGAACGTTTCCACCGATCGCCACAGGTTAAATTAATTTCAGGGCTAATAGAGAGCGCCATTCTATTAAAACCGATCGCGGGTTATTATGCCCAATATATTCGGAAATTTTAATCTATTTTTTCCTCTTCGACTAACGTCGCATTCACCCACTTTCCCTTGGAGTCATAACTGCGAATAAGGCGCTGTCGTCGCTGAGGCTCGAGCAACCAACCCATTTCTAAAACAAACGGAAAACCCCCTTGAATTTTTTCGGGACAGTTGGAAGATGCGCCATTGGGTAAAAGGAGGATTTGAACGGGTAAATTTCCTTCGTTGAAACGCAAACGAGACCCTTCAATTTGTGCAGTTGACGCGAGAGTTCGGGTTCCGAAAGTTAGGGTTTGTTGTAAGCGATACTCGCTTTGTTGTTCGATTTTGAGGGAAGTGGGGTAAACTTCCGGTTCGCGATAGTCGGGATATAACGTTGTTGCTTGTCCTTGCCACGTTCCCAAAAGTTGTTGTACCGTTAGGGGAGGGCGTTCGGGGGTATCGGTTCCCGCTAAACGTTCGCGAATGAGGGTGATGCGATCGCATTGGCTGTCGCGATCGTATAAAATAACCATACGCAGGCGGCGCGTCCCCTCAATTAAGCCAAGTTCTGCCCCAAATTCCGAAAAGGGACCCCATTGCAACGAGCCTTGAGAAAATGCCCCATTTTCAAAGAATAAAAGTTGGGGAGAAAGGGAGGTATACTCGAGAAAAATCTCCTTCGGCGGTTCGTCTGGAGGCAAATAGCGAACCGTTTGCTCGACTTTTTGATTATTGTCTCGTCCGAACAAGGAGACGACAGTCGGAGTATCTTGAATCAAGCCTCCTTGGGAGGAAAGACGAGTAAAAGATCCCTGCCATTCTCCTAGATTTTTTAGAAAATGCTCCCATTGCGAGGACATAAATTGTTAGCCTAGTTTTAGCGATACGAGTGGCATTTGAAGATAATTTTACTATGGTATCGGTTAGTTTCGCAAAAACTTTACCATTGAAGTCAAAATAACTTTAACAGTATGGCTGAGATGCAACGAGAAGATGGAGAAAATGTTGCCCAAAAGGAATATAGACGGAAGCAACAGTGGGAACTTGTTCGAGGATTATTGCAACGAACCGATCTAAACAAACGAGCTAAGGAAGCATTTGGTCAGGCTTACCCCGAACTACCAGAGAAACTGTTAAATGCAGCTATTTTTCATACTTATATTGAGGGTATTGGAGCAGCGATTGACTGATTAGTCGATCTGGAATTATTTTTGCAAGATTCAGAGCGCAATCTTGATATCGGCGCGACATTCCACGTTTTATACCATCTCTACAATTGGCATCAACTCATGCCGTTACTCCCCGGTAGTAAAACGGAAGTTTTGGAGCGCCTCGAAGAAATAAAGGAGCTGGTTTCCGATGGGGATAGAGAGGCAATTCTGGCAACAGTCGCCGAGTTATACCAATTTAATATGACGTTGCATAGATTGTGTCCTCCTAAATTCGCGATGAGTGTAATGGTGCGTTACGCTCCGCTAACACACCCTACTTTATTCTATGCAGCTTCATGTCAATCTAGTATTAGAGCAAATGTTTGAGGGATCGTTAAATTACCCCGATTTTGAGTAACGCGCAAAATCCCCTAAACAAAAGTTATACCGTTTTCAAACGTTGGCTGCACTTCGGAGATGGGGGGACGGGGATTTTAGCAGGATTTAACGAACTTGGTATTAAACATAGTACGGAAACGCAAACTTAGCCTCTCCACGCCGAATCGCGATCGCGCTCGGCATATAATGGATCGAGATCGTAGAACTTGACTTGCCCCCCAAAATCCCCTTCAATATTGAGGCGAGTCGAGGCGCTAAAACCAGCTCCACGCTATATTTTGTGCAATTGATTTCTCCAAACGCTACAGGTAGAGTACACTGAGACAGATACCCTTTAACTTCTGTCCCGCTCATGAGTGCTCTTGCTCTGTCCGCGTTTGAACTTCATAGTCCCACTGAATTGGCTGAAGCCCTCAAACAGTCGCTCAAATGGACGCAAATTGAAGCGCTCACTTCGACCTATCCGCACTGGAAAGCCGAAGCATGGGATTTATTGTCGGGGGACGATCGCGATCGCATCAAACTTCTCAAACGCTGGAAAGATTGTCCCGCCGCTCAAAAATTTCCCCTGGGCTCTTCCGTACAGCGCCACGATAATACTCAAGGACAACGGGGAAAAGTGATTAACTACTGGAGCGCCTACGGCATCGATTACGTGACGTTTCGAGTTGGGGAAGATATTGACTGGTGTCGCGCCCAATATCTCAAGCGGATTGCTACCTGAGAAGGGGAGGAATGCGATCGCGCGCGATCGCGCACCCATAACGACATCGCCTCTTCAGTGCGATCGCTCAAAAGATATTAAAATATTAAAACTCAAGTCAGAATCCCTATAGGATATCTGATTTTTCGCTCCAAGAGCAAAGTTTCGAGTTTGCTCGTTCCTTTCCATTGGACAAAACCCCTTCAACCTCAACCGTACCCCCTAATTGAGAAGGTCTCGCTTCAGGCAAAATGTAGTTTAAGATACAGAAAAAAAAGACTAAAAAAATCAATAATGAACCGATTTTCCATAACAGAGAATCTCTAGCAGTCCTTCGCTCTCCGTAGGTTAAACGTCCATTTTCCTATTCCAGGACTAGACTTTAGTCAACCCAATCGGGTATTCATAGACTCTCAAGAGTAGAGAGTTAGGCTCACAAAAAACCCAGTCAGCCCGTTGAGAGAGCAAGAAGCAACCGTTAGAACATTCATCTTCCTTACCCATCAGTCAGGGGAATTCGTCAACCACTCGCTCTTTTTTTTCAACGTCTCTGCCCGCCGTAATCTGCGCTTAAATTCGTACCTAATTTAAAGTCTTGTCAAGATGTCTCAAGAAACAATGGAAACTAAACCGAAACAAAAAAGGAGGCGATTCAGTACATCGCAGCGTTCCCAAGAGGTTGGGCGCGCCTCGTACCTGCAACCCTTCAAGGCGATCGCGTCTCGATTTTCCCCCTACTGGTTAGCCTGCATTCCGCTAACCGCCATCATTGTCGTCCTCTGGAATACGGCAGCAATCGCCCAAGACAGCGACGAACTAACACTGAGCATAGAACAGCTCACCGTCGGCCTCGATACCCTGTGGGTTCTCGTTGCCGGGTTCCTCGTATTCTTCATGAACGCCGGGTTCGGAATGTTAGAAACCGGTTTCTGCCGTCAGAAAAACGCCGTCAACATTTTGACCAAGAACCTGATCGTATTTGCCCTAGCCACAATTGCGTTTTGGGCCATCGGCTTCGGCATCATGTTCGGCGACGGCAACGGGTTCCTCGGCTTAAGTGGCTTCTTTCTCACCGGAGCCGATAACAGTCCGGCTATCGATGGCTACGAAGGGGTTTTCAGCTCCATTAGCTGGGCTGGCGTACCGCTATTTGCCAAGTTCTTCTTCCAACTCGTGTTCGCAGGAACAGCCGCCACCATCGTTTCGGGGGCAGTAGCCGAACGCATCAAATTTACCGACTTTCTCATCTTCAGCGTGCTACTGGTTGGCATTGCCTACCCCATTACCGGTCACTGGATTTGGGGCGGCGGCTGGCTGGCAGGTCTGGGCTTCTGGGATTTCGCCGGTTCGACGGTGGTTCACTCCGTCGGCGGTTGGGCCGCGCTGATGGGCGCAGCCTTTCTTGGACCCCGCCTCGGCAAGTACGGTGCCGATGGACAAACTCGCGCCCTTCCCGGTCACAACATGAGTATTGCCACCCTGGGTTGCTTGATTCTCTGGTTGGGATGGTTTGGATTTAACCCCGGTTCGACAATGGGCGTAGGCGATGGTTCTGCCATTGCTCACATTGCCTTAACCACCAACATTGCGGCAGCCTTTGGCGGCGTAGCAGCAACCTTCACCGCTTGGGCTGTGTTGGGCAAACCCGACCTGTCAATGGTCATCAACGGCATTCTCGCCGGTTTAGTGGGCATCACGGCCCCTTGCGCTTGGGTTAGCGTGCCTTGGGCGGCGGTTATCGGTCTCATTGCCGGAATTCTTGTCGTCTTCTCCGTCGGCATCTTCGACAGTCTGAAAATCGACGACCCCGTTGGCGCGACCTCGGTTCACCTCGTCTGTGGTATTTGGGGAACCCTTGCAGTTGGTTTATTTGCCCAGGGTCCCGACGGCACGATTTATGGCGAAGGCGGCGGTCCTTTAGCCGGTCTGTTTCTGGGCGGCGGTGTCGAGCAACTGTGGTATCAGTTTCTCGGTGTCATTACCGTCGGCGGCATGATTGTACTGCTTTCGAGCATTTTCTGGCTCGCGCTCAAATCAACTATGGGCATTCGCGTTACCCAGGAAGAAGAAATCGGAGGATTGGATATCGGAGAACACGGGATGGAAGCCTACAGTGGCTTCGTCACCGAGTCGGATACCTTTTCGGGCGCTTCTTCTGCCATTGGGGTAGGCAGTCCCAGCGACGTAACCAGCCGTTCGGAGATTTGATAGCGACTAGAGTATTAGTCCCTCCACTCTCTCAATCGGTTTAGAAAAAGTTTCAACGTAGGGACGTTCAATTGAACGTCCCTACTCGCGGTGGATTTGAATTCTGGGCTATTTATTGTTTACGTTTCAGAGCGAAAACGCTATATGTAACCAACTTGTTAGTTTTGAATTTTGAATTGGGATAACGCCTCATTAATAGCTGCATCCAACAACTCATCCAAAGAGATTCCCGACGCTTTCGCCATCGAAGCAACGACACTTTTCGGAGAAAAAGAACAATACAGTCCCGCTTCCAAAAACCAGGGTTGTCCTTGGGGATCGATGCGGAAGTCAAAAAGGCTATAGTGGCGACAGCCTAAAGCTTGATGGCACTTTTTGGCGACGGCTTGAACGGGTTGGGTTGCGCGATCGCTCGGTTCTACCATCCAAGCTTTAATATTATCCTTGGCTGCATAGTTTAATTCGCCGTCGTCTGTTTTTTTCAGTTTATCGGCGTAGTTGCGAATGGGATGGTCTTTAGGGTTCACGAGATATTCTTCTAAGGGCAAACCCACTAACTGTCCATCCTTGACCAGGATACCGCACCGGACTTCTCGACCCAGTTCGATATATTCTTCGACTAACACTTCATCTGAATATTCAAAGGCTGTTTTTAAGGCAGCGTCGCACTCGGCGGTATTTTTGACTAAAGCGACTCCGAGAGAGTTATCTGAATTCGCCGGTTTGACGACTGCGGGACACTTTAGGGTTGGCTTTTCTCCGTGGCGCAACAGTTGTCCGAAAGGGACTTTGACTCCTGCGGCTGCAACAATTGCCTTTGCCTTCGCTTTGTGGGCAGCGAGTGACATCACCTCGGGAGAATTGCCCACATAGGGAAGATTCAGCAAGTCCAGTAGGGCGCGATATTGCGTCATTCCCGGCAGACAAAACATTTGCGGCAGTACGAGGTCTATCTTTTGTTCGTTGATGAACTGTATCGCCTCTGGGAGGGACATGGGTTGTGCTGCGGCGATATCTTCTCGACTCAAGGATGTGGGAAACCGCCATTGGCGATCGCGCGTCACATAAGCCGTATAAAATTGGTAGCGCGTCGAATTGGCCATTGCTGCGAGACAGTCTTTGGCGTAGAGACGGGACAAGTCGCCGTAAAAGTCACTTTCAGCCGAACCGACTAATTGAAGAATGCGTAGCACTGATTTGATGGTACTCCTGCTAAGAACGAACGAGTTGGAAACGCGCGAATAAGCGAGCCATTCCGTAGACGGCGAGGCCCGCAGCCATGCCGGGAAGCACTTCGTAAATGGCACCCGAGAGATTGAGTCCTAAATTCCAAATTAAAGCCCCAGCAATACCCGCTGCCATCATGGCGATCGCGGTGGGAACATTGACAGGTTGCTGCCAGACTTTTAAAATTAGTAAAGGTCCCAAACCCGAAGCCAGCGCCGACCAAGAAAACGTAACCAAGGCGAAAACGTTGTTTCCTCCAATCAGCGCGATCGCTAAAATAATTGCAGTTACGGTTAACGTTCCCACCTTTGCCCAACGATAAGAGCGAGCAGCAGCAGGAAATAGGTCTTGAGTCAGCGCCGCCGAACAAGACAGAATTTGCGAATCTGCCGTAGACATTGTAGCCGAAAACAGTCCCGCTAGCATTAATCCGACCAAGGCGACGGGTAATAATTCCAAAGAAAGATAGGGAAGGGCGAGTTCGGGATCGCCCGAAGTCATTAAATCCGGCAGCAAAACCCGCGCTGCTAAGCCGATTCCCATTGACGCGATCGAATTTGTTAATCCTACACTGGTTTTCAAATTTCTCGCAAACCCAATATTTTCTGCCGAATCGATTGCCATCGCGCGCACCAGAATATGAGGCTGTCCGACTACGCCAAAACCGGCAACAACCCAACCTAAAAAGAAGGGTAAAAATCCCCACGGTTGCTGTGTCGGATTCCAGCTTGTTAAGTTGGGGTCAATGGCTGCCAAAGATTGCCAAAGTTGCCCGACTCCACCGCCTCGAATAATCGCTATTCCTAACAACAGTAACAGGGAACCCAGCATCACAATTGCCTGGATTGCATCGGTCCAAATTGAGGCGCGAATTCCTCCAGAAAAGCAGTAAATGACGACAATAACAGTTCCGATAATAATACCTAAATTATAGTTCCAGCCAAATACCGTATTGAGGGCCTTGCTTCCCGCTACCAGTTGCGCAGCGGCGTAGGTTCCCAGGAAAGCGAGGGTGATGAGGGCGGAAATAATCGCGATCGCGCGATCGCCTTTCATATTTCGGCTGAGGAATGATGAAACGGTATCGGAAGCTGTTTCCTCGGACATTTGTCTCAACCGTTTAAACACGAACCACCACGCCAAATAGTCGCCAATGACCCAACCAATGGTCAGCCACAAGGAAGAAATTCCAGTTGTGTAGGCAAATCCCACTTGACCGATAAATAATAAGCCGCTTTGTCCCGTTGCCATTGCGGAAAGGGCTGTTAGCCAAGGACTGACATTGCGGCTAGCCAGCAAATAATCTGTTGTGGTATTTTGTTTGCGGGTTGCCGAGAAAATTCCCACGGCTGTGAATAACAGCAGAAAGAGGATAAATGTAACTGCAATTCCAACTTGTTTGCTCATTTAAGTTAAAACAATATACTCTTTTAAATAAATTCAACATTAATCGTTTATTTTGACAGACTTTGTAATTAATTTTTAATTAATTTCCGTTTAATTAAAATATAGCTTGACCTACTTTTTCATCGAGTGTGACTTTAAACTCCTGGATTTGCTCGCTAGTCCGAAACATTCGCTTCGGAAAAATATGGGACAAAGATACTTTTTCGTAAAAATTGGGTTTTCTCTTATATGAAGTGCCTTGTTCGCCCTACATTTATCTTTATCCGGGTGCTTGTCGTCTAATCTCCTCCCAACTCTACTAACTTCCCAATATTAAAATCGATTCTGACCCAACCCTTGAGTTTCTGCAAATTTTTCAACAACAATACAGTAATTTGCCAGTGAGGAACCGTTAAAAAGGGGAGCGGATCTTCGGGTTGAAAAATTGCATCCGTCCCCTTGACAATTTTCCCAATCCATGAATTTAAATCCGACAGCGATCGCACCTCCGTCAGCCGCCAAATTTCGTGATAAATCCAATAGGTTGGCTTGCTGTCGGGAAGCGGTACAATAGGTAGTTCGTTCTCCTCGCCATCTTTCAAATACGCATCCGCCAGTCCGGGATGATTGTAAAACATCGTAATAGCAGAATGGGTGCGGGGATTGCACTCAATGGGGTAAACCGTTCCATTTTCGGCTTGTATAAAATCAAAGGAAATTTGACCGGTTAAGTTCAATTCCTTGACAAACTTCTCGACCCAAGCATAGATTTCGGGCTTGTCAATATGCTCGTAATTCACTTGAAACGGAGAAGACTTGGAGCAACAATGAAGCCTAACTTTGCCCTTTCGTACCGTACTGTGGGTGCAATATTCTTGCCCCGTAATAAACTCTTGCATTGCCCAAGGATTTTCTGGAGCGATCGCCAGCGTTTTGACATACTCTTCCATGCCTTCAAAGGGTAACTGAGTCATATCCAAACGAGAAACTGAGTCGTAACGAATACTTTTCAGTAGATATTTACTGCCGTCTGAAGCAAAATCAAAATCGAGGATTTGTTGAGGATTTTCAATGAGAAATGCTTTAGGAGAAGATAGACCTAAATGACGCGCTTTATCGCACAGGGCAAATTTATTATCCAACAGTTTTGTGGTTTCAGGGGAAAAGTGGATGACCTGACAATGAGGTGCAATAAGTTCCCCGGCAAGAGCGTCATAATAACTGGCAACTGGACTCGATACTGGAATAAAAGTATCGACATTTTCTTCTTTAACAATCTTTAAGATAGCTTGACAATAATCTTCTGGTTCTTTTTCGGGCGCTGGGACGGTATAAAACTTATAAACGGCATTGGAAAAACGATGACCCGACAGCCAATACTTATGAGTTTCAATTAAAATAACGCGATGTCCGGCGGCATGAAACGAGCGAGCGAGTTGCAACGCCTTGGTCATTTTTCCGCCGGTGATAAGAATGGTTTGCTGATTTTCGTGCTTTTTCCGCTTTTTGAAGGGCGAACTGATGCCATTCCACAATAAGGCAAGAACCACGAGAGTCAGGTTAATGGGGAACGCGATCGCGAGCAACATCAAAGTTCCCAAATTTCTCAATAAAGCGGTAGTTTTTACAGAAAGCGACGATAAGGGTTTCATATTATAATTCGTAGTTCGTAATTTGTAATTCGTAATTCAAAACTGGTTTTTACTTCGGAATAATGAATGATGACCTCTCTTTGAAAGAAGAGGATTTAGAGCGAGGAAAGTCTAAAATTCATTATTCATTATTCATTATAGAGGAGCTAATAATCTCCGGGATTTCCGAAAATTATTAGCTCGCTCAAAAGGTCCAGGTAAGGACGTTTCACAAAACGTCCGTATAAGAGTTTTAAGTCTTTAAACTAACAAAACCCCAAACCCGGAGCTTAGTGTCTCGGCGCTTTACTTGCACCGAATGAGAGTGAGACCATCTCTCAAGGGTAAGAGAACTTGTTCCACTCGCGGATCGTCTGCAACAAAACGATTAAATTGCGCGATCGCCTCCCCATTAGCAGTGCGCTGGTCTGCCGACAAATAGGGCTGTCCTTGAAGTAAGGTATTATCCACGCCAATCAAGCCGTCAGGAGCCAATAAACCCCCTTCCAGCAGAATCTTGAAGTAATCAACATACTCCTTCTTATCGGCATCAATAAACACCAAATCGAAAGATTCCCCAGCCTCTGCCAACTTTTGTAGGGTCTCCAAAGCCGGAGCAACTTCAACCTTAATTTTACTGCCGTGGGGCGACTCTTCAAAGCAGGCGCGGGCAAAGTCTGCCACATATTGGTCTACTTCGCAGGCCACAAGCAATCCATCTTCTGGCAAGGCTTCTGCCATCGCTAAGGCCGAATATCCAGTAAACATCCCGACCTCTAGGATGCGCTTGGCTCGAGTGACATAGGTCAATAACTTGAGGGTTTGTCCCTCAATATGCCCCGACAGCATCTCCTGTTCCAACTGGCGCACCGTTTCTCCATCGGAAAAGCGTTTGCTCCAATCTTCTGCCGCCGTTTTCTGGGCGAGGGCGGCTAAGGCGGCAGAGGGGGAGGTCGTACAGTCTTCGAGATAGGGGTCAATTCCGGCGGCTAAGTCAAAGGCCTGTTGCAAGGAGTCCAGCAGGGAAGCAGAGACATTTTCCTGTTTCGCCTGTCGAACAACGGCTTCAAGCTGTTGTACCAAAATGCCCAAAGGAGTGACGGGACGCGCGGTTGTTGGAATTTCTGACAACTTATTCATGCTTCATTCCTCATTATTCGAGACCGAGGTCGCTGAGGTACATTTCTTGACCCGCGCCGCCCGAAGGTAAGGAAGAACAAAACTGCTTGTGGTTTTTGACGGCAGCTTGCAGCAGTTGGGGGGAGACTTGTTGGGCGTAGTCGCAGGAACCAATGCCCGTGGGAAGGGGAGCCCACAGTCCTCCTTCTCCGCGCTTGCGCTGCATATTTTTTTGACCTTCGAGCATGAGGTCGAGATTTTCGAGGATGGGGTGGTAAACCGAGAGACCAATAGAGCGACATAAATTAATTATGCGATCGCGGTCTGCCGGCTCGAGCCAGCCCATCTCCACGGCTAAACTCGCACCAAAAGCCATACCAATAGTAACAGCGTGGCCGTGCATCAATTTAGCGGCGGGCTCGAAGCGAGGACTCCAAGTGTGGCCGTAGGCGTGGGGACGATCTTGGTAAGTCTCGAACATATTCGTCCCTTCGTGCTTCATGTAAGAGAACAGCGCTCGATAAATAACTTTATCGGCAATGTCTGCCAGTTGTTCGTCGCTGTCGAGGGTGCCAAAGTGAGTCTCCACTAAACGCGGTCCGTATTGTTCCATCAACTCGAATAATACCGGATCGTCTGTCACCGCCATTTTGATGATTTCCGCCATGCCGTTGCGGATGTGACCTGTTGCCAATGTCTTGAAGAAGTTGCGGTCTACCAACGTCAGTACCGGCGGATGATAGGCTCCAATACTGTTCTTAAATTGAGCGCCGTTGGTGCAGGTGCGAGGCGAGGGACCCGCGTCAATGGCGGCGACAACAGTTGTCCCGACCATGATATAGGGCGTGCGCCGGTGCTGGAGGGCGCAAGCGAGTCCCCCTACGTCGCTGAGAACGCCGCCGCCGACGACGAGGACGGGTTCGTTGCGAGATACGTCGCAGCCGTCTTTGCCGAGGAATTTCAACAAGTGCTGGACGGTTTCGGGGGTTTTATCCGATTCCCACGCTCGACAGGGGAGCAATTCTAAGGGGATTTCGTAATGCTCGAAATAGCGACGCAGCGCCGTTCCATACAGCTCGTCAACGGTTTTATCGACAATGGCGACGCAACGACTGCGACCCCGGTAAATGTTGGCGAGCGTTGGATTAGACGGCTCGAAGACTCCGTTGGTAAGCTTAACTTCTGCCTTGAGGGTATAAGTTGCACAAACTTCAAAGGAGCGGCTGTCTCCACTAGCGGTGATTTCTCCTTGCCCGGTGTACCACTCGGAGGTTCGGTACTTTTCTGGATGCTCGAAGCGAATAATTTGCTCCGACTCTAGGGAGGAGAACTGATGCCCAGTTGGTAATTTTGAGTAGGGCTTGGCTTGAACCATAACTGTTGCTGGTGCGTAATTGCTGATGTGGATGTTTGGATGAGTCGAGGAATTTGTCTTTCCTTTGAAAGGAGTCATGTGCCCGACCCGAGCAGTATCGCCCGGGACGTATATTAAAAGATTAGAGAAAATATAAATTTTTGTAAAGCTACCGGTTTGGCTACTGAAGTTTTTCGCGATCGCCGATCGCGAAAAGCCGTCGCACCTCTATCGCACACAATACTCTGTGCGCAATCGCTTTGGACAAGAGCGTGAGAGATTGAAGGGGTTGAAATCACCCAAGCGAGGTTCTATGGAAAACTCATTTTTTTTAGTGCGACAACAGCTTAAACCGCGCTGGGGTTGTGGTAAAAAGATGTAGAAGCACTGCTTGCAGATCGATTTCCCTTGAAGTACTATCCTCGTTGGGCAATTTTATCGCTGATGGTTAATGGAGTATTATTGTTCGCGATCGCCTATTTGTGGCAGCGCGAACCCCCGTTTCCTGCAATTGTACAGTTGGGTGCCACCCTCCCCAAAAGCGAACTGCTCGCCCAAACCCGAAATGAAAGTTTTCTCGAAGTTGGAGATGCGCGCAAACTCAATTACCAACAGTGGGTGACGCTGCTGAGTCAGGAGGCGAACGTTGCCGCCCAAACTCAACCCGACGATCTTTACGTTTTGCTCGGCGATTCCATTAGCCTGTGGTTTCCCCAAGAATTACTTCCCTCGGAAAAACTCTGGTTGAATCAAGGCATTTCTGGGGAAACGACGGTAGGATTGCTGAGGCGCTTGTCGTTGCTCGACGAGACGAAACCCGATGTCATTTTTGTGATGATCGGGATTAACGATTTGCTCAAAGGCATTGAAGGGGATACCGTCGTTGCCAACCAACACGCCATCGTCCGCTATTTGAAACGAGCGCATCCCGAGTCAAGAATTGTCCTGCAATCGATTTTACCTCACAGCGCCGAGCGCGCCACTTGGGAAGGCCGCGATCGCCTCCTGCAATTGCCCAACCGACGCATCCAAGGCATTAACGAACAATTAAAGGATATTGCTGAATCGGAAGGGATTTTTTATCTCAATCTCTATCCTCTGTTTGCCGACAAAGAAGGGAAGTTAAAAACAGAGTTTAGTACCGATGGGTTACACCTGAATCAGCAAGGGTATGTGCTTTGGAATACTGCTTTGCAGGTGTTTATTCAGGCTAAAATTCAGGAGTGAATTACGTCTCATATCAAGTTTTGTTGAGATATTCCACTTTGGTAAAGATAAGGTAAGACTTTACAGTCTTTGCGAATACAATAAATTCTGGATTGCTATTCTATAATTTTATGATGGAAAGGTCAGATATGGTTACAACTAACAAACACGAAATTCGAGTGTACGGAATCAAAAGAAGTGGAAATCATGCTATTATTTATTGGATTTTTAAACATTTTAATGGTGCAGTGGTTCATCTTAATAATGTTGGTTTAACACCCGATCCCGATCCCTACAAGTCGTTTGCTCTGATGTCCGTCAAGGGGATGAGTTTTTGGAAGTGTAAACCTAAGATAACTAGCTTTCTCAAGTATCAAATTAACCAGCCCACCAAAATGATCTTTGTTCGTGTCGATCCCAAAGTCAATATTGAATATATTCGAGCATATCGTCCAAAGGAGTGTTTGATATTGAGCTTCGAGAACAAAATATTTGATAGTAGTAGTGAGAATTTGTGTCTTTCTAATCGGGACTATAGTGCCTATGTTGGAGAAAGCGAGCGAGTCGTAAATATTGTAATTTTAAGAGATGCTTATAACCTTTTTGCAAGCTTACTAAAGAGTAAGATGATGCGGTCAAAAAACTGCTCCAAGTTTGTCAATTTGTTTAAACAATATGCACGCATTCATTTGGGTGAATCCTCCACTTTTCCAGACCCTACTATTTGCATTAATTATAATCAATGGTGTGTGGACAATAATTACAGGGTAGACGTTGCAAACAAGATTGGATTTAATACTTCAGGCTCTCCATTCCTAGAAGTAGAACATTTTGGAGGTGGAAGTTCCTTCGACAAGCTTGCCGCTAGACGAAATCCTCAAAAGCTACAAAATACTGCGTATCGATGGAGAAGCTTCATTGACGATCCATTGTATCGTTCAATTTTCCAAGACGAAGAGTTAAGATATCTCTCAACTCAAGTTTTTGGAAATTATGATGAGATTCAAGTAACTCTTTAAGCGATTCAAAACCCTCCGAACGTTTCTACTAACCAAGTTCGCTCGACAAATTTAATCCTTTTCATCGTCGAGAACAGTACTGCGATCGAGTAATAATAAATTGCGCAGTTGTTCGGTATCGAGTTGAGTTAACCATTGTTCCCCCGCATCTACGGTTTGTTCGGCGAGTTGTTTTTTACTTTCGATAATCTCATTAATGCGTTCTTCGAGAGTTCCGGTACAGACAAATTTATGAACCTGAACGTTGCGCTGTTGTCCGATGCGAAAAGCGCGATCGGTGGCTTGATCTTCGACGGCGGGGTTCCACCAGCGATCGACATGAAAAACGTGATTGGCCCGCGTTAAGTTTAACCCCGTTCCGCCCGCTTTAAGGGATAAAATGAGAATGCGAGGTCCTTCGGGATCGTTTTGGAAGCGATCGACCATTTCTTGACGGCGATCGCGCGATGTGGAACCATACAAAAATAGCACCTCCTCGCCCAGTTGCCGCCGGAGATAGGGTTGCAAGAGTTTCCCCCATTCGGCAAACTGGGTGAAAATCAAAGCGCGATCGCCTTCTGCTAAAACCTCTTCTAACATTTCTTGCAAGCGCAACAATTTCCCCGAACGTTCGCCTCGTTGGAGGCGATTTTCTCTCAAATAATGGGCGGGATGATTGCACACTTGCTTGAGTTTGAGCAGGAGGGTTAAAATCAACCCGTGGCGTTGAATGCCTTGGGATTCTTCAATGGTTTTAAGAGACTCGTCTGCCAACTGTTGATACAGGGATGCTTGTTCGGCAGATAAACCGCAAAACACTGTCATTTCCTGCTTTTCGGGCAAATCTTGAATAATTTCGCCATCGGTTTTGAGGCGGCGAAGGATGAAGGGACGAACGAGCGATCGCAATTGTTGTAAGGAGTCGCGATCGCCATATTTTTCGATGGGGATGGCAAAGCGACGCTGAAAGAATTGCTGTCCTCCTAAAAAACCGGGATTGAGAAATTCTAAAATCGACCACAATTCAGAAAGGCGATTTTCCACCGGCGTTCCCGTTAGCGCCATGCGAAAACCCGCTTTTAAATCTCGCGCAGCTTGGGACTGTTTTGCTTGGGGATTCTTAATATTCTGCGCTTCGTCGAGAACTACGCCTTCCCATTCCACAGCTTCGAGGGTTTTTACATCCCGATACAGCAAGGGATAACTGGTCATGACTAAATTTTTATCTTGTACTTTTTTCGCAAAAATTTTCCCTTTACTGCGCTTATCGCCGTGGTGAATATAGGTCGAAAGGGTGGGGGCAAATTTTTGAACTTCTCGCTCCCAGTTGCCCAAAACTGAGGTGGGACAAACCACCAGCGTTGGTTTTCCTAAAGATTCTCGCTCTTGTAAATGTAACAAAAATGCCAAAAATTGTGGCGTTTTTCCCAATCCCATATCATCAGCCAAACACGCGCCCAAACTCCAGCGTTCTAAAAAAGCCAACCAACTTACGCCACGCAGTTGATACGGGCGCAATTCGCCGCAAAATCCTTCGGGAATTTCAATGGTTTCGATGGGTTTATTTTCAATTAAATTCCCAATTAATTCTTTCAATACGCCTGAAGATTCAAAGTTAAAAACGGGTAATTTCGCCAGGGTTTTTGTCTCTCCCGTACTCAAGCGCAACGCATCTTCAACTGCCAATTCAATGGCTTCCTGGGACGGCGATAAAATAGCTTGGGCGGCGCGCACGTCAGCCGGTTGTAGCGCTAACCACTGTCCGTTTGCCTTGACTAAAGGTGATTGTTGTGCTAAGAGGCGCTCGAAATCTGCTCGAGAAAGACTGGTTTCTCCCACAGCTAATTCGAGTCGATAGTCCAGGGGCGTTTTCAACCCCAAGCGATCGCCTTTTTTTGGGGAAACTTTAGCTGTAATCTTCAATCCCAAGCGTTGTTCTCCCGTACCTGAAGCCAATCCGGGGGGAACAATAATACCGAATCCATTATCTTGTAACTGCCACGCGCTCGAGCGGACAAACTCGTAAACTTCAATGGGATTTAAGATGCACTGAACGGGCTGTCGCTGGTTTAAACTGGCTTCAATGGGAGGGTATAAACGAGCTGCTAATCCCAACCCTTTGAGGAGAGTTTCTTGGGGATTGGCGATGGCGCGCCCTTCATAAATCCATTCATCCACGGGATGCTGCCAAATCGTCGCCGCATCGACCAATAAATCGGGATCGCTTGCCGACTGCAAATAATAATTCAACTTCCAATCGAGTTTGCCCCATCGAACTTCCCCGTCGGTCGGCGGTTGCAAGACAAAGCAAGGGGTAAAGCGATCGCCGCCCAATTTTTGCACCTCGGGCGAAACCACATAATCTCGCACCGGAAAAATCCAGGTAGCAATTGCCGTTCCGAGTCGCTCGAGTTGTTCCGGTTCCCCTTGCAGCGTTCCCGACCCTTTGGAGAGCGTTTGCAACCACTGTTGCACGGGTTCGCCTTTGGTCGGTTTGAGACTGCCTTCGAGCCCGAGACGCACCTGTGCGTCCACAATTGCACTCAAAAAGTTTAATAATAAAGCTTGCGGTTCGACCCAATCCTTAACGCGCGCGATCGCCGCCACTTTTCCTGCAGGCGGGTAGGCACGACAAACCGACGGCATCCCCTTAACAAAACTCGCCAAGCGCGCGCGATCGACCGCGCTATCGAG
Source organism: Cyanobacteriota bacterium (assembly GCA_034189065.1). Taxonomy (GTDB): domain Bacteria; phylum Cyanobacteriota; class Cyanobacteriia; order Cyanobacteriales; family Spirulinaceae; genus FACHB-1406. Next base: position 87,233 of record JAXHVQ010000003.1, read on the forward strand.
GAGAGGAGACCAGTAACTATCCGCCTCGTTCCCCTCCTCCCATTTCAGTTCGGGCAAAAACTTACAGCGCGCCACCAAATCCAAACTCCAACGGTACACCTGGGACCAAAAACACAACGAACCGCCTAAATAGGAATGGGTTGCCTCAATTGCACCCAACGGTAGCGCCTGGAGAAAGCGCGCCGTTTCATCGCCATCAAGGGCCACGCCTTCCACCTCCCACCACGCCAAAGGCGCAGCGTCCGTCTCTCCATCGTCCCCGCGCTGCTGGCCCGACAGCAGCGGTAAAAGCGGTGCTTCCTCAGCCTCCCGCCGACTCGGTAGCGCCAGTATTTGACGCTGCCAGCGAACCTCCAGCGGTTCTTGGAGAATTTGAGACAAAGGCAGTTGGCGAGCAGTACAAGTCTCCAACATCTCCGACGGCTTCATCGCGAAAGGATGGGACGCAACGACTCCCCGGTCCGCCGACCTTTCCACCCCTCCTCGAGCGCGCCAAATCTCTCCCCAAATCCAAAAATAGCGTTTACCTTTATGAAATATCCAACTACCGTGCAGAGTGGCCATGATCTTAGGAGTGAGTGGTGAATGCTGTTCGGGGTAGCAGTTTCCGAGGAAGTGCAACCTCCGGAAGCTGCTGTTACTTCGAGACTTGTCTTTGGGAAATCTCTAACACTGTGCGAGTTTTAACCTCCAACTCGATAATTTCACTATAGTCGCAGCACGAGTCCAGAAGTGCTAGGATTTCCAGAAGAAGAAGATAGAGCGATATTAGAAAGGAAAAGCACGACAGATGCAAGAGATAAATAAGTCGATATCCTTTGTAGAAGGACGGGATATTCGGCTCAAGGCGGGCTTACTTGCACCCCAAGCTGGGGGTTCGGTATTGATTGAATCGGGAGATACGACGGTTTTGGTAACGGCAACTCGTTCTCCCGGACGAGAAGGTATGGATTTTTTGCCCTTGTTGGTCGATTACGAAGAAAGACTCTACGCTGCGGGTCGAATTCCAGGTGGTTTTTTGCGACGCGAAGGTCGCCCTCCCGAAAAGGTTACGCTAACCAGCCGCTTGATCGACCGACCTCTGCGCCCGTTGTTTCCTCAATGGATCAGGGATGATATTCAAATCATAGCAACAACCCTCTCTCTCGACGAACAGGTGCCGCCCGATGTTTTGGCGGTAACGGGGGCTTCAGTGGCGGTGCTACTGGCCCAAATTCCTTTCCAAGGTCCGATGGCAGCAGTGCGCGTGGGGCTCGTGGGAGATGATTTTATCATTAATCCGACCTATAAGGAAGTGGAAGATGGAGATTTGGATTTGGTCGTCGCTGGCAGCCCCGACGGGGTGGTGATGGTAGAAGCGGGGGCGAATCAGTTGCCGGAACAGGATATTATTGAAGCTATTGAGTTTGGCTACGAAGCGGTTCAGAATTTGATCGCAACTCAGCAGGAGTTGTTGGTAGAGTTGGGTTTGGAGGTGGTTACAGCCGAAGCGCCGCCGACAAATGAGGCATTGGAGGAGTTTGTGCGCGATCGCGCGACGGAGGGGATTGAAGGGGTTCTCTCTCAGTTTGATTTGGATAAAAACGGGCGCGATGCCCTCCTCGATGAGATTCGCGAGAAGGAAATTGAGACCGCGATCGCGGAGTTTCCCGAAGATGATGCGCTGAAAGTGGCGACAGCCGAAGATTCGGGCGCGATCGCCAAAACGTTTAAGAAGCTGACCAAAACCTTGATGCGCCGTCAAATTGTCGAAAAAGACACCCGCGTAGACGGTCGCAAACTCGACGAAGTGCGTCCGGTATCGTGTCAGGTGAGTCTGTTGCCGCCGCGCGTTCACGGTTCGGGTTTATTCCAGCGCGGACTGACCCAAGTCCTCTCCCTCGTCACCCTCGGCACTCCCGGCGATGCCCAGGAACTCGACGACCTCCATCCCGAAGGACAAAAGCGCTATCTCCATCATTACAACTTCCCTCCCTACTCCGTGGGCGAAACCAAGCCCATGCGGTCCCCCGGCCGTCGGGAAATCGGTCACGGGGCCCTGGCAGAACGCGCAATTGTTCCCGTTTTGCCGCCAAGGGAAGAGTTTCCCTACGTCCTGCGCGTCGTCTCGGAGGTGCTATCGTCCAACGGTTCTACCTCGATGGGATCGGTGTGCGGTTCGACGCTAGCGCTGATGGATGCGGGCGTTCCCATTGCCAAACCCGTCAGCGGCGCGGCAATGGGATTAATTAAAGAAGGTGAGGAAGTACGCGTTCTCACTGACATCCAAGGAATCGAGGATTTCTTGGGCGATATGGACTTTAAGGTGGCGGGTACCGATAGCGGTATTACAGCTTTGCAAATGGATATGAAAATTACGGGACTGCCGATGGAAGTCATCGACCAAGCCATTCGGCAAGCCCTACCCGCCCGCCTGCACATCCTCGAAAAGATGACCGATGCCTTGGGCGAACCGCGATCGGATTTATCGGCCCATGCGCCTCGCCTATTGACGATGAAGATCGACCCCGACTCTATTGGGTTGGTCATTGGACCGGGAGGGAAGACGATTAAGGGAATTGTCGAACAAACCGGCGCGAAGGTGGATATTGAAGATGACGGAACGGTGGTCATTTCCTCGACGGATAAGGAAAAGGCGATGAAGGCCATGAAAATCATTGAGGGGATGACCCACAAAATTGAGGAAGACGAGGTTTATGTGGGCCATGTGGTTCGTATTATTCCCATCGGTGCATTTGTGGAAATTTTGCCTGGAAAAGAGGGGATGATTCACATTTCGCAACTGGCAGAAGGACGAGTTGGGAAGGTTGAAGATGAAGTGGCAGTGGGTGACGAAGTGGTTGTCAAAGTGCGGGAAATTGACTCGCGCGGCCGCGTGAATTTGACCCGTCTGGGCATCCATCCCGATCGCGCCGCCGCTGCGCGAGAGGAGGCGATGAAGTAGAAGGGCAAAGGTAAAAATTGTCCTTGCTTTAGAGTTGGTATTGAGATAACAACAACAGAACCGCCCGAAGCAATTCGAGCGGTTATTTTAATAATTGTGGGCTACTCTCCGACTAAGGTGAGGGCGCGATCGATAACGCGATCGGACAAATACATTCCCGAAAGACGCAATTGTTCTAAAATTTTGAGTGACAATTAACCAGTCAGTTTCGGCTAGAGCTATAGTTGTAGGGTCCGTATTGCCATAGGCTTGAATTTCCGATGCTACTGCTTGAGGAACAATAAATTCTGTGCTAATTGTCTGCAACAAATCGAGTTGACTGGCTTGGGTCAAGAAAATTAGAGGAGAGGTATTAATAACTGGACGGTTAGCCACGGTCTAACTCCCGTTGTAAGTCCTCAAAGTCTACTGTAAAAACATCAACTTGTTCGCGCGCAAGAGCAGCGAGAAAGTCTCTGCGGTTTAATCCAGCAATTTGAGCCGCTTTTTCTTGGGAAATTTCGTTTTTCTGATACCAGAACATCGCCGCAGCTCGCCGTAGCTCGCTTGCAAATTCATTAGGAGGAAGGCGACGGGAGGAGAAAATTTCTTCTGGGAGATTCAAAATGATTTCAGGCATAACAGGTCGATGGATATTTTAGTGATATTTCTGGTGGTTTAGTGACAATTGGTAATGGATTTACCTTGGACAAAATTAATCTTATACCAAATTCTCTTGCCCACCCTATAAATAAAGACTAAGTAGGTGGGCGTAATTAAAAGAACAATATCTCCAGCTAAAACCCTTACCTGGCAAGGAATACGGTTTTCGAGGTTATGCGTTTATTTTTGCCCACCTACTTATACTGCTGCGCGAGAGGAGGCGATGAAGTCGGGAAAATGGGGTTGATGTATGCCGCAATTTGTAGAGGGATTTTGCGATTGCTGCGATCGCGCGGTGCGAAAATGCGTTAGTCAATCTATTTTTGACCGAAAGCTCTTCTGGCATACATCCTACTACTGTCCTGCAGGACTTGTCTCGAAACTGACAGCGATGGAAAGCCGCCCGAAGCAATTCGAGCGGTTATTTTAGTAGAGGAGGGGCGATATTGTTTGAAGGTTGAGGAAAATGGACATGAGGCGCGCGATCGCGACAAAAATTTAGGGAGTGACTTCTGCTGCGCCGCACAAATCCAACGTGGCAGAACTCGTAATATAGTCCAATGCTAAAGAGTTTTCTAAACGAACGATATCTTCTCCTAAGAAAGCGCGATCGCCACCCAGGGCTGGCGTTCCGATACTGCACGTTTTCCAACACCCCCGCACCGGCACTCCAAGCTGTTGGCAGGTTCCCCCGCGCCGTCCTTCGGGTTTGTAGTGGCGACAAAACCGACAAGTGGACTTACCGAACGTTTGTGGTCTCATAAGAAATTGAGTTAGTCAAAAGTGGATGTAAATTTGGGCTTCTTCTTTCGATGCTTCCCAGGCAGAATTTGAAAATTTTTATGTTTAACAAATTGAAACAAATCGCGATCGAGCACTCAATAAGCATCTCCATTTTGCTTTCATTTACCCTAGCTTCCAGCTAAAAAGCCTTGGGGATCGAGCAAAACACTATCGAAATGTCTAAGATAGTTAAGACTTATGCAGTCCTTAAACTAGAATAATCTCTCTTTCAGGGACTACAAAATTAATTTAAGATTTTCTTTATAGTTTCCCAAGTATCTTGACGGCAACGAAAATTAAGAGGACATTCTCGTGCAAAAACCGTGAGGACTCGGAGGAGATGGAGTCCTAAAAATACGCGGTGAGAGTGAGAGCTGAGGGGATGGGGAGCGGGGGAGCGGGAGAGGGGGAGAGCGGGAGACGGGGAGCAGGGGAGACGGGGAGTTTGAAACCTGAAACCTCAAAACCCAAAACCTAAAACTGAATGCTGGCTGACCAACGACGAATCGAGACAAAGCAGTTCCCATAACGGAAAGCCTTCGGTAAACTTATAGCCGAGACCCTCAAAACTAAAGATCGCTATGAGCAGACGTACCCCCGCCGAGACTTCTCAAGCCTCTAAGCCGCATCCCACGTTATCGGCAGCCCTAAGCTGTATGGACGTACAGCTCGAAGCAGAACTGGCGCGGTACCGACGACAGCGAGCCGATCGCGGGGAGAGTCCAGCCGCTTCCACCTCGCCTCAGTCTTTAATCCTTCCGGCACTTACGGTAGACCCTGCGGGCGCGATCGTTCCCTCACCATTGCCCGCACAACAGCCCGATCGCGAAACCGAGTTCGAGCCCCCCTCAGAAGGCGATGGCATCCCTCTGCCCCCCATAGAGTCCCCAAGTCAACTCGACGAACCCACTCCCGACGATTATCTAGAATCCTCAGAACAGCTCCTGCGCGACCTCGAACAAGAAAGTAACAGTCAGGAAACCGCTCCAACACCAACTTTAACCAAACGCCTTTTGAGTCCTTTGGGGGTTGGCTCGATGCTGCTGGTGTTAGTTGCAGCAACCTTGTTGGGAGCCGCTATTTTAGACCCCGGCATTGTCAGTCGTTTGGGGGGCGATCGCTGGTTTAAGCCCACAACAACGCCCGTTGCGGGAAATTCAGACTCCCCCCCATCCCCGGACGCAACAGCTCAACCCTCCGACAGCGAACAGCTCAAACTGGATACCGATGAATTTGTAGAATTAGATATCGATAATTTAAGTACCATCGAACCCAGTCCTTCTCCTTCGGTTGCCGCACTGCCCGATGCCGCACCCGTTCCCTCGCCCGATGGCGCGCCGGTGGTGTTGCCCGGAGCGGTTCCAGGAAATCCCTCTAACCTAACGCGCGCGCTCATTTCCCCCACAGAACCCGCCGCTTCTGAAGCGAACCCCCCCGAAGCGGCAAGTCCTGCTCCTGCTCCGCAAAATGTTACCGTTGCTCCCCCTCCTCCTCCCGGCGATCGCTTTTATTACGTGACGGCGAACTATAGCGATGCAGCGTCTTTGCAGCGCGCGAGGACGATTGTTCCCGATGCTTACGCCCGTACTTTTAATTCGGAACCCGGCATTCAAATGGGAGCGTTTTTGCGCGAAGAGGATGCCAAACGGTTGGTCGAACAATTGCGAGGGCAGGGTTTGGCTGCGACCATTTATCATCAGTAAACAGGCAAAATGCTATAGAACCCGCGACTCAATGTTGTGGAGAAGTTGAGACAAAACGCGATCGCGGACTGAGGTTTGTTTGAGGGAACCCCAAGAGCGCGATCGCCGTTTGCTTGCTTTTTTTGAAAATAGGAGACGAAAAATTCGTCACCGCTTTTAATTATACGCTTATCGGGTCGCGATTTTAATTCTCGAATAAATCTAGGGGTAAATGTCCATAAGTTCCGTTCACTTCGTCGTCTTCCGATTGGCAGGAGACTAACACGCCACGATACTCGCCGACATAGCGATCGCAGTAGTGGGCGAGTTTTTGGGTATTAAACTTAATATAAATCGGCGCAGGAGCTTCAGTCAAATTTACATTTTCTAAAGCGGTTTCGTACCCCATCGCTTTCAAATAACTCGTTAATGCTGTAAATCCTTGCTCTGCACTATCAGCACAAATACCCAAGTTTTCATAATCTGAGGCTTGGGTCAAAAGCAATAAAGCTTGCCGCAATTGTTCTTTTTCAACGTCAGATTCAACCGTTCGGGTCTGAATACAACTATAGGTCTTAAGGAGTTTTCGTGCCTCTGGAATTGTCAGAGCAGTCATATCAGAATTAGTTATATAGCGTTTTTATTTGAGTTGTAAAACCTTTATGGAGGAATTCAGAATAGAAGAATAGAAGAATTCAAGAGGCTTTGAGGAGTTGTTAAAGGTCTGTAATATTCTTCTATTGTCTACATTTCATTTAGAAACGCTATAGCGAGCCGATAAGTCCTATTTTAAAAAGCAGCGCCCTCAGCTTCCAACAACTCGTCAACCGGCTTCCCGCGTCGTAACTCCTGCCATTGTGCCTCAATTGGCTGATATTGACAATAGGCAACGACAATGCGTAAATCGGTATCGAAGCTAGAAAACTGCTCGACGCGAGTCACGATCCAATCCCCATCCTTGCCGTGGGTGGTAAATCCGCTCTCGTCTGACTTATAATCGCGAGTGCGATCGCCTGGTTTGGGTAATGTAGGAACTTTCTCAGCACTCCAGTTCTCCCAGAGAATGTCTGTAATACCTCCTCTCGGCATAAGTTGACGCTCTTCCCATCCGGGAGCGTCCATCTCTTCCGCTTTATAAACAATCCAAACTTCAGCCATATCTAACGAGTCCTTCCTTCTACAGTTCTATCAATCCTGATAATCGCCCCACATATCCTGAAATGAAGTCTGTTCGCCATAGAAAACGCAATTTACTTTAAGGATTGGATCCGGGTTAGGACGAATCTCCTTAAGTGTCCACCCATACTTTTTTTCCATACCTCGACACTTCTTTGGATCGGTGGCACCGTGAATATTTTCGGGATCGGAATCATTGCTATTGTTGGTAGGGCGAGAAGATTCGGTCATTTATCGGGGTGCAGTCTTATCTTTCCTCAATCTCCTACTAGGATACCATCAAATCTTTTCCCGAGCGGGGAATCATAACGCTCTGGGGAAAAGATCGCGCGAACTCTCTAATCAAACGCCATGTCTCAATTTCCTCGTCCCACCGTTATTTCTTCTATTTAGGCTTTGCGATCGGTACCTGCAATGCACGATAAGGCGACCCTACGCGATCGCCGACGAAAGAATGCTATAAAAGACTTTAATCTGTAAGCTGGTTGCCGATTTATGAGCGAACATCCCCTACGACTGTTAGGTACGCCGCCCAATGCGTGGCGAGTGAACGAGGCGATCGCGGATTTGACTCGTCCTCCCCTAGAATTGCGTCCGATAACGCTTTCCACCGATACAAAAACTCTGCGCCTAGACTTAAGCAAAACAGCCTTCCTCGTCATCGATATGCAGAACGATTTCTGTCATCCCGACGGTTGGTTGGCGCATATTGGAGTGGATGTTACGCCTGCGAGGACTCCCATCGAACCGTTACAACAGGTATTACCCGTATTGCGATCGCGCGACGTTCCCATTATCTGGGTAAACTGGGGCAATCGTCCCGATCTCCTCAATATTAGCCCCGCTTTGCGCCACGTTTACAATCCTACTGGTGCTGGAGTGGGATTGGGAGATCCGTTACCCAAACGCAACGCCCCCGTCCTCACCCAAGGCAGTTGGGCAGCAGCAGTGGTAGACGAACTTCAACAACAACCAGAAGATATTTGCGTTGATAAATATCGCATGAGTGGCTTTTGGGATACCGCCCTCGATAGTATTCTCCGCAATTTAGGAAAAACAACGTTATTCTTTGCCGGTGTCAATGTCGATCAATGCGTGATGTTAACATTACAAGATGCAAATTGTTTGGGATATGACTGTATTTTGATCCAGGATTGTGCGGCGACGACTTCTCCCGACTATTGCTATCCGGCAACTATATACAATATCAATCAATGCTTTGGTTTTGTTACCGATTCAACTCAACTGAAAACCGCTCTTCAAACAGGAGAGGACAATGGAAACTGAAAGCAATCGTTGCATGATTCCGGTCGCTAAATCTCCCAGTGACTATCAAGGGTATCGCATTAGTCCCCACGATAGCAACCGCTTAGCGATTGTATTCGATCCCAACGCCGCCCATGCCTCGTTAACGTTGTGCGTTGAAATCTTCGATGTGGGCGGAAAAACTCCCCCCAACCGTCATAATATTGCCGTTGAAATGTTTTTTGTTCTTAAGGGAGAAGGAATCGCCAGTTGCGATGGCAAGACGGTTTCAATTCAAGCTGGCGACAGCTTATTGGTGCCGCCCACCGGAATTCATGAAATTGAAAATACGGGCAAAGGTCGTTTATATTGTCTGTGTATTATGGTCCCCAATGAAGATTTTGTGGAACTGATTCGCAGTGGAACGCCTGCAAATTTGGATGAGGAAGATTTGAGCGTTTTGCGACGAACGGATGTCCTGATTCCCTGTTAAGTGTAATGGTGCGTTACGCTCCGCTAACACACCCTACTTGACTCTGTTAAGTTTTGTAGGATAAAAAGAATAACAAATTATTAATGTAAAGTTTGAGGAAATATGGTAACAATACCTGTTAAATTAACGTTTGAAGATTATCTTAAACAATATCCTCAAGGAGAGGGTAAATTTGAATTGGTCAATGGAGCGTTAGT